>JBKPKU010000001.1:0-1244 GCA_046731295.1 Actinomycetota bacterium
GCCTCCTCGCCGGGCTCGTCGCGCAGCCACTCGCTCTGCTCGGCCTCTCCGATGGGCGGCCCGGGTTCGATCAGGCCAGCCTCGCGGTCCTTCTTCCTGCTCGCCCGGGCGAGGCGCCGTTCCTCGCGGGCGGCGTGCTTGCGCGCGGTCACGTCGCGGCGCTTACGCTTGCCGACGCTATCCGGCATCGCTCCTCCTTGGAAGGTGCATCCGTCCGACCCACCTCGTCGGCGTGGACGGCACGCCGAGCACCGTCGATCGAGGACTCCGGGTCGTTCGTCGGTCGAGGATCCTTCGGGCGCAGGCCCGAGACACCTAGCCTACTATCCGAAACGAGGCGTGAGACGCGTTCGCGCAGCGCGACGGTCCGGAGCTTCGACGACGGAGGAGACGTGAAGGACCGCCCGCGGATATGGCTCCTCGCCGTACTGCTCGCGATCCCGGTCGCGGGGCTCCTGCTGCTGCTGGCCGTGCCGGACCTCGACGTCCAGTGGGAGCACCACCCGTCCCACTTCCTGCTGGTGCTCGGGGTCGCACTCATCAACGTCGGGCTCGCGCTGATCACGAGCGACGCGGCCCAACGCCGCGACGACGCGCGCCTGTTCCTGGTCTCGCTGGCGCTCATCGCGAGCTCGGGCTTCCTCGGGCTCCACGCGCTGGCCACGCCGGGCGTGCTCCTGGATCACCCGAACTCCGGGTTCACGATCGCCACTCCGATCGGCCTGCTGCTTGCCTCCGTCTTCGCGGCCGCGTCTGCGACCGAGCTCGGTCCCGGGGCCGCGGACGCGATCCTTCGGCGCCGGGTGCTCATCCTCGGCGTGCTGGCCGCGGTCTGATCGCGTGGGCCGTCGCCTCGATCGCGAGGGTCAACGTCTTCGACCGCCCGCTCGAGGAGGAGGGCCCGCCCTTCTGCCGCTTCCTCGCGCCGGTCGGCGTCGCGCTCTACGCGTTCGCGGGGTGGCGCTACCTCGGCATCTACCGAGCGAGGCGCCGAACGCTGCCACTGTCGGTCGCGGTCGCGTTCGTGCTGCTGGCCGAGGGGGCTGATCGCGGTCGCGGTCGCGCGAAGCTGGCACGCGTCGTGGTGGGAGTGGCACCTGCTGATGGCGGTCGCGTTCGCGGTGGTGACGCTGTCGGTGCGGCGCGAGGTCCGTCGCGAGGGCTCGGTGGCCGCGGCGTTCGGCAGCCTGTACCTGGAGCGGACGCTCGAGCGCGTCGACCGGCGCTCGTCGGAGGCGCTCGGG
>JBKPKU010000002.1:0-9402 GCA_046731295.1 Actinomycetota bacterium
GTCTTGCACGTTCCCCGTGTAGGCGTACCGAAGGCCGTTGTCCAGCGCGATCCGCCGGGCGCGCTGGAGCGTCTCCGGCGGGGTCGAGGGACGGTCGAGCATCTTCCAGTCCGGGTGGAACGCCGTGAAGTGCATCGGGACGTCGACCCCGAGACGCTCGGTAACCCATCGCGTCATCGCGTCGGTCTCCTCGGGCGAGTCGTTCACGCCCGGGATCATCAGGTTCGTGATCTCGAACCAGACATCGGTCTCGTGCTTGAGGTACTCGAGCGTGTCGAGCACGGGACCGAGCCGGGCCGAGCACGTGCGGTGGTAGAAGTCGTCCGTGAAAGCCTTCAGGTCGACGTTGGCCGCGTCCATGTGTCGATAGAACTCGCGTCGAGGCGCGTCGTTGATGTAGCCCGCAGTGACGGCGACGGCCTTGATGCCCCGGTCTCGGCAGGCGTCGGCCACGTCGATCGCGTATTCGAGGAAGATCACCGGATCGTTGTAGGTGAAGGCGACGCTCCGGCAGCCCAGGCGCTCGGCCGCCTTGGCGATGGCTTCCGGCGACGCAGCGTCGGCGAGCGTGTCGATCTCGCGCGACTTCGAGATGTCCCAGTTCTGGCAGAACCGGCACGCCAGATTGCATCCCGCCGTTCCGAACGAGAGCACCGACGAGCCCGGCAGGAAGTGGTTCAGGGGCTTCTTCTCGATCGGGTCGACGCAGAAGCCGCTCGAACGGCCGTACGTGGTCAGGACGATGGCGTCGCCTTCGCGTGCGCGCACGAAACAGAGCCCCCGTTGCCCCTCGTGCAGGGCGCACGCGCGGGGGCAGACGTCGCAGCGCACCCGCCCGTCCGGCAGCCCCGTCCAGTACGTCGTCGGATGCGAGCCGGTCACCCGTCCATGATGCACCCGCCGGGCAACCCGGCGGTCTGCTGTTCGGTCGGGATCGAAACGTCCTAGGCCGTCGCCCCGCGGCCAGCACCCCACTCGTCGTTCGCCGGGCGGAGCTGCCGGAACAGCGCGAAGGCGGCACCGCCGACCGCGATCAGGAACAGAAACCACCGGCCCTTGTGCGAGTGGTGATCCTCGTCGTGAGCGTCCGGCAGACGCGACTCGAGCAGGTCGAGGATCCGTTGGTGCTCGGACCGGGCCTCCATGACCTCGTCGCGAAGCACCTCGTTCTCGAAGCGCAGGCGGTCCGATTCGTCGGTCGCCCGGTCCAGCCGCTTCTCGAGCATCCGGTCCTTGGCCTTGTGCCCCATCGACCCGGCGCGAGACCGCGCCGCGTTGCCGTACCCCTTGATCGTGCTGGTCATGCCCATGACGACCTCCCCGATCGGTAGCCTCGAATGGATACCCAGTTCGGACGGGGCCGAATCGGCTCAGGACGCAGGCAGGACGTTCTGGTTGAAGCGGAACATGTTCGTGGGGTCGGTGCGGGCCTTCAGCTCGGCGAGCCGGTCGTAGGTCCGGGGGCCGTACGCGCTCCGAACGCGGTCTTGCCCCTCCTCGCCCAGGAAGTTCACGTACACGCCGCGCGCCATCGGCTCCAGGTCGCCGAACAGCGAACGAACCCATCCGACGTGCGTCGGGCCGTCGCCGCTTTCCTCGGGGAGCCAGACCGCGTTGACGTTCACGTCGAACCCGGCAACACGCCGCCCGTATCCCGTCTCCGGCTCGCCCACGCGGGCCATCGCGCCGCCGAGCTGGAACGCGATCGTGTACGAGCGCGCCGACGTGACGGCCTCCGTGCGCTCGACGATCGCGTCGACGGCAACGGGCGAGAGCCGATCGAGCTCGACCGACTTCCAGTAGTAGTGCCAGCCCGGCACGACGGAGCCGTCGAACATCGCCTGATGCTCGAGCCACGGCCTCGGCCGGCACAGGTCCAGGATCGGGCCGAGCCGCTTGATCGGCTCGACGAACGGGAGTCCCTCCTCGATCGGGCCGCACCAGCACGGGATCACGATGCAGACCGGGACGCCCCGAAGGTGTTCGGGGACCCACGATGCGGCGGCGCGCCGGAGGTTCAGGATCGTCGTCAGCTCGTCGGGTGCGTCGAGCGCCCAGTCGCGGTAGGCATGCATGACCTCGGCGGTGCGCTCGAGCGGGAACAGGATCGGGCCGGCCACGACGGTCGGACCGATGGGATGCGCCCGGAAACGAAACGACGTCACGACACCGAAGTTGCCGCCGCCGCCCTTCAGCCCCCAGAGAAGATCGGCGTTCGCGTCGTCGCTCGCGCGAACGAGCTCGGCGTCGGCGGTGACCACCTCGGCCTCCACCAGGTTGTCGACGGTCAGACCGTGCTTGCGCGTGAGCCACCCGATCCCGCCGCCGAGCGTGAGCCCGGCGACCCCCGTGTGGGTGACGATGCCGGCCGGCACCGCGAGGCCGAAGGCTTGGGCTGCGCGGTCGAGCTCGCCGAGCGTGACGCCGGCATCCACGCGGGCCTCCCCCCGATCACCGTCGAGGCGGATCCCCTTCATCGCCGACAGGTCGATCACCAGGCCGTCGTCGCACAGCGAGAGGCCAGCGACCCCGTGCCCGCCGCTCCGAACCGACATCCGCAGGTCGTGTTCGAGCGCGAAGCGCACCGCCGCCACGACGTCCGACGCGTCCGCGCAGCGCGCGATCAGGCCCGGCCGGCGATCGATCGCCCCGTTCCAAATCGTCCGCGCCTCGTCGTAGCCCGCGCTGCCCGGTTCGAACAGGCGCCCGCCGAACCGATCGCCGAACGCCTTCAGGGCCGCGACCGGAACGGTGTCCAGGGTGGCGTTGTGGGCGACCATCTCGCCGATGTTCGCGTATCGAGACGCCGGGCGTCCAACGATCAGACTGTCGGCTTGGTGACCATCAGGAACACGATCACGATCACGTCGACCGCGAGGACGATCCCGAGCACCGTGCCGCGTCTGGACAGCGCCTGGAACTCGGTCGAGGCGGCACCCGAGGACTCGAGGACCGCGATCTGGTTCCGGAGAGTCGGCGTGTAGACGAGCAACCCGAGGATGACGGCGATCGCGTACAGCACGAGCGCGGCCAGCAGCCAGAACTGCGTGAGGTCGAGGTCGCCGATCCACACCATGAGCAGGCCGGTGATGAGCAGCAGCGCGTAGGCCGGGTTCGCGAAACGATCGTCGAGCAGCTTCACGCCGCGGAGCGTGAACGCCTCGTGCTCCGGCTGCCTCGCGGCCCTCGCGAGCCAGATCCCGTACGTGGCGTTGAACCCGACGGCGACGATCGCGAGCAGGACGTGGAAGAACTTGATGACCTCGTACCACCCGAGCGCCAGCACGAGCCCATGCTCCGTCGCCTCGGCACGGCCGCGCAATCCGAGTTGTCAGCCAACCCTCATGCCCGGCTCAGCCTCCCCTCATGCCCGCCCCCGACGATGGCCCGGTCCGCTACGAAAGGAGAGAGCGATGCGCACGCGGAAGATCCTGATGGGGGGCGTGGTCGCCGGCTCGGTCGGACTCGGTGGCCTGATCGGGGCGCTCGTCTTCGCACCCGGGATCGGGCTCGCCGCTTCGGACACGGACGGCGGCGGTCGGGAGCTAGGCCTCTGCCTGGGCGCGGCGGGGTCGCTGGATGCGGCGGCGGAGGAGATCGGGATCGGCACCACGGAGCTCGTCTCGGCGCTCCGGGACGGCGACACGATTGCCGACGTCGCGAGGGCGCACGACGTCCCGGTCTCCGACGTCGTCGACGCCGTGGTCGCGAGCGAGCAGGTTCATCTGGATCAGCTCGTCGGGGACGGACGGCTGACGCAGGCGCAGGCGGACGAGCTCTCGGCCGATCTGCGGGAGCGGGCGACCGATCTCGTCAACGGCGACCTCGCTCCCTTCCCGTTCGGCGCAGGACGTGGGATCGCGTTCCCGGGCATCTGGATGGAGCCGGAGGGTCCAATCGCCGAGGCGGCCGATGCGATCGGGATCGACGTGTCCGATCTTGTCTCGTCGCTCCGCGGCGGCGACACGATCGCCGACGTCGGGCGTGCGCACGGCGTCCCGGTCTCCGAGGTCGTCGACGCCGTCGTCGCCTCGATGCAGGCCCGACTGGATGCCGCCGTCGAGGACGGGGCGCTCACGCGACGGCAGGCGGACGCGCTCGCTGGCGACCTCGAGGAGAAGGCGAGCGATCTCGTGAACGGGAGGCCCGCCGTCTTCCCCGGCGTGCCCAACGTCACGGACGGGGACGCATCGGAGCTCTCGGTGTTCTGACCCCCTCACCGGAGACGCTCCGAACGCGGTCCCCGGCGCATCGTCTCCGCGCCGGGGACCGTTCTCATCCGGCTCTCAGCGGGTTCGGGCAGACTTGATCGGTGAGCACGATCCTGGTCGTGGACGACGAGCCCGCCGTTCGAGACGCTCTCGAACGCGCGTTGAAGGCCCAGCACTACAGCGTCACCACGGCCGCCGACGGCAGGCAGGCGCTGGACGCGATCGCGGAGCAGCGCCCCGAGCTCGTTCTACTCGACGTCCTGATGCCCGTCATGGACGGGTTCGAGGCGTGCCGCCGCCTCCGCGAGCTTGGGGACCGGACGCCCGTGCTCATGGTGACCGCCCGCGACACGGTGGGCGACCGCGTCGAGGGTCTCGATGCCGGTGCGGACGACTACGTCGTCAAGCCGTTCGCGCTCGAGGAGCTGCTGGCGCGGATCAGGGCCCTGCTGCGCCGGAGCGCCACGCCGGGGGACGAGCCGCTGCGGTTCGCCGACCTCGAGCTCGATCCGGTGTCCATGGAGGTGCGCCGGGGCGGGCGGCGGATCGAGCTCTCGCGCACCGAGTACAACCTGCTCGAGCTCTTCCTCCTGAACGCGAGGCGCGTGCTCACGCGCGAGGTGATCTTCGACCGGGTATGGGGGTACGACTTCGGCCCGACGTCGAACACCCTCGAGGTCTACGTGGGCTATCTGCGCCGCAAGACCGAGGCCGACGGCGAGCCGAGACTCATCCACACGGTCCGAGGAGTCGGCTACGTCCTGAAGGAGACCGAATGAGGGTCCGGGCGTGACCTTCCGACGGCGCCTCACCGTGGCGTCCGCGGCCGCCGTGGCGGTCGCGGTCGCGACCGCGTCGATCGTGACCTGGTTCTTCGTCCGCTCGGAGCTCCGCTCGCAGATCGACGAGTCGCTCCGGGCCCGCCTCCCGTTCATCGAGCACCTGAGGCTGCCGATCGTGGGGGGGAACCTCCCGCCGGTCCGGATCGATCCCGGCGAGCCATCCTTCGTCCTGCAGGTGGTCACGCCCGCCGGCGGCATCATCAAGGCGCCGAACGCGCCGCCGCTCGAGCCCGTGATCTCCGAGGTGCCGGTGATCCGCGACACCGGCGGCGGCGGCATCCACTTCCGCGCCCTGTCCGTCCCGGTTGGCCGCGGGTTCACCGTGATGCTGGCCCGGCCGTTGACCGAGGTGGACGAGACCCTGCGCACGCTCGCGCTGATGATGATCCTCGTGTCCGCGGGGGGCGTGGCCCTCGCGGTCGGCCTCGGCTACGCGGTGACCCGGACGGCCGCGGCTCCGGTGGCCCGGCTCTCCGACGCGGCCGAACGCGTGACCGAGACCGGCGACCTGTCCTTGCGGATCGACGAGCCGGCCACGGACGATGAGATCGGCCGCCTCGCCGCCCGATTCAACGCAATGATGGCCGCGCTCGAGGGCTCGGTCACTGCGCAGCGGCAGCTGGTAGCCGACGCGTCGCACGAGCTCCGGACGCCGCTCACCAGCGTTCGCACGAATATCGACCTGCTGGCCAGCGGGCGCCTGACCGACCCTCGGGAGCGCGAGGCGCTCCTTGCCGACGTGCGGACGCAGCTTGAGGAGCTCACGGCGATCGTCAACGACGTCGTCGAGCTCGCGCGCCGATCGGAGCAGCCGCTCGCGTTCGACGACGTGCGGCTGGACGACGTCGTACGCGAGGACGTCGCGCGGTTCGAACGCGGCGCGCCGGCGCTCACCGTGACCGCCGACCTCAGGCCGAGCGTGGTCACCGGGGACGCCGTCCGGATCTCGCGTGCCGTCCGGAACATGCTCGACAACGCGGCCAAGTGGAGCCCCCCCGGCTCCGAGATCGAGGTCGGCGTCACGGGTTCGACCGTCGCCGTTCGCGACCACGGGCCGGGTTTCGACGAGCAGGACCTCCCGCACGTGTTCGATCGCTTCTACCGGGCCAGGTCCGCGCGCGGGATGCCGGGGAGCGGGCTCGGGCTCGCGATCGTGCGTCAGGTGGCGGAGGCGCACGGCGGGCGGGCCGTGGCCGAGAACGCCCCCGGTGGCGGGGCGATCGTCCGGCTCGAGCTGCCCGAGGGCGACCGACCGGCCCCGGAGGATCGGACCGAGGCAGCGACGCGCTGAGGCTCAGGCGTACGCGGGCTCGTTGCCCGCGCGCCACTTGATGCCGCAGCCGATGCTCGCGCGCTGGTCCTCGGACACCGGCGTTCCGGACAGCGCCGCGTCGATCGCCGCGCGCAGGTCGGTGCCGGTGACGGGGAGTCCGTTGCTGGGCCGGCTGTCGTCCAGCTGCCCGCGGTAGACGAGCGCCCGATCCGCGTCGAACAGGAAGAAGTCGGGCGTGCACGCGGCGGTGTAGGCCTTGGCGACCTCCTGGGTCTCGTCGAACAGGTACGGGAAGGCGTAGCCGGCCTCCCGCGCCTCCTCGGCCAGGCTCTCGGGCCGGTCCTCGGGGTACTCGTCGACGTCGTTGGAGCTGATGGCCACGATCCCCAGCTCGGAGCCGGCGAAGTCCCGGCCGAGCCTGGCGAGCTCCTCCCGCACGTGCCGGACGTACGGGCAGTGGCGGCAGATGAACATCACCAACAGGGCCCGCTTGGCCTCGAAGTCCGACAGGCTCACGAGCCGCCCGTCGGTCACGTCGGGGAGGTAGAACTCGGGCGCCTTGGTCCCGAGCGGCAGCATCTGCGACGGAACCGCCATGTCTCCCATTCTCCTACACGTCGTCCATCGACCGCGTGGAACCGCTCGCCGGGCCACGCGGTCGTGTTCGGTGGAACGACGAGAGGAGCGGCCGATGGCATCGATCATCCGGCGGGTGTCCCTCGCGGCGGGGCTCGCGCTCGTGGCCCTCGCGCTCACGCCCGCGTCCGCCACGGCGAGCGGCGGCGGCGGGTGCGGTAAGCCGGTCACGGAGGGGAACGGCACGGCGCTCGACATCCGCGACTACTGCTTCAGCCCGACGATCCTGCGCGTGCCCAAGGGGGACCCGGTGACGTTCACCAACCGGGACGGGTTCGAGCACTCGGTCCTCGGTGCGAACGCGACGTGGGGCGACTACGACGGGCTCCGGCACGGCAGGGAGGTGACGTACCGGTTCGAGGAGCCCGGCGTGTACCCGTACGTCTGCACGTACCACGTCGGCATGGTCGGGGTGGTCGTGGTCGGCAGCGGCGCCGGGGGTGCGATCGATACGACCACCGGCGACGGCCCGGTCGTGAAGGTGGACCCGGCCGACCTCGAGCTCCGCAGCGCGTCCACCCGGCCGGCGCCGGATTCGAACGACGTCGTCGCGTGGTCGGTCGTCGGGGCGGCCGCCCTGCTGTTCGGTGCCGCCGTCGTGGTCCTTCGCCGGCGCAGGATCGGGCGATCGAACGGAAGAGCCGGACCGTAGAGGGGAAGGGTCGCTACCCTGGGTCCGTGACACCCAGCAAACCCGGGAGGGCCGCCCGGCCCTCCCGTTCTGCGCTCCGGACCATCGGAAGCGCGCTCCTCGCGACGGCGCTCATCGCCTCGGCGTGCGGGGCGAACGGCGAGCCGCCGCGGGCCTCCCCGACGCCCACGCCGTTCGGTCCGGCCGTGTCGTCTGGCGGCACCGCCCCGGCGTCCTCGCCGACCGGTGGCCTGGCGCAGGCGCGCGTCGAGCTCGAGCCCGTGGCGAACCTCGAGCAGCCGCTCGCGATCGCGGTGCGGCCGGGCGACCCCGCCCTCTATGTGGCCGAGAAGGTGGGCCGGGTGGTGGCGCTCGCCGGCGGCGCCGAACCCCGGACCGTCCTGGATCTCACGGGACAGGTCTCGCTCGGGAGCGAGCAGGGGCTGCTCGGGCTCGCGTTCTCGCCGAACGGCCGCTTCCTCTACGTCGACTTCACCGACACGAACGGCAACACGCGTGTGACCGAGTTCGCGTTCGGTGACGCCGGCGCGGACGTGGGCTCGCGCCGCGACGTCCTGTTCGTACACCAACCGTTCTCGAACCACAATGGCGGCGCGCTCGCGTTCGGGCCGGACGGCTACCTGTACGTCGCGCTCGGCGACGGCGGCAGCGGCGGCGATCCCTACGGCAACGGCCAGTCGCTGTCGACCCTGCTGGGCAAGATCCTGCGCATCTGGCCCAGGCCCTCGGACGGGCGGCCCTACGGCGTCCCGAAGGACAACCCGTTCGTGGGCAGGGTCGGCGCGAAAGCCGAGATCTGGGACTACGGGCTGCGCAACCCCTGGCGGTTCTCGTTCGATCGCGAGACCGGCGACCTGTGGATCGGCGACGTCGGTCAGAGCGCCTGGGAAGAGGTCGACGTCGATCGGGCTGGTTCGCCGGGCGGCCTGAACTTCGGGTGGAACCGGTACGAGGGTTCGCACTTGTACGCGGGCGACGAGGATCTGACGGGGCTCACGATGCCGGTATTCGAGTACATCCACAACGGCTCCGTCTGTTCGGTCACCGGCGGCTACGTGTACCGGGGGACCGCCATCCCGGACCTTGTGGGCGCGTACGTGTTCGGCGACTACTGCCAGGGTCGGCTGGAGGCGTTCGTCCTGCGCGGCGACCAGGCGATGGGCCACCGGTTCCTCGGCCCGGCCGTCGAGGGGCTCGCGTCGTTCGGCGAGGATGCCGAGGGCGAGCTGTACGTGTGCGCGCTGAGCGGCGAGGTGTTCAAGCTCGTGCCGGCCGGGGACTGACTCGCGCTCATCCGCGATCGGCGCCGGCGAACACCTCGTAGACGGACACCGGCGCCGGCTTGCCCTTGAGCTCGAGCTCGCCGAACGGCTCTGGCGGGATCTGCTCGCGAACGAGCTCGTACGTGGCCTCGCCTATCAGCACGCTCCCGGGCTCGGCCGCCGCCTGGAGGCGGGCCGCGACGTTGGTGGTGTCCCCGATGGCCGTGAAGCTCCGCTGCTGCCCGGCGCCGACGATCGCCAGCGCGGCCGGTCCGGTGTTCACGCCGATGCGGAATCGGGGCCAGTCGGCGTGGTCCCTCGCGGTCTTCTCCGCGCCCTGCTGCATCTCGACCGCGGCGCGGACGGCGTGCACGGCGTGATCGGGCTGATCGTCCAGCGCGTTGAACACCACCAGGATCGCGTCGCCGGCGAAGCGTTCGATCAGGCCGCCCTCGCGTTCGGTGACGGTGGGGACGGCGCTCGCCCAGTAGGTGTTCAGCATCTCGACGATCTCCAGCGGCGACCG
>JBKPKU010000003.1:0-5059 GCA_046731295.1 Actinomycetota bacterium
CGGCCGAGCGCCAGCTGGCGCTCGAACCCGAGCCGTCGCTGGCCGAGGGCGTCCCGGTGGACGAGGCGCTGACGCTGCTCGCGTCGCTCGACGGCCGGCCGGCGGCGCTGTGCGGTCACGGTCGGGAGATCGAGGCGATGATCGATCGCCTGGCGGGCGGGGGCGCCACGATCCAGGGGACCGGGATCGCGAAGGGATCGGTCTGGGTCCTGGACCGGGAGCTCGGCCGCATCCGAACGGCCCACTACCTTCCCGCGCCAGCCGGGTAGGCGCGTGGCCACGCCCACGCGGTTCGCGGTGCTCGACCTCGGCAGCACGACGTTCCAGCTGCTGGTGGCCGACGCGGACCGCGACGGCTCGCTCACGCCGGTCCTGCGCGACCGCGTCGTGCTGAACCTCGGACGCGTGCTGGCCGAGGAGGCCCGGATCCCCGACGAGGTCGCCGGCCGCGCCGCCGAGACGGCCCGGCGCCTGAAGGACATCGCCACCCGGACCGGGGCCGATCGCCTGGTCCCGCTCGCGACGAGCGCCCTTCGCGACAGCCCCGACCGCGAGGAACTCGAGGAACTCTTCGAGGGGGCGATCGGCGCCCCGGTGCGGTTCATCGACGGCCGCGAGGAGGCGAGGCTCACGTTCGCCGGCGTCGCCGCGAGCGTGGCGCTTGGCGATGGCGCGACCCTGCTGCTCGACCTCGGCGGCGGGAGCCTCGAGGTCGCGCTCGCCGACGACGAGGGCCTTCGGTGGGGCCGCAGCCTGCCGGTGGGGGCTGGGCGGCTCACCGGGCTGCTCGTGTCCGGCGACCCTCCGACGCGTGAGGAGCGCAAGGCCGTCCGGGCCGCGGTCGAGGACGCGGTCGCGCCGCTGGTCCCGGAGGTCGAGGCGGCCGAGCCCGTCCGCTGCATCGCGAGCGGCGGCACCGCGGGCGCGCTCGCTAGGGTGCTCGCGGCCAGGCGATGGGGCGCCCCGCCGGCCTCGCTCAACCAGTTCGAGCTCTCGGTGGCCGAGCTCCGCGATCTCACGCGCGACCTGGCCTCGCTCCCGCTGGCCGAGCGCCTGCGTGTCCCCGGCGTGGACGAACGGCGCGCGGAACTCCTGCCGGCGGGCGGGTGGATCCTGACGGCCGCCGCTACGGCGTTCGGCGTGAAGCGGCTCGTCCACTCCGAGTGGGGCCTGCGGGAGGGCGCGGTGCTCGATGCGCTCGGGCTGGCCGGCGGGCCTGCCCCCGAGCCCGAGCAGCTCAGGCGCCGCTCGGTCGACCGGCTCGTCCGCGCATGGGGGGAGGATCCCGTGCACGTGGAGATGGTGGCCCGGATCGCGGCCCGCCTGTTCGACGACACGGGATCGCTCCACGGGCTCGGGGCCGGCGAGCGCGAACTGCTCGGCCACGCCGCCCGCCTGCACGAGATCGGCGCGCGAGTCTCGCCGGCCCGGCTCCACAAGCACGGGGCGTACTTGGTGGAGAACGCCGGCCTGCGCGGCTTCGACCCGGACCAGGTCGCGGTGCTCGCGTCGCTCGTCCGCTTCTCCCGCGGCAAGGACCCCAGGGCCGTCTACGCGCCCTTCGCCGAGCTGCCGGATGACGAGCAGGAGGCCGTCGTGGTCATGAGCGGTCTGCTGCGCATCGCGCACGCGATCGCGCGCGGCCCGGAGGGCGAGCGGCTCGACGTCGCCGTCGAGGTGCGCGACCGGGAGATCCGGATCCGCGTGAGCGGATCGGCGAACCCGGACGCGGCGGTCGCCGAGGCCCTGCAAGCCTCGCGCCTGCTCGAGCGGGCGCTCGAACGCAAGGTCCGGATCGACAGGGTCCTGGCCACCGCCAGGACCCGGACCGCGTGAGGTGCGTCAGCGCGCGAGCGGAGAGACCCAGCTCGCGAGGTGGGAGACGCGCTCGAAGCCGATCCGCTCGTAGATCCGAACCGCGTCGCCGTCGGGATCGGCCAGGAGCATGGTGGTCCCGGCCCCCGCCTCCGTCGCCTCGAACACCAGCCGGCGCGTGAGCGAGGCCGCGTGTCCGCGACGCCGGGCCTGCGGGAACGTGACGACGTGGTCAACGAACCCCGTGCCGTCGAGCACCGTCAGCGCCGCGAGCGCCACCGGGCGACCCTCGTCCCGCGCGGCGAACCACCGCCGTCCCGCCGGGACCATCACCGTCCGCTCCATCGCCTGCAGCTGGTCGAGCGTCTCCTCGCCCTCGATGTCGAACAGCGTCGCGGACGCGCGGTGGATCCGCCAGAACCCGGCGTCCGGGTTGCGGACCTCCTCGACGTGGTCCCTGCCGGGGTCGCCGGGCTCGTCGATCCGCATCACCAGGTCCCAGGTGATGTGATCGCCCCGGGTGCTCGCCTCGGCGATCAGCTCGGTCTGCACCTCGGGTTCGAAGACGACGACGTGCGCGCCCGGGCTGCCGGTCCGCCGCATCGCCGGCAGGAGCCTGTCCTCGATCTCGGCGAGTCCGACCGGCTCGGCCGCCTCGACGCGCGCGTAGTTCGGTTCCCGGATCACGGGGAACCGAGCGTCCGAGACGACGGCGCCCCAAGGAGCCGGCTCGACGCGTTCGAAGAGGGCGTCGTGCGCGCGCCAGAAACGCAGGAGCGGCTCCAGGTGGGTCACGCCCCATCTTCCCAACCCGACCGGGATGCCCGTCGTTCGGCGGCGCTGCGATACGCTCGCCGCGCCGTGATCACCTGTCGGGTCTTCAAGAACGGTGCGCTCAAGCACGAGGTCCCCTTCGATCCCGCGGCGATCGAGGCCGCCCGACGCGACGACCAACGTGTGTGGGTGGACGTGATCGATCCCTCGGACGACGAGCTCACGGAGCTGCAGAAGACGCTCGACCTGCACGACCTCGCGGTCGAGGACAGTCGCAAGTGGGGCCAGCGCGCCAAGGTCGACTTCTACCCTCAGCACCTGTTCCTGGTCGCGCACGGGATCGAGCTCGACGAGCGCGACCAGATCGTGGACCGCGAGGTGCACCTGTTCGCGGGCGGCGGCACCTTCGTCGCGACGATCCGGCGCGAGCCCAAGTTCGAGTTCGGCAACACGGGCGAGCGGTTCGAGAGCGCCCCCGATCTGTCGAAGGAGGGCATCGGTTTCCTCCTGTACTTGATCCTGGACGAGATCGTCGACGGCTACCTCGACGCGATCGAGCGGTTCGAGGACCTGTCGGACGACGTCGAGGACGCCGTGGCCCTGGACGAGGACGACCCCAGGGGCGCGCGGACGCGAACGCTCGCGCAGACGATCTTCCGCATGCGCCAGCAGGTGGTGCGGTTCCGGCGCCTGACCTCCCCGATGCGGGAGGTGGTCGACCTGCTGCTCGAGACGCCCACGGTCGTCACGCAGCCGCTGGTGCCCTACTTCCGCGACGTGCTCGACCACGTGATCCGGTCGATGGAGCTGAACGACAACGTCCGGGACCTGCTCACCTCTGCGCGCGAGCTCCAGCTCGCCCAGGTGTCGAACCGGATGAACGTCGTGATGAAGAAGCTCACGGCGTGGGCGGCGATCATCCTGATCCCCACGCTGGTCGCCGGCATCTACGGCATGAACTTCCGCCACATGCCCGAGCTCGATTGGACCTTCGGCTACCCGCTCGCGCTCGGCATCATGGCCGCGAGCGCCGGCCTGCTGTACTGGATGTTTCGAAAGCGCGACTGGCTCTGACATGTGCCGGGCGCTGAAGGTCCTGTGCGTGGCCACCGACGCCTCCGCCCTGGACGCGCTGCGGCGCGCCACGGTCTCGGCGGAGTGGGAGCTCGCGCCGGGCGCGACGTCGGAGGAGGAGGCCCTCGCGCGGCTTCACGAGCAGCGGCCGCAGGTGCTGGTGGCGTTCGGCGCGTTCCCCGGGCTGGTCGAACGGGCGCTCGAGGCCTATCCATTCCTGCGCGTGATCGCCGATCGCCGAACACCCGGCGCCGTCGTCGTCGGCTCGATCGACGATGTGCGCGACGCGGTGAAGGGTTCCGGCGGCCCGGTCCGCAGCTGACGGATCGCTCCTCACGGACCGGGCCGCGACTCGGCGCGTCCCGGCCAATTCACCTGATCGGGAGCGTCAGGCGCAACCGGCCCATGTGCTCCATGAGCCGTCGGCGTGCGCCATCCGGATCGAGACGATGATGTTGGCCGGCCGTTAATACCGAGCGATCGCCCTGCCCGAACCCGGTCGCGCGCGAGGGCCAGTATCGCGTCGACTGTTGATACAAGCCGGCGTAGCTGCCGCTGCTGCTGCGGACTCCCGGGTTGAGGTGCGACTCGCAGTCCGCGACCTCGATCGCCTTGACGGCACCGCCGGGAACGGACCACCGGCGTGCCGCGCACCGGACGAGCTGCTTGATGTGCCGGGCTCCTCTCTGCCATTCGTATTCGCAGACGCTGAGGGGGACGCTCCGCGCCTCCGCGGCCGTGGCCGAGAGGGCGGCCGGGGCCAGCAGCGAGGCGCTCGCGAGCGCCGAGACGAGCGCGCGGCGCATCGTGGGTCGTCTGAACATGTGTGGTTTCACCCCCCGCGATGGACCGGGCTGGAGGCCGGGCCCGCGCCGGGCCTCGCAGTTATGCGGAGCCGGCTCGCGATAGGTCGTGGGTGCTGGATCACCTCCTCCGGGTCGGACACCGTTGACCTATCGACGCGCTCGATCGCCCGGGTCCCGGCTCGCCCGCACCCCGCGCGTCTGCCATCCATGGACGGGGAGGAAGACGGGCAAGGGGGGTGGGAGAGGAACGGACCCGAACGTCCGTTTGCGTCCGTATCAGCGGCCATCCTGCTGACCCGGAGTCACCGCGCCCGGCGCGGGTACGATGGGCTCCGAGATGCCCACGAAGGTCCTGCTCGCCGCCCCGCGCGGGTACTGCGCCGGCGTCGAACGCGCCGTCGAGGCAGTCGAACGCGCGCTCCAGGCCCACGGACGCCCCGTCTACGTGCGCAAGCAGATCGTGCACAACGCGCACGTGGTCCGCGACCTCGAGGCCAAGGGCGCAATCTTCGTCGAGGAGGAGACCGAGGTGCCCGAGGGTCAGGTCGTGGTGCTGTCGGCCCACGGCGTGGCGCCCGAGGTGTACGCGA
>JBKPKU010000004.1:0-2934 GCA_046731295.1 Actinomycetota bacterium
GCCACGACCAGCGCGATCGCGACCACCATGGCCACCCAGCGCCACCAGGCCGGCGAACCGGGGGAGGCTGGTCGTCGAATGCTCGAACGTCCTCGGGGGGGAGTTCCGGGACGGGCTCGAGATCGCGGTGCACGGCCGAACGATACCGCCGGCGCCGCCCGGCCCGTGCCTACCCCCTCCCGAGGTGTCCGTGCTATACAACTTTCGTCTCGAATCGCCGTTCAAACGGTTCGGACGAGGATCGGAATGGGGCCCCAACACCGGCCGGCCCCGGGGGTGGACTCGAGGAGGAGCGATGAAGAGGCAGCGGACGGCCTTCCGCCTGGGCATCACACTCATGCTGGCGGCAGCCTTCGTGAGCGCGGCCCTGGCGCAGGCGGCATACGCCCAGGACACGACGGGGGCGACCGGCGACGACGGCCAGAAGGTGGTCTTCACCTGGGCGTCCACCGCGGAACCGGACTCGCTCAGCCCGATGACGGGATATTCGGCGATCGAGTTCTACTTCTGGACGGCGAGTCTCCACCTGCCGGTCGACTTCGCCACCGACTTCAGTTCGGAGCAGCCAGACCCGACGTTCGACGGCTTCAACTCGGGCCTGGTCACCGACATCCAGGTCAGTGACGACTCGATGCACTACACGTACACGATCCGCGACGATCTGTTCTGGTCCGACGGCGAGCCCCTGACGGCCGACGACGTCGCGTACACGCTGAACCTGTACAAGAACAACCACGCCTATCTGCCGCAGACCTACGTTGCCCAGATCGATGGAGACGTCACGGCTCCGGACGCCACCCATATCGAGTTCGCCACGAAGGAGCCGACCGGGCTCTACAACGGCCAGAGCCCATATCTGTACACGTACATCCTCCCCAAGCACATCTTCCAGCAGGTCGAGCAGGGCAACTGCCCGGGCCAGTCGCCCGACGAGCGCTGCTCCCCGAAGTCTTACAGCTACGTCCCGCAGGTCGGCAGCGGGCCGTTCGTCATGGCCGAATACAAGGTCGGTGAGTTCGTCCGGATGGAGCGGAACCCGTACTGGCCCGGACCCAAGCCGGCCGTAGACGAGATCATCTACCGGATCTACAAGAACGACGACGCGATCGCGACGGCGCTGCAGACAGGCGAGATCGACTTCGGCCAGGTCACCACGCCCAACATCTTCAACACGCTCAAGAACGCCCAGAACATCGACTCGATGGTGGGCACGATCCCATCGTTCTCCGAGATCGGGATGAACTCCGGGTCCGCGTACGAGGATCCACAGGGAGCCTTCGTCCCCCATGGCGACGGGCATCCGGCGCTCGCTGACGTGACCGTGCGTCGAGCGATCCGCATGGCGATCGACAGCGAGGCCCTGAACAAGCAGGTGCTCCTCGGCTACGGCGTACCAGGAGACTCGGTCGTTCCGCCCGTGTCGGTGCAGGGCGCCCGGTGGGCGCCCACCGGCGCCGACAAGCTCGGTCCGGATATCGAAGGGGCGAAACAGCTCCTGGAGGACGCCGGGTACGTCGATTCTGACGGCGACGGCATCCGCGAGATGCCCGCGGGCTCCCCGGACCCGGGCCGGCCACTCGACTTCCGCTACTACGTCCGGACGGCAGAGCAGACCTCGGTGGACGCCGCCCCGTTCATCTCGGAGTGGCTCCAGGAGATCGGCATCAAGACCGAGGTCACCGCGGTGAACTCGGCCAAGCTCACCGACATCATCAACGCCGGCGACTACGAGCTGTTCTCCTGGGGCTGGTATCCCGACCCGGACCCGGCTTCACAGCTCTCGTATTTCACGTGCGACCAGCGGCCGCCGGACGGGAACACGTACGGGAACAACGACGCGTACTACTGCAATCCGGACTACGACAAGCTGTACCAGCAGCAGTTGGCGCAGACGGACTCTTCCGCGCGCTGGGACATCGTGCACGAGATGCAGAAGATGTTCTACGAAGACGCGCCGTACGCGATCATGTGGTACGACCCGATCTTCTCGGCATGGCGCTCTGATCGTTTCGAGGGCTACATCCCGCAGCCGCAACCGAACGGCGACCCGCTCGAGGGCTGGGGCGGCATCAGCGAGGTGTGGCTGTCGATCCATCCGGTCGCCGGATCGGCGGGAGGGGGAGCGACCGAGACCACGGGCATCTCGCCGGTGGTCTGGGCGATCATCGCCGGGGTCATCGTCCTGCTGGTGGCCGTGTTCCTGATCCGCCGCCGGCGGGCCGCGGAGGAGGACGTCTAGCATCGAGAAGGACAGCGACAGCGAAGGACGCGAGCAGGCAGGGTGGGAACGCGCCGCTACATCGCGAGCAAGGTGCTGCAGGCGATGTTGACCCTGGCCTTCGTCATGGTCTTCAACTTCTTCCTGTTCCGGGTCATCCCGGGCGATCCCGCGGCGCTGCTGCTTCGCGGCACGAGCGCCTTCAACCCGGAGAACGTCGAAAGAGTGACGCACGAGCTCGGCCTGGACAAACCGCTCCCCCAGCAGTTCCTGGTCTATGCCAAAGACACGCTGACGCTCAACTTCGGGGACTCGTTCTTCCTCAGAGGGCAGGACGTGAAGCAGGTGATCTCCGAGCGCATCTGGCCGACGCTGCTTCTGGTCGCAACGTCCACGATCGCGTCCGCGGCGCTCGGGCTGATCATCGGCATCTACGGCGGGTGGCGACACGGGAGCAAGTTCGACGTCGGGTCGCAGGGGTTCACCTTGTTCGTCTACTCGATGCCGGAGTTCTGGTTCGGCATTCTGGTACTGATGGCCTTCGCGGGCGGTGTCGGGCCGTTCCCGTCGCTGTTCCCGGCCGGGGGGTACTCGACGCCCGGAGCAGACCTGTCGGGTCTGGGCCACGTGGCCGACGTCCTCAACCACCTCGCGTTGCCCTGGTTCGTCCTGGTCGTGGCCTACATGGGCGAGTACTCGCTGATCATGCGCAACTC
>JBKPKU010000005.1:0-20120 GCA_046731295.1 Actinomycetota bacterium
CGGTGCTGTTCGGCGTCCCGATCGGGCTGGTCTCGGTCGCCCCGTCGGCGGTGAGCGCCCCGACGTTGTTCGCGTTCGCGGGGGCGGGCCGGGGGGTCGGCGACGTGGCCGGACGCACGCTCCTGCAGCGGGTCTCGCCCAGCGAGGTGTTGTCCCGCGTGTTCGGTGTGCTGGAGGGGCTGATGATGCTCGCACTGGCGATCGGCTCGATCGGGGCCGCGATCCTGATCGAGATGTTCGACGTCCAGGCGGCGCTGATCGTGATCGGCGCGTTCCTGCCGGTCGTCGTCGTGTTCTCGTCGGGGCGCCTGCTCTCGATCGACCGCCGGTCCGAGGCCCCCGACCCCGAGGTCCTGGCCGTGCTCCGGGGCATCCCCTTCTTCGCCCCGTTGCCGGCCCCGGCCCTCGAACGCGTGATGGCGGACGTGACGCGTTCTGAGGCGGCGCCGGGCACGGTCCTGATCCGCGAGGGCGATCCGGGAGACCGCTTCTACGTGATCCTGGACGGCGAGGTGAGCGTGAGCCGCGGCAACCGGCACGTGCTCGATCAGGGCGCGGGCGGCTACGTCGGCGAGATCGCGCTCCTGCGGGACGTCCCGCGGACGGCGACCGTCGTCGCGAAGACGTCGGTCGCACTGCTGTCGCTCGAACGCGAGCCGTTCCTGCTCGCGGTCACGGGCCACCCACAGAGCCGCGAGGCGGCCCACGCCGTGGCGGAGGCCCGCTCCGGCTAGGTCCGGAACGAGAGTGCGGCCGAGACCGCGAAGCCGAACGCCAGGGCCACGCCGACGGTCTTGTCGTGGTTCGTGTACTCGAACGCCTCGGGGATCATCTCGTCGGCCAGCATCGTGAGGATGGCCCCGGCGGAGAATGCCTGGATCCCCGAGATCCAGGCGGCCGACGCATCCTTGAGGGCCGCGTACCCGACGCCGGCCGCGATCGTGCTGGCCGCGACCACGATGACCCACAGGAGGAAGATCCGGCCCCGCGACCACCCATTGCGCAGGAGGTCGCTCGACGCCGAGACCGCCTCCGGGACGTTCGACAGGAACACCGCCACGACCACGGCGATGCTCGCCGAGTCCTCGTTGATCAGCGAGGCGCCGATCACCACGGACTCGGGGATGCCGTCCAGCACCGCGCCCAGGACGATCCCGAGACCCCCGGGCTGCGCTCCTCTTCCCTTCAACCGCTTGTCGATCGCCAGGTCCCCGCTCAGGAACACGAGCGCGCCGAGCGCGAACGCGACGGCCACGACCCCCGACGCCGCGCCGAACCCGACGGCCTCCTCGACCAGCTCGTAGGCCACGGCGCTGATCAGCACCCCCGCCCCGAACGCCATGACGAAGCCGAGCACGGGCTTGCTGATCCGCAGGACGAACGAGAGGCCAGCGCCGATCAGCAGGGACGAGGCGCCCAGGAGCGCCCAACCCATGGCCTCCAGCACGCGGGCTACAGGCCGATCTCGGGGGCGACGCCCTGCAGGCCCTCGATCGACACCTCGAAGAACTCGTCGAGCGGCAGGCCGAGCCCGGCCTCGACGCCGAGCACCTCCTCGCGGTTCACGCCGGGCGCGAAGGCCTTCTCCTTCAACTTCTTCTTGACCGAGGACACCTTCATGCCGGTGGCCTTCTCGGGCCGCACGAGCGAGGCCGCCACCAGCAGCCCGGCGACGGCGTCGGCGTGCACCACGGCCTTGGACATGAGGTCGGTCCGGTACTCGGGATAGGCGTGCGCCAACACGCCGTTGATCACGCGCTCGTCCACGCCGGCCTCGCGGAGCCACTCGGCGGCCAGGCGCGCGTGATTCGACGCGTCGTCGCCGGTGTGATCCTGGTCGAGGTCGTGGAACATGCCGGTTAGGCCCCACAGGTCCTCGTCCTCGCCGAACCGCCGCGCGAGCGCGCGCATCACGCCCTCGACCGAGATCAGGTGCCGGACGGTCGTCTCCTTCAGGCACTTCTCCCGGCAGAGCGCGACGGCGGCCTCGCGATCCATCAGCGAGCCGGCACCGCCTTGCGTTCCCGCTCGCCGCCCAGGACGTAGGGGACGCTCGACAGGACGACGTCGGGCTCGAACAGGAACAGGCGCTTGACGAACAGCGCGTTCTGGTTGTGCAGCAGGAAGTGCCACCAGCTCGACACGATGAGCTCCGGGAGCACCACGATCACGATCGTCCCCGGCCGGCTCGTGAAGCGGCGGACCTCTTCGAGCATCGGGCCCGTGAGGTCCCTGAACGGCGCCTCGACGATGTCCAGCGGGATCCGCATGCCCTCATCGACCCACCGCTCCTGCATCTCGCTCGCCTGCTCGGGATCCAGGTCGAAGTAGATCGCCCGGGTCTCCGAGGCCTCGAGCGTCTCAGCGTAGTTGACCGCGCGCTTCGTCGCGTCGTTGACCGCCGAGACGAACGCGAGCGCGACGGTCCGCGCGGGGATCAGCGGCCGCACGTCGGCCGTGTCGGGGCGCCGTTTGTCGAGGACCACGGGCACGTCGGTCACGACGATGTTGGGCTCCCGTAGGAGGCCGGCCTTGAGGCGGACGAGCTGGGTCCGGCCCAGCAGGTAGCGCAGGAGCGAGGGATGCACCATCTCGGGGATCACGACGTTGATGAAGTCCTCGGGCGCCCGGTCGATCCGCGAGAGGTAGGCGCGCATGCCCTCCAGGAGGCCGCCGTCGCCCATCGGCAACGGCTCGAGGCGAGGCTCGCGCCCCGCGAACGCTCGCCAGGCCCCCTGGAGGTCGAACGACACCATGTCGCCCGATCGTTCGACCGGATGCACGGCACGGAGCTCGGTCGGCCGGATCCCCCGGATCGCGCCCAGCGCTTCCGCCGTCGCCGGGTCGACATCGCGCACCAGCAGGACCATGTGATTCACGCCGACCTCGCCGGTCCAGACGGCGTTCCGGCGCAGGTCACCGCGGACCCCGGCGTAATGACTGTGGACCGCGAGGAAGAGCATGACCAGGATCGCCATGAACAGGAGCGAGAGCCATCCGCCGGCCGTGAACTTCGACACCGTGACCACCAGGAGGACTACCCCGGTCGAGATCGCGCCGATCACGTTGATCACGATCGATCGCCGGCGCGCGCGGGTGGGCGTCGTTCCCGCATGCCGCTCGCGCCGCCAGTGGACGACCATCCCGCTCTGGGACAACGTGAACGACATGAACACGCCGATCACGTACAGCTGGATCAGGCGGGTGAGGTCGGCCTCGAACGCGAAGATCATGATCGAGGTGGCGATCGCGAGGACGATGATGCCGTTTGAGAAGACGAGACGGTCTCCGCGGTTCATGAACTGCCGCGGCATGTAGCGGTCGCGCGCCAGGATCGACGACAGTCTCGGGAAGTCCTGGTACGCCGTGTTCGCCGCCAGGATCAGGATCGCCGCCGTGAAGAACTGGACGACGTAGAACCCGAGCCCGCCGCCGAACACCGCGTGTGCGATCTGGGCCGGGATCGAGCGCTCGTCGCTCGCGACGGTCCCGGGAATGTGCACGGCGAGCCACGAGATCCCCATGAACATCGTGATCGCGATCACGCCCATGATCGCCAGGGTCTCCGCGGCGTTTCGAGCCTGGGGTCGTCGGAACGCCGGGACGCCGTTGGAGATCGCCTCGACCCCGGTGAGCGCGGTCGCGCCGGAGGAGAACGCCTTCAGCACGGCGAACAGGCCGATCGCGGTGGCCCCCGTCGCCGCGTTCGCGATGGGTTCGACGGGCGGTGTGGGCGGGCAGCCGCCGATGCACCGGACCATGCCCAGCGCGATCGTGACCAAGATCGCGCCGACGAACCCGTAGGTCGGGACAGCGAACAGGGTCCCCGACTCACGCGCACCTCGGAGATTGGCGATCGTCACGAGCCACACGAACCCGATCGACAACAAGACCTTGTGGTCGTTGGCGGGCGCGTAGGCCGAGCCGATCGCGAAGACCCCGGCCACGATCGAGACGACGACGGTCATCATGTAGTCCACGAGGAGCGCCGCGGCCGCGATCAGCGCGGCCCACGGACCGAGGTTCTCCTTGCTCACGATGTACGCGCCGCCGCCCGACGGGTAGGCACGGACCGTCTGCCGGTACGAGATCACCACGATGGCCATCAGGGTCGCGATCGCGACCGAGATGGGCAGGACGTAGCCCTTGAAGACCGCGCTGACGATCGCGAGCTGGATGAAGATCTCGCCGGTCGCATACGCGACGGACGACAGCGCGTCCGAGGCGAACACCGGCAGGGCCAGCACCTTGGGCAGCAACGTGTGCTCGAGCTGGCTGCTCGAGAACGCGCGGCCGACGACGATCCGCTTGAGGACCGAGCCGGACGGTTCGGCCGAGGTGCGGGTGTTCATCGAACGCCCCAGGTCAGGCGGCGGCAGGCACCTCGATCGGCGCCGTCCGCAGGTGGAACGGCACGCTCGTGACCACGACCGCCGGCTCGAACAGCAGGAGTCGCTTGATGTAGAAGGCGGTCTGGTTGTGCAGGAGGTTCTCCCACCAATGGGCGGGGATGAGCTCGGGCAGGACCACCGTGACGATCGTGTCTCCCCGGTGCGTCTGCTTCCGGACCTCGTCCAACAAGGGGATACCCAGGTCGCGGAAGGGCGACTCGACCATCACGAGCGGGATGTCCAGCCCGCGTCCGTGCCAGGCCTCCACCACCCCCGCCTCCTCGGGATCGCCCATGAAGAACAGGCCCTCGACGTGGCTGGGCCGCAGCGATTTCGCGTACACGACCGCTCGGACCGTCGCGTCGTGCACGCCCGAGACCGGGACCAGCACGACGTGGCGAACGACCTCCGTCGGGTGCTCGGCGTGCGAGGCGGCCGAGCGTTCGAGCTCCTCGGGCACCAGCGGAACGTCGGTCACCACCACGCCCGGCTCGAACAGCAGCGCGCTCTTCAGCAGCAGCGCGCGCCGACGCCGCAGGAACTGGAGCCAGGACGTGGAGACGAGCAGCTCCGGGATGACCACCGTGACGAAGTCGCCCTCGTGTCGCGCCAGGCGGCGCAGGTAGCGCTTCACGTCGCGGGCCAGCCGGTCGCCCCCGCCCCGCAGTTGCTCGAGCTCGCCGAGCCTGGGCGCCACGTTCCGCCACGCCGCGGCGGTCTCCTCGTACCGGTCCGCCGGGCCCGTGAACAGCGGCATGACCTCCTCGGCGCGGATCGCTCGCAGGTAGCGGACCACGTCCAGGATCGCCGGCCCGAGGTCGTCGACCAGGACCAGGAAGATGTTGCGCGGCTCCGCGCGCGCGTCCAGCCGGCGTGCCCGCAGGATCGTGTGCACCTTCTCGTAGTGGCGGTGCACCGCCAGGAAGAAGCCAACGATGATCGGAATCGCGAGGATCACGATCCACGCGCCGCGCGAGAACTTCGTGATCGTGACGATCACCAGGACGATCCCGGTCGTGACGGCCCCGGCGCCGTTGATGAACGCGTAGCGCTGCCAGTTTGGCTCCTTCAGCCGCATCCAGCGCCGCACCATCCCCGTCTGGGAGAGCGTGAACGCGGTGAACACGCCGACGACATACAGCTGGATCAGGTGCGTGAGCTCCGCGCGGAACAGCCACACGAGGATCGAGGCCAGCGTCGCCAGGACGATGACCCCGTTCGAGAACACCAGCCGGTCGCCGCGGTTGCGGAACTGCGAGGGCATGAACCGGTCCCGCGCCAGGATCGCCGAGAGCCTGGGGAAGTCCTGGAAGGCGGTGTTGGCCGCCAGGATCAGGATCCCCGCCGTGAACGCCTGCAACACGTAGAACAGGAACCCGCCCCCGTACACCGTGTCGCCGATCTGGGCGAGCACCGAGGGCCCCTCGACGAACTCGCTCACGCGGATCCCCAACGCCCGCGCCAGGACCGTGATCCCGAGGAACATCGAGATGCTGATCGCGCCCAGCACCGCGAGCGTGGTCGCGGCGTTGCGCGCCTGCGGTCGCCGGAACGCCTGCACGCCGTCGGCGATCGCCTCGACCCCCGTGAGCGCCGTCGCCCCCGACGAGAACGCCCGCAACAGGACGAAGAGCGTGAGCGCGTGGATCGCAGGGAGCGGGAGGGCTGCCGACTCGGCCACGGGGCAGCCGCCGATGCACCGAAGCGCCCCCACGAGCAGCGTCACGAACACCGTGCCCACGAAGCCGTACGTCGGGACCGCGAACAGCGTGCCGGCCTCCTTCACCCCTCGGAGGTTGAGCACCGTGATCAGCAGGATGAACGAGATCGCGATCTCGACCCGCCACGGCTCCAGCGACGGCGCCGCCGAGACGACCGCCACGGTCCCCGCCGTCACGCTGACGGCCACCGTCAGGACGTAGTCGGTCAGGATCGCCGCGGCCGCCACCAGGCCGGGCAGGGTCCCGAGGTTCTCCTTGGAGACGATGTACGAGCCTCCGCCGCGCGGATACGCGCGCACCGTCTGACGGTAGGAGGTCACCACGATCGCGAGCAGGACCGCGATCGCCACCCCGATCGGCAGCATCGCGCTGAGCGCGGCCGCCCCCGCCAGCGCCAGGACGAGCATCATCTCCTCGGTCGCGTAGGCCACCGAAGACAAAGCGTCCGAGGACAGGATCGGCAGCGCTAGCAGCTTGGGCAGCAGTTGGTGCTCCTGCTTGTGTGTCGCCAGGGCGCGCCCGAGCAGCAGGCGTTTGACCACGCCGTGGGAGGGCTGCGTTCGTGTCCCGGTCGCCATCGCGCCGGATTGTAGGCCGCACCGTCGCGCTCATGACCCAGGCTGCGTCTCCTGCCCGATCCATCGGTAGCCGACCGCGGGCTCGGTCAGGATCAGGCGCGGCGCGCTGGCGTGGTCGCCGAGTTTGCGGCGCAACGCCCGTACGTAGACGCGCAGGTAATGGCTTTCGTTCGCATACCCGGGGCCCCACACCTGGCGCAGGAGCCACTGGTGGGTGAGCAACTTGCCCGGGTTGGTGACGAACGCCTCGAGCAGCGCGTACTCGGTCTTGGTGAGGTGAACCCGCTCCCCGTCCAGGGACACCAGCCGCTTGCCGAGATCCACCACCAGGGGGCCGAACGCGAGGGTCGAGGGCTCGGCGCGCTCGGTCGGGCCCCGGCGGAGCGCGGCGCGCAGCCGGGCGAGCACCTCCTCCATCCCGAACGGCTTGGTCACGTAGTCGTCCGCCCCCGCATCCAGCGCAGCAACCTTGTCGTTCTGCCGGTCCCGGACGGACAGGACGATCACCGGCACGGGCGAGAACGAGCGGACGCGCCTGATCACGTCGGTCCCGTCGATGTCCGGCAGGCCGAGGTCGAGGAACAGCAGGTCGAGCCCGGATTCCGCCGCCGCCACCACGGCCTCCTCGCCGTTGGAGGCCGTCTGAACCTGATAGCCGTGCGCCTCCAGGCTCGTCCGGAGGGCGCGCCGGATCTGGGGTTCGTCGTCGACGACCAGCACGCGGGTCACGCCCGCCGCCCCGAGCCACCCCGGCCCGCGTCGACGGGCGGGCGCGCCTCGGGCGTCGGTTCGACGGTCTCGGGTGGCGGGGCAGGCTCGGCGGCTTCGGATGGCGCCGACTCCGCGGCTGCGGACGCAGGCACCGGCGGGGCGCCGTCGGGGGTCGGGAGCTCGAACACGACCGAGACGCCGCCCGTCGGCGACCCCTCCATCCGGATCCGTCCCCCGTGCGCCAGGACGATCGCCCGCGCTATCGTCAGGCCGAGCCCGCTGCCGACGTTGCCGCCCGCGTCCCCCTGGTAGAAGGCGTCGAACACGCGCTCCCGGTCCTCCGGCGAGATCCCCCGGCCCTGGTCCGAGATCCGGACCTGAACCGCCTTCTTCCACGGCGAGATGGCGATCGCGATCTCGCCGCCCGGCGGCGAGAACCGCACGGCGTTCTCGAGCAGGTTGGTGAATACCTGGTCGAGCTGGACCGGGTCCGCCATGATCTCCGGCGTGTCGCGGATGACCGTTCGGATCCGTACCGATGACAGCCGCGTCTCCAGACGGTGGAGCACCAACGAGAGGATCTCGTCCACCGCAACCGGCTGCTTCGACGGCGTGAGGACGCCCGCCTCGAAGCGCGCGAGGTCCAGCAGGTTACCCAGCAGCCGGTTCAGGCGGTCGGTCTCCTCGAGCACGGTCTGGAGCAGGTCCTCCCGCTGCGCTTGGTCGTGGGCGGCGTCGTCGTCGAGGAGGCTGGTGGCGGCCGCCTTGATCGAGGCGAGCGGCGTCCGCAGGTCGTGCGTGACGGCCGAGAACAAGGCGGCCCGCGCCTGGTTGGTCTCGGCGTCCAGGCGCGCCACGGTCACCTGCGCGTCCAGCCGCGCGCGTTCGAGCGCGAGCGCGATCTGCCTGGCGGCCGCCTCGAGCAGCCTGAACTCGTCGCGGCCCATCGGTGGCTGGTCGGCCTCGCGCACGACGGAGAGGGTGCCGAACACCTCGCCCCCGACGTCGAGCGGCAGGTTGCGTTCCTCGCCGCCCGCCGCGCCCTCACGCGACTGCACGACGTCGTACGAGCCGCTCGCGGTCCGCGCCCGGATCTCGCACAGGGCCAGGTGGAGCGGGCCCAGAAGCGACCCGGCGAAATCCTCCAGGACGCGGTCGAGGCGCTCTCCGGCGAGGACCTTCGTAGCGAGATAGCTGAGCAGCTGGGACTCGCGTTCGCCGCGGGCCGCGCGCGCCCGCTCCTCGAGCGTTCGCGCCACCAGCGATCCCACGATCGCGGCGACCACCAGGAACGCCACCAGCGCCACGACGTTCTCGGAATCGGTGACCCGCAAGGTGTGCAGCGGCTCGGTGAAGAAGTAGTTGATGCACAGGAGGCTGAGCACCGAGGCCACGAGCCCGCTCCACAGGCCTCCCACCGCGGCGGCGACCACCACGCCGAGCAGATAGATCGAGATCGCGCCGAGCGCCCGGCCGGGTTGCAGGACAAGGCCGAGGCCCGTCGCCGCGGCTGGTGTGAGCAGGGCGACGGCCGCGCCGCGGGGCCACGGAGACCGCCGGAGCCTTCCGAGCGCGCTCATACCGAAACGCTACGGCTTCGCTACGTGTTCTTCACGGGTGGGCGCACGGCTTTCACGGGACGTTTACGCAGGTCGTCGCAGGCTGGGGCCATGAGTGCGACGGTCAGGACCCCAGCATCCGACGTCCAGGTCGCGGCTCGGGCCGGAGTCGCCCCGGCGCCGCTGCCGCCGGGGACGGGCCACGCGATCAAGCGACTCCTCCTCGGCCCGGCGCTGCCGACCGCCCACCTGAAGCACGAGCGGCTGGGCAAGCCGACCGCGCTCGCGGTGTTCGCGAGCGACAACCTGTCCTCGGTGGCCTACGCGACCGAGGAGATCCTCAAGGTCGCGGTCCCGGCCATCGGCGTGCTCGCGTTCTCGCTGGTGATGCCCGTGACGCTGGGGATCCTCGCCGTGCTGGCGATCCTGCTGTTCTCCTACCGGCAGACGATCAGGGCCTACCCGAGCGCCGGCGGCGCCTACATCGTGACGAAGGACAACTTCGGGCTCCTGGCCGCGCAGCTGGCCGGCGTGGCGCTCCTCACCGACTACGTGCTCACCGTCTCCGTCTCGGTGGCGGCGGGAGTGGCCGCCATCACGTCCGCCGCGCCCGGCCTGTACTCCTACCGCGTGTGGCTCTCGGTCGCATGCATCTGGTTCATCGCGTGGGGGAACCTGCGCGGCGTCCGCGAGTCCGGGCGGATGTTCGCGGTGCCCACCTACCTCTTCATCGTGATGATGTTCCTGCTCCTGGGCGTGGGGATCATCCGCGCGTTCGCCGGGGACCTGCACCCCCTGCCGATCCCGCCCGACGTCGCGCAGACGACCGGCGCGATCGGCATCTTCCTCGTGCTCCATGCGTTCGCGTCCGGCGGCGCCGCCGTCACCGGCGTCGAGGCGATCTCGAACGGCGTCCCGGCGTTCCGGCCGCCCGAATGGGTGCACGCGCGCACGACGCTGATGTGGATGGGCAGCCTGCTCGGCGTGATGTTCCTCGGCCTGTCGTTCCTGGCGATGAAGCTGCAGGTCGTCCCCACCGAGACCAAGACCGCGATCTCCGAGGTCGGGCGGGCGGTGTTCGGCAGCGGTGGGGTCGGCACGCTCCTGTTCCTGATGCTGCAGGTCGCGACCACGCTGATCCTGATCCTGGCGGCCAACACGTCGTTCGCCGACTTCCCGCGCCTGGCCAACTTCCACGCGCAGGACCACTTCATGCCGAGGCCCCTGACCAAGCGGGGTCACCGGCTCGTGTTCTCCAATGGGATCATCGGCCTCGCGATCGCCTCGACCCTGCTGGTGGTGCTGTTCCGGGCCGACGTCCACCGGCTGATCCCGCTGTACGCGATCGGCGTGTTCACGTCGTTCACGCTGTCCCAGGCTGGTATGGCCAAGCGCCACCTCCGGCTGCGCGAGCCCGGGTGGCGTCACGGGCTCGTGATCAACGGCCTCGGCGCGATCACGACGGCGGTGGTCACCGTCGTGATCGCGATCACCAAGTTCGCGCACGGCGCGTGGGCCGTGATGATCTTCGTGCCGGTGATGGTCTGGCTCCTGGTCCGGATGAACCACCAGTACACGCGCGAGTACGCCGAGCTCGATGCCGGCCTCGAGCCGTTCGACGACACGCCGATAGAGCATCCGCTGGTCGTCGTGCTCGTGGAGGAGCTCGATCGCAAGGCGGTGCACGCCCTGCAGTACGCGAGGACGATCCGCTCGCGCGCGATCCGCGCCGTCCACGTCGACGTCGATCCGGCAAACGCCGCCGTGCTGCGAGAGGCGTGGGGGCGCCGCGGGTTCGACGTTCCGCTCGACCTGGTCCCGGCGCGCGACGACCCGACCGCGACGCTGCTCGGGTACGTGGACGGCCTGTCCCGGAACGCCGACGTGTCGTTGATCGTCCCGGGGCCCGACCGGATGGGCCGCATCGAGCGGCTCCGGGGGGGCCGAACCGGCGCCCGGCTCGCCCGCGAGCTGGCGCCGAACCCACGGGTTCGCGTCACGCTCGTCCGCGACCACCCGGAGCCCGGCGGACCCGGTCGGGGCGAGCTCCGGGCGCTCCCGCGCGCGAACCACCACGCGGTGGTCCTGGTCGACGACGCGGACCGGGCGTCGCTGCGGGCCGTCCGCTACGCGCTCTCGCTGGGGGCCGAGGATGTCGTTGCGGTCCACGCCGCGGTCGACCCTGACACGCAGGAGGGGCTGATCGAGCGGTGGATGGAGCTCCGCGTGCCCGTGGCCCTGGACCTCGTCGAATGCTGGGACCGCGACGTGGCACGGACCGTCGAGCGGTACGTCGTGGAGCTCATGGGTCCCCGCACCGAGGTGACCGTCGTGCTCCCGCGGCGGGACTTCCCCCACCTGCGCCAGCGCGTGCTCCACGACCGGACGAGCCGTGGCATCGGCAGGGCCCTCGGGCGCTACGAGCACGTCGACGTGGCCGTCGTGCCCTACTTCATCGGGGCCACCACCCCCGAGGCAACGGCCCAGGTCACCGAACGGCCGGACGAAGCTGCGGGCGCCCATCGGGCACGCTAAGGTAGCCAACCGTGCGCGTGATCATCATGGGCTGTGGTCGTGTCGGCATCCTGCTCACCCAGGAGCTGTCCAAGCAGGGTCACGAGGTCACCGTGATCGACAAGAACGCGGCGGCGTTCTCGCGCCTGCCCCCGGGGTTCGAGGCGCGCACGATGGTGGGCCTCGGGTTCGACCGCGAGGTGCTCGAGGATGCTGGGATCAAGGAGGCCGACGCCTTCCTCGCGGTCTCGAGCGGGGACAACTCCAACATCGTCTCGGCCCGGGTCGCGCGCGAGACTTACCACGTGCCCAAGGTCATCGCACGGATCTACGACCCCATGCGCGCGGACATCTATGAGCGGCTCAACATCCCGACCGTCTCGACCACCAGATGGGGCGTCAAACAGATGATCCTGATGCTCAAGCACCCCGGCGAGGAGATCAAGGAGTCGCTGGCCGCCGGCGACCTGTTCCGGATGCGGATCGAGATCCCGTCGCATCTGGTGGGCAAGCCGGTCTCGTCGATCAACCTCGAGGGCAAGATCCTGGTGGCCGGGGTCGACCGCGGCGGCAAGGGCTTCATTCCGGTCCCCTCCAGCACCTTCCAGGAGGGCGACCACGCCGCGGTGATCGTGCAGAAGGACGCGGTCGACACCCTAGAGGAGCTGCTCCAGCCGATCGGGGACCACTGAGATGCGCGTCGTGATCAGCGGGGCCGGGGCGGTGGGCCGTCACCTCGCCTCCGACCTGACCAAGCGCGGCCACACAGTGACCCTGATCGAACAGAACCCAGCCGTGCTGGAGACGGCCAAGCAGTGGGCTCCGGACGTCGACCACATGATCGGCGACGCCTGCGAGCCGTGGGTGCTGGAGAAGGCGCAGCTCAACACCGCCGACGTCGTGGTGGCGTCGACGGGCGACGACGAGGACAATCTCGTGACCGCGTTGCTTGCCAAGCAGGAGTTCGGCGTTCCGCGCGTGCTTGCCCGCGTGAACCACCCGGACAACGAGTGGCTGTTCACCGAGCAGTGGGGCGTGGACGCCGCCGTCTCACCGCCGCACCTGTTGACGGCGATGGTCGAGGAGGAGGTGACGGTGGGCGACCTCGTCCGCCTGCTGCCCCTCGAGCGCGGGGGGATCGCGATCGTCGAGCTCACGGTCCCCGCCGACTCGCCGTCGGCCGGCCGCCCGCTCTACGAGCTCCGGCTTCCTCCGGACGCGGCGATCGTGGCGATCATCCGAGAGACCCACGTCGTGATCCCACAGCCCGAGACCGTGATCACCGACGGCGACGAGGTGATCGCGCTGACCGTCCCCGAGGCCGAGATCGCGCTGCGAGAGGCCGTCCTGGGAGGGGCGTCGATCTAGCGCGTCTGAGCGGCCTCCGGCGAGGGCTCGGCCGCCCACCGATCTCAGACCAGGCGGCGCATCCGGCCATGGGGAAACTGAGACCTGATCGCGACGCTGGGTGACGAAGGCGCTCCGGCGGAGGACTCAGTGGCCGTTGCCGCCGGCGTTGCCCTGTTCGTTGCCGCCGGCGTTGTCGTTGTCGTTGCCCTGTTCGTCGCCGCCGGCGTCGTCGTTGCCGTTGCCGTGGTCGTTGCCCTGTTCGTCGCCGCCCGCGTTGTGGTTACCCGTGCCGTCGTCGTTGCCCTGTTCGTCGCCGCCGGCGTTGTCGTTGCCCTGTTGGTCGCCTCGGGCGTTTTCGTTTTCGCCGCCTCCGGCGTTGCCGTTGCCGTCGCCCGAGTTCCCGACGACGTCCCTGGACCCGTGGTCCGACGACTGCTCCTTGGAGGGTCCACCCCCGTGCTTGCCCGGGTTTGACTGGAGTTGGTCGAGCGCGATCTGCAGACCCTCGTCGTCCGGGTAGACCACGAGGAGCGCCTCGAGGCGGCAGAGGGCGCCGTCGAGGCCGGTCAGGTCCTTGCAACCGCTGAAATCGGGGGGTGTCTCGTCGCCGCTCCCTGTGCCGGGATCGATCAGCGAACCCGGCGCACCGGCAGCGGCGCTCGCGCCGGACGCGCCCGTGGGTCCGGTCGCGGCCTCGTGGGGCCCGCGCGGCTGTCGAAGCGAGGGGCTGGCGGAAGCCAGCGACCCGACCGCCACGACCGCCACGATCGCCACGATCGCCACGATCGTGACCCTCCTTGACCTCCACAACTGGCCCATACAGAAGGTATCGGTCGATCCACGCGGCCACCTTGATCCGTCGTTCGGGCGCTACGCGCTCGGGCGGCTACGCGGCGAACTCGAACGTCGGGTTCACCAGCCGTCGCTCCGAACGCTGCTCGGCCAGGAGCCCCTCGACGATCAGGCGTGTCCCCAGGCTGAGACCTCGGATCGCGCGCCGTCCCATCCACATCACCGTGACCTCGCCGGTCCCGTCGAACAGGATGGCCTCCAGAGACTCGTGGCCCTCGAGCGGCCGAACGGTGATGCGCCTGACCACCCCGGCGAGCTTGACGCGCGAGCGCGGCCGGGCCTCGGCGATCCGAACGCTGCCGGGCACCTTCTGGGCCCAGGCGAGGATCTCCTCGGCGTACCGCTGCTCGTCGCTCTCGGCCATCCGGCGGAAGAACCGCCGGAACGGATCGAGGACCCCCATGGCAGCGCCGAACGCCGCCTAGGTGACCGGCGTGGGCTGCTCGCGCGCGGGGGCCGCCGAGTCTCCCGTCTCGATCATCAGCTCGGACTTGCGGGCCTTCGACACCCAGATCGCGGCCACGACGATGGCCACCGCGACCGTCACCACGATCGCCCGGACCGCCTCGTTGTTCGCCTGCTCGACGATGACGGGCGCGAACAGCAGCGCGACCAGGTTCATCACCTTGATGAGCGGGTTCAGCGCGGGGCCGGCGGTGTCCTTGAACGGGTCGCCGACGGTGTCGCCGATCACCGCGGCCTTGTGCGCCTCGCTGCCCTTTCCGCCGTAGTGGCCGTCCTCGATGAACTTCTTCGCGTTGTCCCACGCGCCGCCGGAGTTCGACAGCATCACGGCCAGAAGCTGCCCGGTCAGGATCGAACCGGCGAGGAACGCACCCAGGGCCTCGGCCTCGAACGCGAAGCCCACGATGATCGGCGAGAGCACGGCGAGCAGGCCCGGCGTCATCAGCTCGCGGAGCGACGTCTTGGTGCAGATGTCGACCACGCGGGCGTAGTCCGGCGTCTCCTTGTAGTCCATGATCCCGGGGTGGTCGCGGAACTGGTTCCGCACCTCGACGACAACCTGGGAGGCCGCCCGCCCCACCGCGCGGATCGCGAGCGAGCAGAACAGGAACGCCACCGAGCCCCCGATCAGTAACCCGACGAGCACGTTGGGTTCGTCCACGCGGATGCCGAGGAACTCGAACCCGGCCAATCGCAGCGCCTCCTCGAAGGAGCCGAACAGCGACGTGGCCGCGATCACGGCCGTCGCGATCGCCATCCCCTTGGTGATGGCCTTCGTCGAGTTCCCCACGGCGTCGAGGCCCGTGAGCACCGCGGCCGGCCGTCCCTCGAACTCGCCCGACATCTCGGCGATGCCCTGCGCGTTGTCGGAGACCGGGCCGTACGTGTCCATCGACACGATGACGCCCACCGTGGTGAGCATCCCCATGCCGGTGAGCGAGATGAAGTACAGCGCCTCGCGCGTGTTGTCCCCCAACAGGAAGGCGCCGCCGATGACGCCGGCGATGATCAGGATCGACCAGACCGTGGACTCCAGGCCGATCGAAAAGCCCGACAGGATCGTGGTGGCCGGCCCGGTCTGCGTGGACTCGGCGATCTCCTGCACGGGCTTGAACTTCGTGTCGGTGAAGTACTGGGTCAGGATCTGGATCACGCTCGCGAGGACCAGGCCGAACAGCACCGCCACCGCGGGGCGGATGTCGTCCATGTAGACCGCGCTGATCACGAACACGGCCGCGGCCGAGATCGCCGCCGAGATGAAGAAGCCGCGGTTGATCGCGCGCATCCCATGCTCGTCCTCGCTGCGCGGCGTGACGGCGAGGATCCCGATGATCGAGGTGATCACGCCGACGGCGCGCACGAACAACGGGAACATCACGCCCGCGATCGCGCCCACCGACGAGTCCGCGAAGGCCGCCGCCCCCAGGATCAGCGAGGCGACGAGCGTGACCTCGTAGGACTCGAACAGGTCGGCGGCCATCCCGGCGCAGTCCCCGACGTTGTCGCCCACGTTGTCGGCGATCACGGCGGCGTTGCGCGGGTCGTCCTCGGGGATCCCCTTCTCGACCTTGCCGACGAGGTCGGCGCCCACGTCGGCGGCCTTGGTGAAGATCCCGCCGCCCACCCGCATGAACATCGCGAGCAGGGCTCCCCCGAACCCGAACCCAACCAGCACGGCCGTCGCGTCCTGCTTGTAGATCAACAGGATCACGGTGGCGCCCAGGAGCCCGAGGCCGACCGTGAACATCCCGGCCACGCCGCCGGCGCGGAACGCGATCCGAAGGGCGCGCCGCAGGCCCGACTCCTTGGCGGCGTTGGCGGTGCGAACGTTCGCGCGGACCGCGAGCCACATGCCCGTGTACCCCGTGATCGCGCTGAACGCGGCCCCGAGGATGAATGCGAGCGAGCGGCCGAACCGCAGCGCGAACTCGCTGTGCGCGGCGTTCTCGGGCACCGGGAGCGCGAAGAACAGGACGATGGTCAGGATCGCCATGAAGACGGCGACCGTTCGGAACTGGCGGTTGAGGTAGGCCTTCGCGCCGATCTGGATCGACCGGGCGATCTCCTTCATCTTGGGCGAGCCCTCGGGCGCGGCCAGGACCTCGCGCACGAGGTAGTACGCGAACAGCAGCGCGACCAGGGAGATCCCGAGGATCACCCACAGGGCCTTGCTCTCGAACGAGCCGAAGACGGCGTTGATCGCGCCGCCTTCCTGGGCCAGGACACCGTGCAGCAACTTCGGACCTCCTCGGGTTCGCGACGTGGAGCCCGGCGAGGCCGGGACCCGCCAAGTATAGGGAGAACGTTCCGCGGCGACCCCGGCCGTTCGGCCCGTTCCGGGGGCGTCGTCCCAGGCTGGGGCGCCCTTTCTTTCGCCTCAGGACCTGCCCGAGCCTCGCAGGACCGCGAACCCGAGCAGTCCGCAGGCTGCCGCCGCGAGCAGGATCGCGACCGTGGCCGTCTCGACCAGCCCGGCGGGCAACGAGAACTGGGCGATGTACAGCGAGACCGTGAAAGGGATCCCGGCCGCGGCGGCCATCCCCAGGAGGTGGCGAGTCCGAACCCCCGCCGGCAGCGACGCCCCCAGTGCGACCGCGATCGCGGCGGCCAGCGTGATCCCCAGAGGCTTTCCGACCAGCCTGGACGCCAGGATGCCGAGGCCGAGCCTGGAGGTGGCGGCGTCGGCGATCGCGCGGCGCCCGAGCTCGATCCCCGCGTATGCGAGCGCGAACACCGGGACCACGACGAAGCTCGTCCATGGCAGGAGGAACGCCTCGGCGCGGGCGAGCGGCGACACGGCCTCCCGGGCCAACCCGGCCAGCGACAGCCACGAGGGGGCGTCGGCGTCCGGCGGCTCGGGGTCGTCGACGGTCCGGTCGGCCACGCGATGCGCCTCCTCGCTCACCGCGCGTGGTCGTTGGAACGCGACGGCAGGCGTGAGGAGCCCGACGGCCACCCCCACGATCGTGGGCGACACGCCCGCCTGGTTCACGGCCACCCAAGCCGCGACGCCGAGGGCGACGTAGACAGCCACCGACCGGACGTGGATCCGCCACAGGACGCCGTAGACGGCGAGCAGCGCGGCGGCCACCAGGAGCGGGAGGACCTCCACATTCTCGGGATAGGTCAGGGCGACCAGGACGATGCTGCCGAGGTCGTCGACGATCGCCAGGGCGAGCAGCAGGACCCGAAGGCCCGGCGGCAGGTTCCGAGCGAGCGCGAGCACCGCCAGCGCGAACACCACGTCGGTTGGCATCGCCACGCCGAACCCGCTCGCCGCGCCGGTCCCGGCGGTGAACGCCAGGTAGATCAGGGCAGGCACGAGCATCCCGCCGGCTGCCGCCGCGATCGGCAGGGACGCGGCCCGGCGTTCGCGCAGCTCGCCGACCAGCAGCTCGCGCTTGATCTCGAGGCCGACCAGCAGGAAGAACAGCGTCATCAGCCCCTCGGCGACCCAGCCGCGCAGGTCGTTCGACAGTGTCCAGCGGCCCAGGCGCAGCGTGAGCTCGGTCCCCCAGAACCTGGAGTAGGTGTCGCCGAACGGCGCGTTCGCCCACGCGAGCGCGGCCACCGTGGCCGCAAGCAGCAGCAGGGCGGAGGAGGTTTCGGTCTCGAGGAACGCCTGGAGCGGCTGGACGACCCGGCGCGCCACCGGCCTTCCGGAACGCGACCAGGTCGGACGGACGCCCTCGGGCGGCGGAGAACGGTCTTCGGCGTGTCGGCCGGTCATGGCAGTGCCCCTCGCCGACCAGGCTTCCCGGCACACCTCACGAACTTCTCCATCTTAGTTCAGTTGCGACCGCCCCCGGCCGCCTGTAGCCTCTGCGCGTTTTGACCGATAGCAGCACTCCCCCAACCGTGACAGCCAACCGGGTCGAACGCGGCGAGAAGAAGAAGCGCCGCGTGCCGCTGGTCCTCCTGATCGTCCCGATCGCGCTGATCCTCATCGGCGTCGTCTTGGTGCTCACGCTGCGAGGGGGTGCCGTGCCGATCCTCGGCGGCGGGCAGGACGAGACGACCCCGCCGTTCGACTTCACCGTCAAGGGCGCGCGCGCGGTCGCGACGTCGACCGACGCGAACGACGACGCCCTGACCGCGAGCGCACAGCAAGTGGCCGACGACGCGACGCCCACGATCGACGACCTGTACACGTTCGCGTTCCTCGACCCCTCCAACTGGCGCGACGGCGAATACGACGAGGCGTTCGAGGCCTTCGCGGACGGAGCCCAACAAACGGCGCAGGGCAGCGCCGACGTGCTCACCCTCGGGGCCAACGCCGGCGACGTGTTCAAGACCGTCGAACCGCGCAAGAGCACGCTCGCCTATCAGGTCCTGTTCGACAAGGAAGGGAACCCCGACACCGTCGTCGCGACCGTGGTGTTTCGGGCACTCGGCGAACGCAAGGACGGCACCTACCTCGCGATCCTGAGCGAGGGGACGCTGTTCCTGCGCGACGTCGACGGGTGGAAGGTCACCGCGTTCGACGTCACCCGCGGCGACGAGGAGACCGTGCCGCCGTCCCCCTCCCCCTCGGCATGACGACGTCCCACCCCGCCCGCCGCCGCATCGCGCTGCTCGTCGCGCTGGCGGTGGCATGGGTGGCGGGGTCGACGATCGGTGCGACGCACCCGGTTCGGCGGGCTGCCGCCGCACCACTGTTCCAGATCGAGCAGGCGCACGCCGAGTACGTGCCCGTGCTCGACGGCAGCAAGCCGATCTTCATCCTGGTGATCGGCTCCGACGCCAGGCCCGACGAGGAAGCCACCGGCACGCGAGCGGACTCGCTCCACATCGTGGCCATCAACCCCGACAGGCACAAGGCCACGATCGTCGGCATCCCTCGGGACTCATACGTGGACATCCCCGGCCACGGCTCGAACAAGATCAACGCCGCGCTTTTCGACGGTGGGCCCGAGCTCGTCGTGAAGACCGTGGAGCAGCTCACCGGCCTCAGGATGGACTACTGGGCGCTGACCGGGTTCCAGACCTTCCAGCAGATGGTCAACGGCGTCGACGGGCTCGTGGTCGACGTCCCCTTCGCCATGAACGACACCGCCTCGGGAGCTTTCTTCGAGCCCGGGATCCAGCGGTTGGACGGCGAGAAAGCGCTCGCGTTCGCTCGCAACCGGCACGGGCTTCCCTCCGGCGACTTCGGGCGTTCGGAGAACCAGGGGCTGTTGCTCGTCTCGGCGCTGCACCAGATGAAGAAGGAGTTCAAGAAAGACCCGAACAGCATGCTGACCTGGGTCGCGTCCTTCATGCGGCGCGCGACCACCGCGCTCTCGCTCGACGAGGTCGTCGACCTCGCGTTCACGGGGACCGCGGTCAACCCGGACAAGGTCGTGAACGTGGTCGTCACCGGCGGCGTCGGCATGGTCGGCACGATGTCGGTGGTCAACCTCGACCAAGCGGAGGTCGACGCGATCTCCGACGACCTGAAGGACGATGGGATCCTCAAGGAGGCCAACATCCCGCCTTCGCCGAACGAGAACCTGCTCGGCGGCTAGCCGAGGATCACGCGTCCGGGCGGGACGCCGTCCTCACCGACTCACGACGTAGATCACGTAGGCAGCGAAGAACGCCCCCTGCAGCAGCAGCAGCCGCGCCGAGAACCGCCCGCGGAACCTGATCGTCAGCCAGAGCACGCTTCCGGCAGCGAGCGCGATCGCGGCCGCGACGAGCGCCTCGTGCGCCAGGTGCCACGGCGTGAGCAGGAGCCCGATCGTGACCGGGAACGACGACTGGAACACCATCGCCCCGGTCATGTTCCCGAGGGCCAGCGTGTCCTTGCCGCGCCGGACCCACAGCACGCTGTTGAACTTCTCGGGGAGCTCGGTCGCTACGGGCGCCACCAGCAGCGCGAACACCAGGTGCGAGACCCCGAGGTTCTCCGCGATCGTGTTCACGCCCGAGACGAACAGGCGCGCTCCCGCCACGATCAGCAGCAGCGAGACCGCCGTCTGCACGAACGTCGGCCAG
>JBKPKU010000006.1:0-15160 GCA_046731295.1 Actinomycetota bacterium
TCGTCGCGATGCGCGTCAAGTCCAACGCGATCGTGTTCGCCCGCGAGCTCGCGACCGTCGGGATCGGCGCCGGCCAGATGTCTCGGGTGGACGCCTCGTTCCTGGCGGCCCGCAAGGCCGGCGACCGTGCGAAGGGCTCGGTGATGGCGAGCGACGCCTTCTTCCCGTTCCCCGACGCGGTCGAGGTCGCCGCCGACGCGGGCGTGACGGCCGTGATCCATCCGGGAGGCTCGATCCGCGACGACGAGGTGCTCGCGGTCGCGCAGGCCCGCGGGATGAGCGTCGTGGTCACCGGCCGTCGCCACTTCCGCCACTGAGCGACCGTGGACGACCTGCATCGCAGGGTCGAACGGAGCTACGACGCGATCGCGCGTCGCTACGCCGAGGTCATCCGTGCGAACCGCGGTCCCGACACCTACTTCCGGGCGTTCCTAGGACGGATCATCGAGCGCATCCCGGAGGGCGGTCGCGTTCTCGACCTCGGTTGTGGGGCAGGGCTGGTCTCCGCGGAGCTCGCTCGAAGGGCGCGGGTGGTCGCCCTCGATCGCTCCGCGGTCCAGCTCTCCCTCGCCCGGACAAACGCACCCGAGGCGGTGCTCGTGCGAGGGGATATCGCGCAGGTGGCGTTCAGGCCGGCCTCGTTCGATGCCGTGGTGGCGTTCTGGACGCTCATCCACGTCCGTCGAGACCTTCACGGTTCGGTCTTGTCCCGGATCCACGAGTGGCTCCGCCCGCGCGGGATGTTCGCAGCAACGCTTGGCACGAGCGACAGCCCCGAGGAGGTCGAGGAGGACTTCTTCGGCGCACCGATGTCCTGGAGCCATTTCGACGCGGACACCAATCGGCGGCTGGTGGCCGACGCCGGCTTCGGCGTCGAGCAGGCCGACGAGGTCTTCGACGAAGGTGAGCCGGCGCTCTGGTTGATCGCGACCGCGTGACCGAAGGTCCAGAACCCGAACCACCCCGCCGATAGGATTGCCGCCGGTGACCGCAACCATCCTGGACGGCAGGGCGATCGCGGCGCACATCAAGGCGCAGGTCGCCGAGCGCGCGATGGCGCTCGTGGACCGGGGGATCCAGCCCGGCCTCGCCGCCGTGCTCGTCGGCGACGACGAGGCCTCGCGCATCTACCTCGGGGCCAAGCACAAGGCGTGCTCGGAGGTCGGGATGCGTTCGGAGCAGGTGGACCTGCCGGCGTTCGTCACCGAGGGCGAGCTGCTGGCGACCATCCGGAGGCTGAACCGCGACCCGGAGATCCACGGGATCATCGTCCAGCTCCCGGTGCCCAAGCACATCAGCGAGCTCGCCGTGCAGATCACGATCGATCCGAAGAAGGACGTGGACGGGCTGCACCCGCTGAACGTCGGGCTCATGGTCCGGGGCGAGCCGTCCTTTCCGCCGGCCACGCCGTACGGGATCGTCGAGCTCCTGCTGCGCTCGGGCGTCGAGCTCGAAGGCACCGAGATCGTGGTGGTCGGCTACGGGGATCTCGTCGGCGCGCCCCTGTCGATCCTGCTGGCACAGGACTGGATCCGCGGCAACGCCACCGTCACCGTGTGCCACATCAAGACGCGCGACCTCGCCTCCCACACGCGGCGCGCGGATGTCCTGGTGGTCGCGACCGGCATCCCCGGTCTCGTCACGGCGGACATGGTCCGGCCCGGCGCGGTCGTCGTTGACGTCGGCGTGCACCGCACCGACCACGGGCTGGTCGGCGACGTCGATTTCGAACAGGTCAAGGAGGTCGCGGGCATGATCACCCCCGTGCCCGGGGGCGTCGGCCCGATGACCACCGCCATGCTCCTGCTGAACACGGTCACGGCTGCCGAGAAGCTGTCCGAGCAGCGGTGAGCGAGGCCTCGAGCGGCCTCGAGGCGCTGGCGCGCTCCCGCCGTTTCTGCGTCACCAGCGAGGTCGTGCCGCCGCGTTCGGGCTCCTCGGAACCCGTCGAACGCCAGGCGCGCGAGCTGGTGGGCTACGCCGACGCGGTCAACGTGACCGACAACCCGACCGCCAGCGCGCACATGTCGCCGGTGGCCGGCGCGGGGATCGTCGCGCGTGCGGGACTCGAACCGACCGTGCAACTCACCGTCCGCGACCGGAACCGCCTGGCGCTGGCCGGGGACCTCATGGGCGCCTGGGCGCTCGGGGCCCGCAACGTGCTCTGCCTCACCGGGGACCCCCTCGCGATCGGCGAGGAGCCCGACGCCTCGTTCGTCGAAGACATCGGGGTGCTCGAGTTCGTCTCGCTCGTCGCGACCCTCCGGGAGCAGGGGCGCCTGCCGTCCGGGGCCGAGATCGCCGACCCGCCGAGGTACTTCGTCGGCGTGGCCGACACCCCGCTGGTCGACCGGTACGACCCGGCCCGCCTCGAGCTCAAGCTCGACGCCGGCGCCATGTTCGTGATGACGCAGATCGCGTACGCCGTCGACCGCCTCGCCTCGTGGGCCGAGGTGGTGCGTCCGCGCGGGGTGTTCGAGCGCGCGACCGTCCTGGTGGGCGTCGCGCCGCTCCGAAGTGCGAACCAGGCCCGCTACATGAACCGGCACCTGCCCGGCGTACACGTCCCCGACGACCTCCTGCGGGCGCTCGAGGACGCGGGTCCCGAGGCCGAGGCGCTCGGCACTGCCCAATGCGTGGAGGTGGTCACCGCGCTGCAGGAGATCCCCGGGATCGCGGGCGTGCACGTGATGGGGCTGGGTCGCGAGGAGGTCGTCCGGCACGTGATCGAGGGCGCCGGCCTACTCCCACGGGCGCCCTCCACCTCGGCGTAGACTCGCCGGGCAACGACGCGAGGGGGAAACCGTGGCCGACACCGTGACGATCCAGGGCCAGTCCTACCTGAAGCGGAACCCGTTGGGCGTGCTCGGGCTCTCGCTGATCACGCTCGGGATCTACGGCCTGTACTGGTTCTACAAGGTGAACGAGGAGATCCTTCGATACACCAAGGACGACACGATCAGCCCCGGACGGTCGCTGCTCGCCGTGATCCCCGGCTTCCTGCTGATCGTCCCGCCGTTCATCGCCTACTACAACACCGCCAACCACATCGTCCGGATGCAGCAGCAGCGTGCCCTGCCGTCGCAGATCTCGCCGGCCCTCGTCGTCCTGCTGGGGATCCTGATCTGGATCGGCATGGCGGCGTACGTGCAGGAGCACCTGAACCGCGTGTGGGATGCCGCCGCGGGCGACGACGCCGTGGCGTCGGGTGGTGCCCCGCCGCCGCCGGCCCCGGCGTAGGTTCGCGGCTAACGCTCGTCGATCGGGACCCAGGACCGGTCGCGCGGCCCCACGTACTCCGAGCCCGGCCGGATCACCCGGTTGTCCGCGTACTGCTCGCGAACGTGCGCCGTCCACCCGGCCATCCGCGCGATCGCGAAGATCGGCGTCATGAGGTCGGTCGGGATGCCGAGCGTGTGGTAGACGCTCGCGGCGTAGAAGTCGACGTTCGGGTACAGGCCCCTCTGCTCGGACACGGTCCGTTCGATCGCCTCGGAGATCTCGTACCAGCTGGTGTCGCCGTGCCGCTCGCCGATCTCCTTCGAAAGGCGCTTGAGCACGGTCGCGCGCGGATCCATCGTCTTGTACACCGCGTGACCGAACCCCATCACCTTCTCGTGGCGTTCGAGGCGGTCGCGGATGTAGGCCTCCGCCCTCTCGGGCGAGCCGACCTCCTCGAGCATCTTCATCGACTCCTCGTTGGCCCCGCCGTGCAGTGGGCCCTTGAGGGCGGCGATCGCTGCGGTGATGGCCGAGAACATGTCGGCGAGCGTCGAGGCCACGATGCGCGCCGCGAACGTCGACGCGTTCATGGTGTGGTCCGCATACAGGACGAACGTCGTGTCGATCACCTCGGCGTCCTCCTGCGAAACCTCGAGCCCGAGCAGCATGTGCAGGAAGTTGGCCGCGTGGGGGAGCTTGGGGTTCGGAGGCACGAGCTCCTGCCCGATGCGCATCCGGTGGTACATCGCGAGCAGGGTCGGCGTCTTGGCGATGAGCCGGAGCGCCTTTCGGTGGTCTGCCTCGGCCGAGTCGTCCCAGCCGTCGGGGTCGTAGGTCGAGGCCGCGGAGACCGTGGTTCGGAGCATCGACATCGGGGAGGTCTGCTGGGCCAGCGTCGGCATCAGGTCCGTCAGGAACTTCGAGACCTCGCGCTCCTCCACCATGAAGTCGGTCAGGGCGTCCAGCTCGGCCTGGGTGGGCAGCCGGAGCTCGTGCAGCAGGTGCACGACCTCCTCGTAGGACGTCCGGCCCGCGAGATCGTGGATGTCGTAGCCCACGTACCACAGGCGGCCGGCCTGCCCGTCGATGTCGGACAGGCGCGTCTGCGCCGCCACGACCTCGCGAAGACCCTTGTCCGGCACGATCCGCTCCTCCCGCGATGGTGCCTCGCCCATCATCCCATCAGAATCCAGGGGTGGCGGCTCATCGTGTCACGTTGATCCCCGGAGACGGGGCGGGTCCCGAGCTCGTCGACGCCGCCCGGGTCGCGATGGAGGCCACCGGCGTCGGGCTCGAGTGGAACCTCCAGCCGGCCGGGGTCTCGGTGGTCGAGCGCGAGGGCACCCCGATGCCGCCGCGGGTGATCGAGTCGATCCGAGAGAGCGGCGTCGCCCTGAAGGGGCCGCTCGGGACGCCGGCGGGCTTCCGGAGCGTGAACGTGCGCATGCGGGCCGCCCTGGGCCTGTTCGCGGCGGTGCGTCCCTGCCGGTTGTACCCCGGCGTCCCCTCGCGGTACGAGCGCGTCGACGTCGTGGTGATCCGAGAGATCACGGAGGGCTCCTACACCGGGATCGAGTTCGAGCAGGGGACGCCGGAGACCGGCGAGCTGATCGCGTTCATCGAACGCACCACCGGCAAGCGCGTCCGCGAGGACTCGGGCCTGTCGATCAAGGCCATCAGCGAGCACGCCAGCCGGCGTGTGGCCCGGTTCGCGTTCGAGCATGCGCGGGCGAACGGCCGCCGGATCGTGACGGCCGCGCACAAGGCCAACATCATGAAGTTCTCCGACGGGCTGTTCCTGGAGACCGTTCGCGACGAGGCGCGGGCCAACCAGGAGGTCGGGTTCGAGGAGCGGATCATCGACAACCTCGCGATGCAACTCGTCCAGCGCCCGGAGGCCTTCGACGTGCTCCTGCTGCCGAACCTGTACGGCGACATCGTCTCGGACCTGTGCGCCGGGCTGATCGGCGGGCTCGGCCTGGCGCCGGGGATGAACGTGGGCGACGGGTGCGCGGTGTTCGAGGCGACCCACGGCACGGTGTCGCGGTACCGGGGACTGAACCGGGCGAACCCGATGGCCCTGATGCTGTCCGGCGCGATGCTCCTGCGGCACGTCGGGGAGACGGAGGCGGGGGACCGCCTCGAGGCAGCGGTCGCGACCGTCCTTCGCGCGGGACGCACGGTTACCTACGACCTGCGTCCCACGCGGGACGATCCCGAGGCGGCCGGCACGACGGAGGTCCGCGACGCAGTGGTCGAGGCCCTGGCTGGCGATGAGAAGCTCTGAGGATCCGCGTCTCACGAACGAGAGCTCCGGAACGATGGATACGCGTGGAGAACGGGTGAGCAGGAGCCGGCTGATCGAGACCGCGCACGGCACGCACCGTGACGCGTTCGGGCTTGTCGAGTGGGGGCTACTCTGCGCCGTCGCCCTGATCTGGGGCTCGTCGTTCCTGTTCATCGAGATCGGCCTCGAGCACTTCGGGCCCGGCATGGTGGCGTTCGGCCGGGTCGCCGTCGGGGCGCTCACCCTGTGGTTCCTGCCCGGCTCGCACCGGCCCGTGGAACGCGCGGACCTGCCGCGGATCGCGCTGCTCGGGATCCTGTGGATGGGCGCCCCCCTGCTGCTGTTCCCGATCGCGCAGCAGTGGATCGACTCGTCGCTCGCCGGGATGATCAACGGCGCGCTTCCGGTCTTCGCCGCCGTGGTGGCCGCGGTCTTGCTGCGCCGGATGCCGACCGGGCGGATCGTCGCCGGGATCGCGGTCGGGTTCCTCGGCGTGGTTTGCGTGCTCTGGCCCGCCACCCACGACGCCGACGCCACGGCCCTGGGGGCCTCCCTCGCGGTCCTTGCGGTCCTGTGCTACGCGGTCGCGGTCAACATCGCCGTCCCGCTGCAGCAGCGCTACGGCGCCCTCCCGGTGCTCGTCCGCGCCCAGGCCGTCGCGCTGATCCTGCTGTTCCCGGCGGCCCTCATCTCGCTGCCCGACTCCGAGTTCTCATGGACGAGCACGGTGGCCGTGGTGATCCTCGGCTGCTTCGGGACGGCCCTTGCATTCGTGTCCATGGCCACGCTCGTGGGCCGTGCCGGGGCGACGCGTGGGTCGATCGCGACCTACTTCATCCCCATCGTCGCGATCGTGCTGGGCGTGATCTTCCGCGACGAGACGATCGCGGCCATCTCGCTGTTCGGGACGGGACTCGTCCTGGCCGGCGCCTACATCACCAGCCGTCGCGAAACCCGATAGCCGGGGCCCGGCCGACCGGCCGCTAGGATGGCGCGCTCAGCGAACAGGAGATCGGGCATGCGCGTCACCGTCGTTGGAAGCGGTTTCGTCGGCCAGACCACGGCCATGCGGCTGGTCGAACGCGGCCTGGCGGAGGTCGTCCTGATCGACATCGTCGAGGGCCTCCCGCAGGGACTCGCGTTGGACATGAGCCAGTCCGCTCCCGTGGTTGGCTTCGAGCCGAACATCGTCGGGACCAACGACTACACGGACACGGCAGGCTCCGACGTGGTGGTCATCACCGCCGGCTTCCCCCGACAGCCGGGCATGAGCCGGATGGACCTGCTCGGCAAGAACGCCGGGATCGTGCGCGACGTGGTCGAGCGGTTCGTGCCCGGCTCGCCCAACGCGATCATCGTCGTCGTCACCAACCCGCTGGACGAGATGACGTTCCTCGCCTCCGACGTCTCCGGGTTCCCCAGGGAACGCGTGGTGGGGATGGCCGGCGTGCTGGACTCGGCCCGCCTGCGAGCGTTCATCGCCGAGGAGCTCGGTGTCTCGCCGCTGGTGGTCGAGGCCATGACGCTCGGCTCGCACGGGGAGTCGATGGTGCCGCTTCCGCGGCATGCGACCGTGGATGGCAAGCCGCTCACCGAGCTCGTGGACGAGGTCACCCTCGAGCGCCTCTACGCGCGAACGCGAGAAGCCGGTGCCGAGATCGTCGGCCTGCTCAAGAAGGGGAGCGCGTACTACGCGCCGTCGGCCTCGGCCACCCGGATGGTCGAGACGATCGCCGGCACCGCGACCGAGGCGCTTCCCGTCTGCGCGTGGTGCACCGGGCAGTACGGGATCGACGGCGCGTACGTGGGCGTGCCGGCGCGGCTTTCGGCGAAGGGCGTCGAGGAGATCGTCGAGCTCGATCTCAACGACGACGAGCTGGGTGCGCTCCGCGCGGCCGCCGAGGGCATCCGCGCCAAGTGCGCGGACCTGGCGTCGCTCTAGCCCGCCTCCGCCGGCCCCGGGGCTCCCCTCCCGCTCCACGCGAGGCTCAGGGCGCCGCCGACCACGAGCAACACACCGCCGGAGGCCGTCAGCCACAGGCCGGGGGAGACCTCGACCCGGAGCTCCTCGTGCAGCTGCTCGGCAAGCTGCTCGTGGATCACGTCCTTGGGCAGGCCGAGCCTCACCGACAGGGACGCGACGAACCGCTCCAGACCCTCGCCCCCGCCGAACCGATCCCTCGCCCGAACCGCGTCGACGACCGGCAGCGCGATGCACAAACCACCGATGCCGATCAGCAGGATGGCCAGGCTCCGACGCGTCCCGCGAGACCCCGAGATGCGCATCGCCAGCAGCACCAGAAGGGCGGCCGCGGCCGCGAACAGCACGACCTTGCCCTCCCACACGTCGATCCCGTGGACGGACAGGTCTGCCGCGTGCTCGGTATCGGCGGTGAACCCGACGGCCACCCACTCGCGCGTGGCGCCCACACCGGCCAGGACGGCACCGAGCGCGACGCAGACGAACCCCGCGACCCGCAGGCCCGTCGGGCGGGCGGTGGATGCGATCTCCGACGTCACGGCCGCATCCTCCCATCGGGGACGGCGCTAGCATGGATCTCATGGGCGAGCCGCGCGAGATCGATGCGGCGGAGGTCACGAGGACCGTTCGCGACCTCTGCATCGACATCAACTACCACGTGCCCGAGGAGATGGTCACGCTCGTCAAGCGGGCGCGCGAGCTCGAGGAATCGCCGCTGGGCCGCCAGGTGCTCGACCTGCTGATCCGCAACCAGGAGCTCGCCGCGCGGGGGGAGTACCCGTACTGCCAGGACACCGGCTACACGGTGATCTTCGTGGACCTCGGGCAGGACGTGCACGTGACCGGCGCGGACCTGTACGACGCGATCGACGAGGGCGTGCGGCAGGGGTACGGCGACGGCTACCTGCGCGGGTCGATCGTGCGTGACCCGCTGTTCGACCGCCGGAACACCGGCGACAACACGCCCGCGTTCGTGCACACGCGGATCGTGCCCGGCGACCAGATTCGCATCCAGGTCGACGCCAAGGGCGCGGGCTCGGAGAACATGGGCAAGCACGCGATGCTCAAGCCGGCCGACGGCCTGGAGGGCGTCAAGGAGTACATCCTGCAGGCGGTCGCCGACTCGGGCCCGAACGCGTGCCCGCCCGGCATCATCGGCGTCGGCATCGGCGGCAACTTCGAGATGTCCGCGGTGATCGCCAAGCGGGCGCTGATGCGCAAGGTCGGCCTGCCGAATCCAGACCCCCAGATCGCCGGCCTCGAGGCCGAGCTGTACGAGAAGTGCAACGCGCTGGGTCTGGGTCCCGAGGCGCTGGGCGGCACGCAGACGGTGCTCGCCGTCCACGTGGAGACGATGCCGACGCACATCGCGTCGCTGCCGGTCGCGGTCAACATCGAGTGCCACGCGCACCGGACGGGCTCGAGGGTGATCTGAGTGTCGGTCGAGGTCCTGGACGACGGTCGCAAGCGCATCTCGGCGCCGCTGTCCGACGACGACGTGCGCGGCCTCGAGATCGGCGACGTCGTCCTGGTGAACGGCACGGTCTACGCGGCGCGGGACGCCGCGCACAAGCGGATGGTCGAGATGCTGGACCGGGGGGAGGAGCTTCCGTTCGACATCCGGGGGCAGATCGTCTACTACGTCGGCCCCACGCCCGAGCGACCGGGGAACGTGACGGGCTCGGCCGGCCCCACCACGGCGAGTCGCATGGACACGTGGACGCCGCGGCTGCTCGAGCTCGGCCTCAAGGGCATCATGGGCAAGGGCGGGCGCGGCCCCACGATCCGCGCGCAGCTCGAGAAGCACGTCGCGGTCTACATGGCTGCGCTCGGCGGCGGCGGCGCGCTATCGGCGCTCACGGTTCGAGCGCAGGAGGTCATCGCGTTCGAGGACCTGCAGACCGAGGCGATCCGCCGGATGGAGCTCGACGACTTCCCCGTGTGGGTCGTGAACGACTGCCGCGGACGCGACTTCTACGCCGAGACGATCAAGCCCTGGCGCAAGAACGAGGTGCTCCCGGAGTCGCTGCGCGTCCCGACGGACGAGTGGGCCGGCAAGAACGGCGGAGGCTGATGCGCCGGTTCCTCCACGAGGTCCGGGTGCACGTTCGGAACTTCTTCACCAATTGGCACGAGTACGACGCGCCGGTGTCCACCAAGCTCCGGCTCACGTTCCGCAACCGCCTGCACGCGACGTTCTCGCGCGCGCAGTGCTGCGGTCACCACGGCGAACCCGGCTGCTGACAGCTTCCCCGCGGGGAGCCCGGTCCGGGCTCCGATGGCTAGCGCTTCTTCGAGGTCTTGGGGATGATGCGCGCCGTTCCGCCGCTGGGCGTCATCACGGACTCGTGACCGTCGCCCCAGCGGACCCGGTAGCGGACCGAGATCGCGCCCTGGATCACCTCGACGATCTCGCCCTCGCGGGCGGGCGTGCCGACCGTCTCCGACTCGATCTCGATGCGGTCCCCGGCCTTGGCGCTCATGCGGCACCTCCGTGTTCGATCGGTTCCTCCTCTTTTTGTACCTCGGCCCGAGTCGCGCGCGCCACGGGGAGGCCGACCGCGAGGTTCGCGAGCCCGCCCACAAGGAGCCCGAGCCCGATCCCGCCCAGCACATCGAGCGGCGCGTGCGCGCCCAGGTAGATGCGGGCGAACGCGACCAGCGCGACCACGGCCCACGGCACCACCCGCCAGCCGCCCCGCAGGTACGGGGTCAGGACCCAGGCCATCCCGGTCACGAGGACCACGTGGCCCGAGACGAACGAGGCGCCGCCGGTGGCCGTGTTGCCGCGCACGATCGCGTCCGAGACGGTCGTGCCGGGCCGAGAGCGGACCACGAGCTGCCACACGATGCGTTCGGCGATCAGCTTGCCGGCCGTGACCAGCAGGAACGCGATCGCGAGGCGCCATCGGCGCATGATCGCGGCGACGCCGGCCGCGATAGGCCCCACGGCCAGGACGCCGAGGAACTGGGCGCCCTGCATCGGGCCGGACAGGGCTTCGGGCAGCTGGTTGATCGCGTGGAAGACGGTGAGCTCGGGTGGGGCCACGGTGCCGTCGCGCGCGACCAGCGCGCAGAGCACCAGCAGCGCGAGGCCACCGAGCGCCGTGTACGCGTCGAGGCTCCTGCGCCGGTACGCGCTCATGCCGCCACCCTGGGGCGGATCGCGTCGGCGAGGTCGTCCGTCGTCGATCGTCCGCCGAGGTCGGGTGTTCGGACCTCACCCTCGGTGAGGACGGCGTCGACCGCCGACTCGACTCGGGCCGCCGCGTCCGGTTCGCCGAGGTGTCGCAGCAGCATCGCGCCGGACAGGATCATCGCGATCGGGTTCGCGATGCCCGTGCCGGCGATGTCTGGCGCGCTGCCGTGCACGGGTTCGAACACCGCGTACTCCCAGCCGAGGTTCGCGCCGGCCGCGAGGCCCAGGCCCCCCACGAGCCCGGCGCACAGGTCGGACAGGATGTCCCCATACAGGTTCGGCAGCAGGAGCACGTCGAACGCGGAGGGATCGCGAACCAGCCGCATCGACAGCTGATCGATCTCCACGTCCTCGAACGCGACCCCGGGTTTACCCTCGGCCTCGACGCGTCCGATCGCGCGGAACAGCCCGTCGGAGTACCACAGGATGTTGGCCTTGTGGCCAAGCGTGATCTTGTGCCGACCTTGCGCGCGGACGAAGTCCAGGGCGAACCGCACGATCCGCCGGGCCCCAGTGACAGAGATCGGCTTCACCGTGAACCCCGAGTCCTCGCCGACCTCCCGGCCCGACAGCCGGAGCACCTCCTCGCGCAGCTCGCGTGCCTCGGGTGTCCCGCGCTCGAACTCGATGCCCTGGTACAGGTCCTCGGTGTTCTCCCGGATCACGACCAGGTCCACATCCGGATAGGGGGTGGGGAGGCCGGTGAGCGATCTCGACGGCCGGACCGAGGCGAACAGGTCCAGCGACCGTCGGAGCTCCACGTTCACGCTGCGGAAGCCCGAGCCGACGGGCGTGGTGATCGGTCCCTTGATCGCCACGCGTGACCGCCGGATCTGATCCAGGACCCTCGGAGGCAGGGCCGCCCCCTCGCGCTCGAGGGTGGAGGCGCCGGCGTCCTCGACGACCCAGTCGATCTCGACGCCGGTCGCGTCCAGCACGCGCCGTGTGGCATCGGAGACCTCGGGGCCGATGCCGTCGCCGGGGATCAGCGTCACCAGGTGCGCCACGGCCGAACCCTAGCGGAGCGTCGGGGCGGAGCGTCAGAAGCGGTCGAACAGGATCGAGCGCTTGACGTCCTGGATCGCCTTGGTCACCTCGATGCCGCGGGGGCAGGCCTCGGTGCAGTTGAACGTCGTCCGGCAGCGGAATACACCGGTCTTCTCGGACAGGATCTTCAGCCGCTCGCGGCCGCCCTCGTCGCGGGAGTCGTAGATGAATCGGTGCGCGTTCACGATGGCCGCCGGGCCGACGTACTCCTCGTCGCCCCAGAAGATCGGGCACGAGGTCGTGCACGCGGCGCACAGGATGCACTTGGTGGTGTCGTCGAACGCGTGCCGGTCCTCGGGCGACTGACGGCGCTCGGTGTCGGGCTCGCCCGAGTCGTTGATCAGGTAGGGGAGCACCGAGCGGTAGCCGGCGAAGAACGGCTCCATGTCCACGATCAGGTCCTTGAGGACCGGGAGCCCGCGGATCGGCTCGACCGTCACCTTCGGCGCGACGTCGCGGACGATCGTCTTGCACGCGAGCGCGTTCTTGCCGTTGATCATCATCGCGTCCGAGCCGCAGATGCCGTGCGCGCACGAGCGGCGGAGCGCGAGCGTGCCGTCGTAGTACCACTTCACCTGGTGCAGCGCGTCGAGCAGCCGGTCGTCCGGTTCGGCCTGGATCTCGAACTCGTCCCACCACGACTCCTCGCCGCGCACCTCCGGGTTGTAGCGCCGGATCTTCAGGGTCAGCGTGACCCTGTGCCCCGCTCCCGCCGCGCGAAGGTCGGACGCGTCGAGGATGTCGCCCAGCTCGTTCGTGTTGGATGCCATCAGTACTTCCGCTCCATCGGGACGTAGGGACCAGGCTTGACCGGCTTGGTCGACAGCGCGACCGAGCCGTCGGGTTGCCGCATCGCGAGCGAGTGCTTGAGCCAGTTGGCGTCGTCGCGCAGCGGGTGGTCCTCGCGGTAGTGGCCGCCGCGGCTCTCGTCGCGGGCGAGCGCCGCGGCTACGAGCGCGTCGGCGCACTCGATGAGGAAGCCGAGCTCGACGACCTCCATCACCTCGGTGTTGAACATCTTGCCCGTGTCCTGCACGTAGACGCGCTCGTAGCGCTCGCGCAGGCCGTCGAGGATCTGCTGCATCTTGCGCAGGCTCTCCTCGGTGCGAACCACGAACGCGAGGTCCTGCATCGAGTCCTGGAGCTCGTTGCGGATGTCGGCGGCGTTCGCGCCTTCGGGCCGGTTCAACAGGCCGTCCACCATGTCGCGAGCGAAGCCTTCGGGACGTTGGGGCAGCTCGGGGAGCTCGACGTCCTTCGCGAACTCGGCCGCGTGCCGGCCGCCGCGTCGGCCGAACACGACGATGTCCAGTAGCGAGTTCGTGCCCAGGCGGTTCGCGCCGTGCACGCTCACGCACGCGCACTCGCCCGCCGCGTACAGCCCGGGGACCGGCGTCTCGTCCTCGCCGAGCACGACCTGCCCGTCGACGTTGGTGGGGATCCCTCCCATGGCGTAGTGGGCCGTGGGCTGGATCGGGACGAGCTCGGTGGTCGGCTCGACGCCCAGGTACACCCGAGCGAACTCGGTCACGTCCGGCAGCTTCTCCTCGATCACGTCGCGCGGCAGGTGACGCACGTCCAGCCACACGGCATCGCGATTGGGGCCGGTCCCGCGGCCCTCCCTGATCTCCTGGAAGATCGCGCGGCTCACCATGTCGCGGGGGGCGAGGTCCTTCACGGTGGGGGCGTAGCGCTCCATGAAGCGCTCGCCCTCCGAGTTCAGCAGGATGCCGCCCTCGCCGCGGACGGCCTCGGACAGCAGGATGCCCATCTTGTAGACGCCCGTCGGGTGGAACTGGAAGAACTCCATGTCCTCCAACGGGATCCCGCGCCGGAACAGGACGCCGGGGCCGTCGCCGGTCAGCGTGTGGGCGTTCGAGGACACGCGGAACATGCGGCCGTATCCGCCCGTCGCGTAGAGGACGGCCTTGGCCCGGAACACGTGGAGCTCGCCCGTCGCGAGCTCGTACGCGACGACGCCGGCACACGCACCGTCCACCATCAGCTGGTCCAGCACGTAGAACTCGTTGAAGAAGCGCACGTTCCGCTTGACGCACTGCTGGTAGAGCGTCTGCAGGATCATGTGGCCGGTCCGGTCGGCCGCGAAACAGGCGCGCTTGACAGGCGCCTCACCGTGGTTGCGGGTGTGCCCACCGAAGCGCCGCTGGTCGATCTTGCCCTCGGGGGTGCGGTTGAACGGCAGCCCCCAGTGCTCGAGCTCGTAGACCGCGTGGACGGCCTCTTCGCACATCAGCTGCGCCGCCGGCTGGTCGACGAGGTAGTCGCCGCCCTTGACGGTGTCGAACGCATGCCACTCGGGCGAGTCCTCCTCGACGTTGGCGAGCGCAGCGCACATGCCCCCCTGCGCGGTCCCGGTGTGCGACCGCGTGGGGTACAGCTTGGAGATCACCGCGGTCCGAACGCGCTCCGACGCCTCGATGGCCGCGCGCAGTCCGGCGCCGCCGGCGCCGACGATCACCGTGTCGTACGTGTGGAAGGTCGTCATGCGCCTACGTCGTCCCCGGCCACTGGCTCGCGTCGAACGTGAACACGACCACCGTGCCCAGGACGAACAGCCCGAACCCGATCACGAAGAACGCCATGTCCACGGCGAACCGCAGCCCGGGCCACTTCATGTAGTCCTGCACGATGACCCGCAGCCCGTTGATGCCGTGGATCAGCGCGAGCACGAGCAGCGCCCAGTCCCAGGTTCGCCAGAACGGGCTCTGCCACCGTGTCGCCACGAACCCGAAGTTCACGCGTTCCACCCCGCCGTCCCACACGTGCATGATCAGCACGTGCCCGACGGCGAGCAGCAGCAGCACCAGTCCGCTGATCCGCATGAACAGCCACGACCACAGCTCGAACCCCCCGGTCGGCCGCTCGCGGCCTCGGTAGCCCATGAACCCGCCCTGTGAGGGAGGGACCCGCCGTTCGGGCGCCTCGACCGCCATCACAGGACCCCCGCGGACTCGAGGATGCCTTTGGCCATGATGATCGTGATCGGGATCATCGCCAGGACGAACAGCAGGGTCGATCCGAGCGCGATCGGCTTCATGCGGCGGGCGCTGGCAGGCCAGAAGTCGAACAGCATGATCTTCACGCCGTTGATCGCGTGGTACAGGACGGCCGCTACCAGGCCGAGCTCAAGGAGCTGGACGAACCAGTTGTGGTACACGGAGATGACGCGGTTGTAGGCTTCGGGCCCCCAGCCGATGACCGCGGTGTCGACCACATGCGCGAACAGGAACAGGATCACCGCGACACCGGTGATGCGGTGCAACAGCCAGGACCACTGTCCCGGGCTGCCCTTGTACAGGGTCCCGACGTCGGACTTCCGCTTCGCCATCAAGCCCTCGGCTTCAAGCCTAGTCGCGGCCCCGGCGAACGCCTTCGGCCGGGCCGCGCGGAGTGTACTCGACGG
>JBKPKU010000007.1:0-2788 GCA_046731295.1 Actinomycetota bacterium
CGCTCCGGGGAAAGTCCATCGGAGACGTCGGAATACCTCGCTACGAGCCGTTCGCGGCGTCGCGGATGTCGGCCTCCAGCTCGGCGAGGGCGTCCGATACCGCCTGCCAGGCCTGCTGCGCCTCGGCCTTCGCGTGCTCACCTGCGGCGTCCGCCTGCGCCTTGAGGTCCTCGGCACGCCGGAGCAGCTCCTGGTAGGTCTGCTGAGCACGGTCGCCGGCCTCGTTCGCGGCGGCGCTCAGGTCCGCCTGCAGCTCGTCGACCCCGCTCGCCACCCGCTCATAGGTCGAGCGCGATACGCCGGCGACCGCATCGGCCGCGTCCGCGACGGCCTCCTTGGCCGCGTCCACTCCCTTCTGGATCTCGCCTTGCGCATCTCGTGCCCGATCGCAGGCGGCCAGGACGAGGACCAGCAGGACGAATGCCGCCGTCGTGCGGGAAACCGGTCTCATACGACGAGTCTTACCCAGATGCGGGCGGTCTCGCACGAGAGGAGGCCCGGACGGCAGCCGCCATCCGGGCCTCCCCAGGGGAATGACGGGAGAGTCAGCCCTTCTCGACCGGCGCGCCCACGAGCGAGCCGTACTCGGTCCACGAGCCATCGTAGTTCTTGACGTTCGGGTACCCGAGCAGCTCCTGCAGGGCGAACCACGTGTGGCTCGAGCGCTCACCGATCCGGCAATACGCGATGATCTCGCGGTCGGCGGTGATGCCCTCGGCCTCGTACAGCGCCTTCAGCTCGTCGGCGCTCTTGAACGTCCCGTCCTCGTTGGCCGCCTTGGCCCACGGTATGTTGGCCGCGCCCGCGATATGTCCCGGGACCTGCGCCTGCTCCTGCGGCAGGTGGTCTGGCGCCAGCTTTTCCCCACGGAACTCCTCGGGCGCCCTGACGTCGACGAACCCGGTCGACCCACCCACCTTCGAGAGCACCTCATCGCGCAAGGCCCGGATGTCCGAGCGCTCGCCGCCCGACAGGGACAGGCCCGTCGCCGCATACGACGGCCCGTCCTGGGTGAGCGAGCGACTCTCGAGCTCCCACTTCTTGCGCCCGCCGTTCAGGAGCTTGACGTTGTCGACGCCACGAACCTTGAGCAACCAGTACGCGTAGGCGGCGAACCAGTTGTTGTTGCCCCCGTACAGGATCACCGTGGTGTCGGGGCCGACGCCGGCCTTCGACAGCAGGTCCGACAGGCCGGCCTGGTCCACGTAGTCGCGGCCCACGTCGGCGTGCAGGTCGGTCGTCCAGTTCCAGCCGACCGCCCCCTCGATGTGGCCCTTGTCGTAGGCCTCGGTGTCCTCGTCGACCTCGATCACCCGGATCCTCGGGTCGTTCACGTTCGCCTCGAGCCAGTCGGTCTCGACGAGCGCGTCCGGATTGGCGTAGTCCGGCATCGGGCTCCTCCTTCCCTCCGATCGTCCATCCAACGAGATGGCCAATGAGAAAGGGGCCGCCGCGCGGCCCCTGGAATGTCCTTCGGGAGTGCGGGTCAGCGCGCGGCCTCATGGGCGCCCTGCGGGCGCCCGGCGCGCGTACAGCACAACCGCGACGGGATCATCGCCGCGACCAGCCCCGCGCACCGCGTTCGAACCACGAATCCAACTCCCTGGCTCGGAATTGCAGGTGCAAGTCAATAGACCTTCGCCCGGTGTGTCAACGGCCCGGTTGTGGCCTTCGGAGCCGTCAGAAGTAGCCGAGGGCGGCCTTGGCCTCCTCGGACATCATCTCGGGCGTCCAGGGCGGCCGAAGGACCATCTCCGCCTCGATCGAGGTGACGCCGGGCACGTTCTCCAGGAACGATTGCATCTGGTGCTCGATCAGCGGGCCGATCGGGCATCCCATCGTGGTCAGGGTGTACTCGATGTGGATCGTGCCCTCCTCGGAAACGTCCACCTCGTACACCAGGCCGAGATCCACGATGTTGATCCCCAGCTCGGGGTCGACGACGTGCTTGAGTGCGTCCAGGATCGCCTGCTCGGTGATCGACCCCGCGTTCGAGGAGGCTTCCTCGGTCCGCGGAGCGGCTTCCGTCGTTTCCCGGGTCTCAGTCGTCTCGTCCATGACAGATCGTTCCTTCGGGCAGGGACTCCCTCTATCCTAAGGGACGCTCGGACGACCGAACCCCTTGCCGGAGCCAGGAGATCGCATGTCTGCCATTCGCGTGTTGATTGTGGACGACCACCCGGTGACCCGGGAGGGGCTGCACGCCGCGCTCGACCTGGCCAACGACGTCGTGGTCGTGGGCGAGGCCGACAGCGGCGAGAACGCGATCGAGGAGGCGGGCAAGCTCACCCCGGACATCGTCTTCATGGACGTGCGGATGCCGGGGATGAACGGCATCGACGCCACCAAGGCGATCCGCGAGGCCTCGCCGTCCACCAAGGTGATCCTGTTCACGGTGGACGAGTCGCGCGCCTCGATCTCCGAGGCGATCCAGGCGGGCGTCTCGGGGTATCTGCTCAAGGACGCCTCGGCCGATGAGCTCGTGAACGCGGCGCGGCTGGCGCTCGAGGGGAAGGCCGTGATCCACCCGCAGCTCACGCGGGCCTTCATCGAGGAGGTCCAGATCGCCGAGAAGCGCGTCGAGGCGCCCCCCCTGTCACGGCGCGAGAAGGAGATCCTGCAGAAGGTCGCCTACGGGGCCACCACCAAGGAGGTCGCCCACGACCTGGGGATCTCGCCGCACACGGTCAAGACCCACCTCGAGAGGATCTTCGAGAAGCTGGGCGCCAACGACCGGGCGCAGGCCGTGGCCATCGCGATCCGCAGCGGCCTGGTCGAGTAGCACGAG
>JBKPKU010000008.1:0-4080 GCA_046731295.1 Actinomycetota bacterium
GTCAGGATCCTGGAGGTCGTGCCGTCACTGCCCGTGTACCACATCCGAAGAGTGGCATCTGCCTCCTCGAGCACCCACGGACGCCACGCCCGGAGACTGTCCGGCTCGCCCGGCGCTCTCGGGAAGGAGACCTCCCCCTCGCGGATCCATTCCACGACCTCAGTCGGTCCTTTAAGAGCCTCCGCCCACCACCGCTGCCAGTTCGGGGCTGATCTTCCGGCTGGTGATGACCTCGTCCACGACTCCGTACTCGACGGCGCCCTCGGCGGTGAGGATGAAGTCGCGGTCCGTGTCCTTGGCGACCTTCTCGAGGGGCTGGCCGGTGTGCATAGCGATCAGCTCCTCCAGGAGCCGGCGGTAGCGGGTGATCTCTTTGGCCTGGATCTCGATGTCGACTGCCTGGCCCTCCGCACCACCGTACGGCTGGTGGAGCAGGACGCGGGAGTGGGGCAGCGCGAACCGCTTGCCCTTGGTGCCGGCAAGCACGAGCACTGCCGAGGCCGATGCCGCCTGCCCCATGACGATCGTCGAGACGTCGGGCTTGACGTACTGCATCGTGTCGTAGATCGCGAACAGCGCCGCGATGTCCCCGCCGGGCGAGTTGATGTAAAGGTTGATGTCCTTGTCGGGGTCCTCACTCTCCAGGTGCAGGAGCTGGGCCATGATCAGGTTCCCGACGTTGTCGTCGATCGGCGTGCCAAGGAACACGATCCGCTCCTTGAGAAGCCGCGAGTAGATGTCGAACGATCGCTCACCGCGGCTTGTCTGCTCGACGACGACGGGGACGAGGTAGTCCTTCGTGGTGGTCATGGTTCGTCCTCCGCTCGGACTTCCTTGGGAGGCGCGGAGTTCTGCCTCAGCTCGTCCGATGATATCAGCGCCCAGGGTTACGACTGCCGCATATCGGGCGAGACAAGCCCCCGCGTGCCTTTGAAATGCCTCTTGCCCGGAGCGTCATTGAAGGATGTAATCAGCGAGTCAGGGCATATACCGCGAGCGGGGAGCGAACCGTGCCGACGAAGAAGGCAACGGCGAGGAAGGCAACGACAAAGAAGGCAACGAGGAAGAAGGCCACGGCTCGAACTTCGTCTCAGCCCGAAAGGACGACTGCGCGTTGGGCGGCATCGCCATCCGGTCGCGCATCCACGCTGACCGCGCCAGGCCGGTCGGGTGATCTAATCGTCATCGACTCACCTCAGGTTGGCTCCCCGCCTCGCGAGGGCGAGGTTCTGGAAGTCCTTCAGGGCGACGTGAGCCTCAGTTACCGGGTCCGGTGGACGCCCCGTCGCCGTCCCGGTCTCGTAAGAGACGATGACGGCTTTTCCCCTACGGGGCTTTAGGGGGACCGATCTCGAGATCTCGAACCCTGACCCTCGCGAACGGGAGCGCCAGGATCTCGGCGGAAGTGAGGCTGCGGGTGCCGTTGTCCAACCTGAGACCGATCATCCCGCGGGGCGCCTCCGACCACATTCCGTCCTTTAGGATGTCGACACGCAGGGCCCCCTCACTGTCTTCCTCGACGCGGAGGGTCTTGCCCAGCTCCGTTTGGAAGAACGCCCACACCGACGCCGGGTCTCGAGGCCCCATCACGACGAGCTCGGCGAGGCGCATCCGTCGGGCGCGACGTCGAACCGGGTTCCGTTGAAGTCGTCCGTCACGGATGAAGCCATGCCGAACTCCACGGCGAACGACCGCGCGGCACCGATCGCTCGCTCCCAGCTCGCATAGGACTGATCCGCTGTGCGCGTTCGGACCGTGAAGCGCTGGCTCCGTCTGCGCTTGATACGACGTGCCGGTGTCTCTGACAGAAGTATGGCCGGAGCGACCGGTTCAGCTGTCGTCTCGGGGATTTCGACCTGGACCGGATCCGTGAGGTCGGTCATCGTGCCTCCTCGCTCGGAGGGGCTGCTTACGGCCTCGACGCAAACGGTCCCTGTGGATGATGCCTTCATCATCATCTCACGTCGGAGTCACGCATCGCCGATCGGAGACGCATCGCAACGGAACCGGTTATGGCGCCGCAAGAACGACTGGGAGACGTCAAGAAACGATGGGAACGACCGAGCATGGAATCCGCAGGTCAGGCGCCGAATTCGGGAGATCTTCGCAGGTAGTGAACCCGACTCGGAGAACACTCTCAAGGTGGAGACATGGGTTCGAACCCCTTGGGACTACAAGCTTAAAGCCTAGGCCAGGGCACTTGGTCCCGAAGCGATCGGCTCGTTGAACCGCGACTCAAACGCCAGGTTCATCCGGCAGCATGGGCTAGTCGTCTACCGCCTATCCGAGACCGAGTTTCTTGATCGGTCGCCGAGGCCGTCGCGTTCACGTTCGGGTAATGAGAGAGTCGTCCGGGACCGTTCGAGCGCAGGAGGCGGCCGTGGAAACGGAAGACCCGTGGGACGAGGACGGCAACGACGAGCTGGAGGCGGAGATCATGCGGGCCGATCGCCCGTTCGGAGCTGAACTCCGAGGGACGACAGAACGGGAAGCCTTCGCCGGCGAGAGTCTCGACGACGAGCTTGCCCAGGAGCGCCCGGAGAAACCGGCCACCGGGGAGGCTGTGGGCCTCGAAGGCGACGGCATTCCGGACGTCGAGGGCCAGCTCGTGTCTGACGACTCCGTCGAGGAGGACGAGTTCGCCTCACCGGAGGAAGCGGCACTCACGATCGGGGACGAGCTGCCGGGTGCCACGGATCACGACGATCCGCACCCGACCGACGACGACTGAAAGCCCGGGGGGAACCGAGAGCCTCTGCGTCCCGCTCCGAGGGCCCTGGACCCCTCGTACCACGTGGAGCAACGGGGAGAGGATGTGGAGTCGCGGAGGCCCCACATCCCCCCGTGAGCACCAGGTCGGGCGACCCGCCGAGGGACTTGATGGGCGATTCGGCCGTCTGCGAGCCGTGCGAGCTGGGTGGTCGGAAGCATCGCTTCGTGCAGCCTGCCCGACACGGGCATCGAGCAACCGAACCTTGCATCTGCACCCCTCGTGCTATGGGATACAGGCGGAGCCCGCATGGCGAGAAAGGGGAAGCCAATGGCGATGCCGCCACCGCCGTACCCGGTGCAGTTCTCGGTGGATTACCCCGACCGATCGCTCAACCGGCTGACCTCGGCTTTCCGGATCTTCGTGGCCATCCCGATCCTGATCGTCCTCGGGGCCGTGAACGGCTCCACCTGGGCGGTCTACACGCAGCGCGGAACCACGTACGTCGCGTCAGGGGCTGGGGGTCTGCTGTTCTTCGGCCCGCTCCTCATGATCCTCTTCCGAAAGAAGTACCCGCGCTGGTGGTTCGACTGGAACCTGGAACTGCAGCGGTTCATCAATCGGGTCCTCGCCTACATCCTGCTCATGGATGACCGCTATCCGGCAACCGACCAGCAGCAGGCGGTCCATCTCGACTACGCCGACCCGGATGGGGGACGCCGCTTGAACCGATGGCTTCCACTGGTGAAGTGGTTCCTGGCCATCCCGCACTGGATCGTGCTGATCTTCCTGTGGATCGCTGTGGTCGTGGTGGTGTTCATCGCGTGGATCGCCATCATCTTCACGGGGCGGTACCCGAGGGGCTTATTCGACTTCGTCGAGGGGGTTATCCGGTGGGGTGCTCGGGTGGTCGCGTACGCTCTCGTGCTGGTCAACGATCGGTACCCGCCGTTCTCGCTAGGTCCGTGAGCCCCGGGCGGGGGCGGCGAACACCGTCTGGCCGACCGAACGGTCCTTCCGACGTCCGGCGAGCGCGGCGGCAGACGGATGATGATCGACTTGTCGCCGAAATTGACAGTCTCCGCGGGCGCTCCATCCCCGTCTCATCCCCGTGAAGTAATGAGGACGATGGGTATCACTGAGACCCAAACGCGCAGCTCGGCAGGCTCGCAACGTTCTGACCCGCACGACCGCGCCAGACTCTTGATCCGCGGGTTCGGGGTTCGAGTCCCGGGGGCCCACAAGCGAAAGCGCAGGCAGGTGTGAAGGGCCGACTTGCGTCTTGACGGTCAGATCTCACACTCATCGCTGGTGCGGCAGGACGTCGGGGTTCACGATGTTCGTCGGGGTCCCGGCAGCGTAGTCGTTGA
>JBKPKU010000009.1:0-3973 GCA_046731295.1 Actinomycetota bacterium
CCCCAGCTCGCGACGGGCGTGTGGGTGGGCTACGCCCGTGCCGAGACCCCGATGCCCGCGGTCCCCGGCTACGGACGGGGATTCGGCGGGGTGCTCGCCGCCCCCATCTGGCACGACTTCATGGTGGCGGCCACCAGGGGCATGCCGGTCAGGGGCTTCGGGCCGGCACCGATCCCGCTCGCTGGTCCCTCGCTCCCGTCCACCACAACGACCACGCCGACCCCCCACCCCTGAGCAGTGGCGGTCGCTGCGATGGCGATCGAGGCCTCCCCTTCGCGTCGATCGTCCTGGGAACCTCGCCTCACGAGAAGCAATCGGTCCGCGCTGGGAGGGGATCGGGGGGCCGTGGCCGCTGCGTGAAGTCGAAGTCGTAGGAGAGATCCATGGCGCCACGGTCGCGGTCCGTGAGCTGTGTCAGTCCCCAGTTGTTCTCGATGAAGCGAAGGACGCTCGAGAACTCACCGAGGCGATGGTCGATCACACCGTGCTTGGCGTAGGGCGAGATGACGAGCAGCGGCACTCGGATCCCGAACCCGAACCCGTCGACCTGCGGCGGAGGCTCGTGATCGTAGAAGCCGCCGTAGTCGTCCCACGTGACGAAGACCGCCGTGTCCTTCCACATCGGGCTCCGCATGATCGCGTCGATCACCTGCGTCGACCAATTCTCACCGAGGCAGAAGTTGTACTGGGGGTGTTCCGACACTTCGTACCGAGGCGAGATCCACGTGACCGGAGGGAGCCGGTCGGCCTTGATGTCGCCGATGAGATCGTCGACCGGGAGCACATGGAGAGACCACTCCCTCGTCTCCCGGATGTGACGGACCGCAGAGTACGCGGACCAGATGTAGCCGAGCTGGTCGGGCCGGGCGGCGTAGTACGCCCAGTCGATCCTCGCGTCCGTGAGCAGGTCGCCCTCGGTCGTGAAGTCGAAGCACGGTTGGACCTCCTTCTCGTGACCCTCCGAGTCCACGATCGTGACCGTCTGCCCCTTCGGCGCATCGCATCCGAACGTGTTGCTCGAGCGGAACCGGCCGGTCCGTCGCGGGTTGTCGTGAGCACCGCCGGACTGGGCGGCGATCGCGTACAGATGGTTCGGGAACGACGGTCCCTGCGCGGACGAGAAGAAGTTGTCCGCGAGGACGAACCGCCTCGCCCAGTGCCAGTAGTTGGGCAGCTGCGCCCGGTGGAGCTGCGTGTACGCCCAGCGATCGGAGACGACGCCCTGGCTGAACCCGTCCATCTTCCCGTGGTTCCACGCCTCGAGCGAGCACGTGTAACAGTGCGGGATGTCCTCGGACCCGATGCTGCCGTCGGTTCCGTGGGTGAGCGGGCGGCGAACGCCTCGGTCGTAGCCGAACGACACGCCGTTCGCCCCCGGAAACGTCCCGAAGAGGTTGTCGAACGTCCGGTTCTCCTTGATCAGGAAGACGACGTGCTCGATCGGCCAGCGTGTCGAGCCCCCTTCGGGCCCACGAGAAGGCGCGACGGTCGTGAGTGCGGCACCGCTCGTAGGCGCCGCCCGAGAGCGCGACGCCCGTTCCTCGGATCTCGGGCCCGCGAGGCAACCCGTGGCGACCAGGGCCAGCGCAATCGATCCCGCCAGGAAGCGGCGGTGCGTGGTCCCGATCGGCAACGACGTAGACATCATCACCGAGCAGGACTGGGCCAGCCCAGACGAGGTTCCCGGGCTCAAACCCTTTCCGTGCCCCGGGTCAACCGCGACGCGGAACCAAGCCCGTGCGGGGCGTGTCTATCCTGGGTCGGCAGGGGAGGCGCCGCGGGGATGGACTGGAAAGACGAGGATCCGGGGCTGCCGATCAAGTTCGGGCCCTGCTCCAATGCCGAGTACGATCCCGAACCGCTCTCGCCGCTGGTCCGGGAGACGATCCGGCGAGCCCGCGCGGACAGCGAACGCAACGCCAAACGAACCGGGATGAGCCGCCGGGAGTTCCTGCTCTCGATCTGCGGCGCCGCGACGACCCTGCTCGCGCTGGACGCCTGCACTCGCGAGGCGGTGCGTTCGGCGTCGCCGGGCGCGACCCCCGGGGGCGGCTACTCGATCCCTCCCGAGGCGACGACCGAGCCGGAGGTGGCGCACGAGGTCATCGGGGGTGAGGAGTTCGTCTTCGACATCCAGGGCCACCTGCTCGAGTACGACCTGAACCCCATCTTGAACGGGCAGGACTTCTGGGATCGGTTCCCGCAGAAGGATTGCGGCGAGGACGACCCCCGCGTGTGCTACTCGATCGAGACCTTCCTCGAGCTCATGTTCCTGCGCTCGGACACCTCGATGCTCGTGCTCTCGGCGCTTCCGATCTACCCGGAAGGAAGCCCGCTGTCCACCGAGATCATGGACGAGACCCGGCGGATCGCCGAGGGCCTGTGCCGAGACGAGCGCGTGCTGCTGCACGCCCAGGCGCTCCCGAACCTGGACCCATCCGAGTCCTCCCTCGATGCGATGGACGACACGGTGAGCCGGTATCCCATCGCCGCCTGGAAGACGTTCACACACTTCCCCGACGTGTTCGAGAGCAATGGGAAGGGATGGTGGCTCGACGATCACGATCCCGATCTGCCGCAGGTCGGCGAGCGGTTCATCGACCGGGCGGTGCGCCTCGGCGTCCCGACGATCTGCGCGCACAAGGGGTTCGGCGGCTCGAGCCCGTACGCATCGCCGCAAGACATCGGCCCGGCGGCCAGGCGCCATCCTGAGGTGAACCTCGTCGTGTACCACTCGGGATTCGAGGCGGGCCTGCCCGAGGGACCGTACGTGCCCGCGACGGCGAACAAAGGCGTCAATCGACTCATCGCCTCGATGAAGCGGGCGGGGATCGGGCCGAACGAGAACGTCTACGCCGAGCTCGGCTCCACCTGGTGGTACGTGATGCGGTACCCGGACCAGGCGGCCCACGTGCTCGGCAAGCTGCTGAAGTACGTGGGCGAGGACAACGTGCTGTGGGGCACGGACTGCCTCTTCTACGGCTCACCGCAGGATCAGATCCAGGCGCTGCGGTCGTTCCACATCAGCGAGGAATTGCAGGAGCGGTTCGGCTACCCCAAGCTCAGTCGACGGATCAAGGACAAGATCCTCGGTGTGAACGGTGCGCGGCTCTACGGAGTCGAGCCGATCACCGATCGGTGCGAATTCAGCAGGCGCGAGCTCGAACGGCTCCGACGCCAGCTACCCGGGAGGAACCGGACGCTCGGTCCCTCCACGTCGGCTGAAGCCCAAGCCTTCCGTGAACTCGACCACGCCGCCATCGCTCAGGACGCAGGCTGAGGGAGGGCCGAGGATGCGGGGGGATGATCCCGATGGGACCCCGGCGTCCTGGACGATGAACAGGGCCGTCTCGCGCGGCTGGGACGTGCGGCCGATCCTGCAGCGGGATGGGCTGCCCACCCGGCGAACCGACCGTCTGTCACCCTACGTCTCAGGGGCCTCTTGAACGGCCACCTCTGCCGGGGTTCCCCCTCGCTTGGAGACGATGAGGAATCGGTCCCCCTCGAACACGATGTGCTCCATATCGGGGATGAGATGATCTCGAACGATCACGAACTGGCGGGCGTCGTCCCGGACTCGCTCGTACTCGGACTTCGTGATCGTTATGGTTCGGTCGCACTGCTCCAGGCCACACTCGCAAATGATGATCGTGAACGCATCTTGCGGATCGGACTCGTACGCCGCCTCGATGCCTTCATTGAGCTCCCTTGAAGTCGACTCATTCTTCGCGACGCGCTCGTCTCGATAGCCCATCTGCCAATCATAGGTCCACGAACTGCTTCGTCTAGGGCGTCTCACGCCAGGGCTTCTCGGTCCACTGGGTGAGATGCAGAGGGGGCTAGACGGACACAGGAACCAAGCACGAACAGAGATGTAATGAGGGCATGCGCCGCCTGTTCACCACCGCGCTGTTGTTCGCCGCTGTCGCATGCTCGTCACCCGGGCAACCTCCGGCTAGGGCGGGGCGTCCAG
>JBKPKU010000010.1:0-2079 GCA_046731295.1 Actinomycetota bacterium
GCTTCGTTCGATGCCGTCGAGGGGCGGTCCGCTTGGTACACGCCCTGGGGCGGGCCCCCCGACACGCGGTCGTTCTCCGAATGGGGCGACGACGTCTACGTGAACGTGCACGTTGGGGGCATCGTGCATACCGACGATCGCGGTGCGACGTGGAACCCGACGATTGGCATCGACGCCGATGTCCATCAGGTCGCAACCGCCGAGGGCCTCGCCCTGGCGGCGTGTGCCGGCGGGCTCGCGACGAGCGCCGACCGCGGCACGACCTGGACGATGCGCTGCGATGGTCTCGAGGCGCCGTACTCACGCGCCCTGGTGGTCAGCGGTGACGAACTGCTCGTGTCCGCATCGGACGGACCACGCGGCGGTCGCGCCGCGGTCTATCGGGGCGGCCTGACCGACGGCCGTTTCGAACGCTGCACGGACGGGCTCCCCGCCTGGTTCGACGACAACATCGATACGTACTGCCTCGACTCGCTGAACGACGGCTCGTTCGCCGCGTTTGGCACCGCCGAAGGAAGACTGTTCTGCTCCGAGGATCGGGGCAGGCGGTGGCGCGAGCTCAGCATCGTCCTGCCGGCGGTGCAGCACGTGCTGGTCGTGCCCGGCTGAGCAAACCCTTCATCCGCACGGATGGTCGCATTCATGCGATTCGCCCTTCCTCGCTCAGCTCTCGCGCCCACGACCGTACGATGTCGATCGATCGGTCGAGGCTTCAACTGGTACAGCCCCATTGCGCCCGCTCTCGGAGCATCCCGACGAGCACCGCGCGCAGCGTCCGGTCCTTCCTCGCAGTCGATCAGTGGATGCAGGCGAAGCAATTCGGCTGTCCTCGAAGGTGACGACCGACGGACCGCCGACACGATCGATGGCGATATGATCGCTTGATGACGGATACCGAGCTGCACGACTGCACGCCGCCGACGCCTGAGTCCATCGGGCAGCTGTGGACGTGCCCAGTCTGTGGCGACTCGTGGCTCTGCGAGGAAGGCGCCGTCATCGGTGGCGGCCAGTTTGCATGGGTGCGTCAGCCGCAGATCGGCGAGTAGTCACGGCTGACGACGCCTGGACACTGCGGCATCATCGGCTGGCGGGCGACCGAGGGCTCTTCCTCCGGAGCGTGTTCCCGACGTTCTGCATCGCGTTCCTTCACCGAGATCTTGAGCCGCCTCTTGAGATCCGCATAGACGATGTTTTCGCTTGTCCGGCGTGAGCCTCATGCACATCCTGCTCCTTCCTCTCGGCGCATTCCGGAGGAGGTGGCTTCCCGAATCGGACGGGCGAAACGCAGCGGACCGAGACAGCTCGCAACCGGCCGGCACCGCAATACCGGTTAAGCTGCCTCACCCGCCGGTTTCATCGTGAGGGGCGGCGACGGCCTTCGACTCGGGAGAGCCCCGCTGTCGGAGGAAGATTGTGAGCACGACGATGCTGCCGACGGCAACGAACTCGCTCTGCCAGTTCTGGAACGACTGGAACCAGAATGTTGAGGTCGACACGAACTCTGTCACGCTCATCGGTTGCTGCCCGTGAGCTACCTGCTCCGCGCTGAACTCTCTGGCACCTCCTAACGCGTGCAGCCCGAACGAGAGCACGAAGAGGAGCGCGAAGGCGATCCCCAGGGAGTTCTCGTAGAGGACGAGCCGCCACCCTCCCCGCCTCACCGGACCTGGCGCTCGCTTCAGGTCGGGCATCGACCTGGGGTCCGCATCCTTCTCAGGATCACCGCCCAGGGGTTTCGACTCCGAGGAGCCCTTCTGGACCAGCCAGATCGTGAGCACCACATAGGCGGCCATCTGGAGGAACTCGCTCTCCCAGTTCTCGAAGGTGGCCTCAACGAAGTGTCCCGTGCTGAGATAGGTCCCAAAGCCCACCGTTCGTTCGTGGTGCTCTCGTTGCTCGGCGTCGTAGGTGCGCCAGCCGGTCACGGCCTGACCTAACAGAAAGACCACGAACAGGCCGAACAAGACGATCGACAACGCGTTATCTCGTAGCCACCTGGGCACGACTCCCTCCTCGGGATGGACGTCATTTGCAACTCCAACACCTGTGAAGCATGTCGTCCATGTCATCGACCATCTG
>JBKPKU010000011.1:0-13093 GCA_046731295.1 Actinomycetota bacterium
AAGAAGTAGACGGCATACCCGAGCAGCGCCACGACCAGAACGCAGAGCCCGACCACGATGAGCGTTCCTGCGGCATACCCCAGCATCGGCGCGAACATCCTGCCCCCTCTCGGAGTCGAGGCGTGAAGCATGACACGGGCAGGCCAGGTCTGACTTACGGCTCAGGTCAGGCGATCGCCCTCGCGCAGCATCCCGATGAGCACCGCCCGGAGCGTCCGGTCCTCCCCGCAGTCGATCAGTAGCTCGGCGAAGGCGCGACTCTGCGGATAGCTCCACGGCTTCTCCTTCCGCCACTGCCTTCGTCCACGCCACGACCTCACGCCGATCCCAGACGCGGCCGCCGGGTTGCCAGTCAACGAGCATCCGCAAAGATGCACTCGAGGTTGCCCTCCGACATCCGCCGCTCGATCCTCCGCCTCGCGGTCGCAGCCTTCATCGTCGGAATGGCGATTCCCTTCCTGCCGGTTTACGGGGAAGGCGGTCGGCTGGCGTTCGTCTTCTCGTATGGCGATTCCTGATCCTTTTCCTCCTCAGGTGGTGGGGCAGCGCCTTGGTGGCGGTGGTCGGCATCTGGTTCTTGAGGCGCGATCGGGCGGGCCCGCGGGCGGTGTGTTCTCTCGTCCAGGAGCGGTTGAAGAATAGAATCTCTCTTTCAGTAACGACGATTCCCGGTCTCGGGACAGACCCCAGGCGGCGTCGAAGTCGCATGTCTCGAGGAACACGTGCTTATTCGCCCAGCGATGAAGCTCAGGATGATATTCGTGAACGACGTGACCACCGATGCGCAAGCGGAAGTGCGTGATTGGCGATCCTTAAGAGTGGCAGGTGCGAGACCCGGAATCGAGCGTCGTTCTGGTGACATCCACGAACGCCCACGAGTAGTTGCCTGCATTCAGTGTCATCTCGATGACCCCAAACGCCCGGAACCCGGCATCGAAGCCGGTACTCAGCTTGCCGAGTGAGAAACCGCCGGTGCCGACAGTGAAGCGCGTGATCCCGTTCTCTTGCGGCCAACGCTCGTAGACGTGGCGGGAGGCGGCAAGGGCGATGTCGACGCCGAACCGCGCTCCCTTGACGCGCGGCCACCTCAGGTTCGTAGCGTGGTATACGACCATGTCGCAAAGATGTGAGTCGGTTTTCAGATCGCCCTTGTACCACGCTTTCTCGGCGGTGCAATCGATCTGCGTGCAGTTCGTGTTCAGGAACGCGATGTGCCAATCGCCGAGGTTGATGCTGTAGTACCCGGGCGAACTCACTGGCACTGCGGCGCCCGTGCCGAAGTACGAGAAGAAGCCGGACGCCCCGCTCGTGTTGTACTCGTGGTTACCGGGAATCGGGTACGTCCTGTTCTTGAAGGCGCCCCAGCTCGCATCGTAGAACGTCTGGAAGTCCGACAACGATCCATCCGGATACTGCGTGTCGCCGAGCGCGAAGACGGCCGTCGGCGCGAACGAGGTGATGAGGTCTGCCGTCTGCTGCTGCGGGGCGCCGAAGCTGTCGCGTGAGATGTCTCCGGCGGCCGCCACCGTCACCGACGAGGCTCCGGCGTCTTGGCTCAGCGGCAACCTCACCGCGATCAGGAGCAGGATGATCAGGGTCCTTCGCAAGGCGACCTCCTCGATAAGGAAAACGAGCACCAGGCGAAAAGGTTGCGGTGATCGCTCTAGCGACGGCCACGGCAGCACAACCGTAGAACGGGCACGAAACGGGCGATCGAGGCCAGGTCCTAGATTTCCCGTGTTCGGTATTGCAATTTATCCGGCGCTTCTACCGGAGCGGGCGGGGCTCGTATCCTCCGGAGTGGGGGCGCTGAGCGGGCAGCCATGGGGGAGTGATGGAGGACTGGCTGAAAGTGGTCGTGTTCACGGCCGCTGTCTTGATCGGGACGATCCTGGTCGTTTCAACCATCGATTCTGTGATTCTCTGGCGGGCAGCGAGAGCAGCAAGAACCAGAGCGGACGTGCGGCCCAATGTCGTGGCGCCCCCCGAGCCACCGCGACCGGACCTGACTGCAAACCCTCAACGTCAAGGGCAGACAAGTTACCTGCCACCACCCCCACCGCCAGACTGAACCTGCTCAGCAGATAACTCTGTCGCGCGTGCTCGCGCGTCACCAGCGTTTTTTCGCAGCTAGGGACACCGTTCATCGCCAGATAGCTACGGATCAGAAGGTTGGGGGTTCGACTCCTCCCGGCGCGCTGGTTGTGGTATCCGTGGCTGCCTTGACGCTCCGACGGCCTCAGGCGAAGGCGTTCCAGTTGCTCACGATCAGGCCGAGTACGAGGAACGCGGCGAATCCGACCATCAGCGTCAGCAGCACCCGCCGCACGCTCCAGCGCTGGATGGAGATCGGCTCGCGTTCGGGCACGAACGACCGGAACCGTGCCAGCAGGTCGCGCCCGTCGCGCTTGAGCTCGTTGCGGAGCTGGGTCGGGCTCGCGACCCCGCGCGTCGCAGCGAACGCCTCCGCGATGTCGTCCTCGGTGAACGATCGGAGCGCGGCCTGGTAGACGCGCTCGGCGTCCGAGCGCAGCGCGAGCACCAGCATCATGTTCGCCAGGTCAACCGCCTGACGCCACGGTGACGGGCGGACCTGCACGAAGAACACGTCGATCAGCTTGAGCTCGCTGCCGCGGACCATGAGGTTCGCCGGCTTGATGTCGCGGTGGGCGAGCCCCGCGTCCCACAGCATGCGGATGAGCGCGATGCCCTGCGCGATCACGGCGTCGTCGATCTCGGCGTCACCGATCTCCACGGCGCCTTCGAAGAACTCCATCACGATCATGTACTCGCGCTCGGGCGTGATCTCGACGATGCCGTACGGCCTGGGCGTGGGAGCGCCGAGCTCGTACAGGATCCGCAGCGTGTAGTCCTCGTACTCGACGAACCGGCGGACCGACTGGAACGGCGTCTCGTCCTCGAGCGCCCCGTACAGGATCGTGCGCCCGAGCTTGTACCAGCGGTCGGCCCGCACGTGGCTCTTCGCGTACAGCTTGGCGAATACGTACCGCTCGGGCCCGCTCCGGTCCTTCGCGACCCTGATCCGCAGCGGGGTCGACCCGCCCGAGGCCTCCAGGCCGACGGGCTTGACGTCCAGGACGGTCAGCCCCACCTGATCTCGGAGCGCCGAGACGATGGCCTGGCCGCGCCGGCCCGTCACGTCCAGGTGCGCAGCCTTGCCGTGCCGGTACGTCACGGGGAACACGTCGTTTGGTGTGAACCAGCGGAACATCGCCACGGCGACCGCAACGCCGAAGATCGCCGCCGTGCCCACGTCGCTCGGGTGATCGACCCCCAGGTAGACGCGCGAGAGGCCGACCGCGACGAGCACGACCCCGATCACCCACTTGGCGATCGAGCGGGATCGGCCCGGGACGACCAGGGCATAGGTGAGCCCGACCGCCGTGACCGCGAGACCCGCGACCGGCCGCGAGGGCATCGAGTAACCCTCCCAGCCGGTGAGGATGGGGATACCGAGGGGGCGGGGCCTCGCGAGCAGAAGCGAGCTGTTGTACGTGATGACCTCCGTCAGGATGACGGCGCCCAGGAAGATGAACAGATGCCGCCATCGGCGGACCAGCACGAGCGCCAGGATCACGCCCCAGCGCAGGATGCGGATCGACCAGGCGGACGCCAGCCCGTTCACCACGAGGGAGACGTCCGTGAGCCAGGGCTCGCGGTGGTTCACGACCCAGAGCTGCCGCGTGTGATCCCACTTCTCGAAGAACTGCTCGACGGTCGGGAAGATCACGAATCCGATCGCGGCGACCACGAAGTAGGCGAGCAGGATCAGGAACACGCGGCCCGACCGGCCGAGCTCCCTGGGCAGAGGCGGCGCCTCGCCCGAGGGCCGTCGGTGCGGCCGCTCCTGCTCGAACCTGCGCATCCCCGCTGTGCGGGTGTCTGCGCCCGTCGCTCCGCTGGTCGTATCCACCGGACGTTCGACTGTACCCCTCGTGGGCGTTTCCCTCTTCACGGCCCCCGCTGGAGAGCGCAGAATCCTGGGCGATGAGCTCGTGGACCGCACGCAGGCTGGCCTGGGGGATCGGCGTCGTGTCGCTCGTTCTGATGGCGGTCACCCTCGTCCTGTTGTTCCTCGATCGAGAGGCCAGCCTGCCCAACAACGTCGGGGCCTGGACGGCATCGAACGTCTTCGACGTGGTCGTCACCCTGGGCGTCCCGGTTCTGGGCATCGCGATCGTCACCAAGCAACCTCGCAACGCGATCGGGTGGCTGTTCCTCGCGGCGGGGGTCTCCCTTGCCCTTGCGACCTTCGGGCAGGCCTATGCGTTGCACGCGCTGATCGCCCAACCGGGAACGCTTCCGGGCGGCCAGGCCCTTGCGTGGCTGAGCAACGCCGTGTGGCCGATCCCGATCGCCTGCCTCGTGCTGCTCTTTCTGTTGTTCCCCACCGGACATCTGGTGTCGCCTCGATGGCGCATCGTGGCCTGGCTGACGGTCGCCGTGCTCGCGCTCCTCATCGCCGGGTCCCTGATCCTCGCCACGGCGAGCTGGTCGGATCCCTTCGAGGGCATCAATATCCAGGCCGGGTCTTGGAGCGACGCCGCGCGGGTTGCGATCCTCATCGCGGCTCTGGCCGAGATCGTGGCGCTGCTGCTGTCGGTGGTATCGGTTGCGGTCCGCTACCGCCGCTCCTCAGGCGTGGAGCGGCTGCAGCTGAAGTGGTTCGTCTCGGCCGCCGTCGTTACGGCCGTGACGTTCAGCGTCGGATTCTTCAGCGACAACGACGTCATCTCGGCCATCACCTCGATTGCGTTGCTAGGGCTGTGGATCGCGATCGGGATCGCGATGGTCAAGCACAACCTCTACGACATCGACGTCATCCTCAACAAGGCGATCGCGTACGGCGCCCTGGCCGTGATCTTCACCGCGGTCTACGTGCTCGTCGTCGTCGTGATCGGCGCGGTGATCGGGGTCACCGAGGGACTGTCGCTCGTGGCCACCGCCATCGTGGCCGTGGCGTTCCAGCCCCTCAGGGAGCGCGCCCAGCGCTTCGCGAACCGACTCGTCTACGGCGAACGAGCGACGCCCTACGAAGTGCTGTCTCGGTTCTCGGAACAGGTGGGGGAGACGTACTCGGGCGAGGACATCCACGTGCGCATGGTCCGGCTGCTGGCCGAGGGGACCGGGGCGACATCGGCGGCCGTGTGGCTGAAGGTCGGAGAGGAGTACCGCCCGGTGGCGACCTGGCCGACGAACGGGTTGCCGGCGCCGGTCCGAGCGGTGGGCGGGCAAAGGCCGGAGTTCGAGGGGGTCACCACCTCGGTGCCCGTCAAGCATCGGGGCGAACAGCTCGGCATGCTCACGCTCATCAAGCCGCCCAACGAGCCGCTCACGCCCGTCGAGGAGACGCTCGTCAACGACCTAGCCGGGCAGGCCGCGCTCCTGCTCGCCAATTCGCGGCTGATCGAGGACCTGCGCGCGTCGCGCCAGCGACTCATCACCGCCCAGGACGCGGAGCGCCGGCGCCTCGAACGCAACCTGCACGACGGCGCGCAGCAGCAGCTCGTGGCCCTCGGGGTGCAGCTGAGCCTCGCCCAGCGCCTGGCCAAGAGGGACGCCCCCGAGGTGGCCGAGACCCTCGAGCGACTGCAGGCTCAGACGACCGATGCGCTCGAGAACCTTCGGGACCTCGCCCGTGGTGTCTACCCGCCGCTGCTCGCCGACCAAGGCCTGGCCGCCGCGGTCGACGCCCAGGCCCGGCGGTCGCCGGTGGCGGTCCGCGTCGAGAGCGACGAGATCGGGCGATACGCGCAGGAGGTCGAGACCGCCGTGTACTTCTGCACGCTCGAGGCGCTGCAGAACGCGGCCAAGTACGCGAGGGCCGACCACGTGGTGGTTCGGCTGGAGGAACGGGACGGCGAGCTCGTCTTCGAGATCGAGGACGACGGACAGGGGTTCGACCAGGCGACGACCACGTTCGGCTCGGGGCTGCAGAACATGGCCGACAGGCTGGCGGCGCTCGGCGGCGATCTGTCCGTGCAGTCGAGCCCAGGACGAGGCACCCTCGTCGAGGGACACATCTCGGTCCCCTCCGGCGTCGCGCCATCCCCGGCAACGACCTGAACGGCTCGCTAGGCTCCGGGTCGGATGGACCGATCCGAACGCCTGATCAGAACCGGCCTCTCGCTCGCGTCCGATCTCAGCCTCGAGACAGTGCTGCAACGCATCGTCGACGAAGCCGTCGAACTGACCGATGCGACCTACGGCGCGCTCGGGGTGCTGGGGGCCGACGACCGCATCGCCGAGTTCGTCACGACCGGCATCACGCCCGAGCAGCGGGCGGCGATCGGGGATCCGCCGACCGGCCACGGGATCCTCGGGCTGGTGATCCGCGACCCGCGGCCGATCCGCATCCCGAACCTCGCCGACCACGAGCTCTCGTACGGGTTCCCGCCGAACCACCCGCCCATGACGTCGTTCCTGGGTGCGCCCGTGAGCTCGCGCGGGACGGTGTTCGGGAACCTGTACCTCACGAACAAGAAAGGGGCGGCGGAGTTCGACAAGCGGGACGAGGACGCGCTGGTGGTGCTCGCCGCCCAGGCGGGGATCGCCGTCGAGAACGCGCGCCTGTACGCCGAGGCCCGCGCGCTCCGGGAGGAGGTGGAGCGACTGGCCGTCCTCGAGGATCGCGAGCGGATCGCCAAGGACCTGCACGACGGCGTGATCCAGTTGCTGTTCGCGGTCGGGATGGGGCTTCAGGGGACGTCGATGGCATCGGGTGACCCGCGGGTGGCCGAGCGGATCGACGCCGCCGTCGAGGAGATCGACCGGGTGATCCGCGACCTGCGCAACTACATCTTCGGGCTGCGTCCGGGCGCGCTCGCCGACCGGGCGCTCGACGCGGCGCTGCGGGAGCTGGCATCCGAGTTCGAGCAGCGGAGCGGGATCGTCACGGTGGCCGAGATCGATCCCGCGGTCGCCTCCGACCTGTCCTCGGTCGCCGGGGACGTCCTGCAGCTCGCCCGGGAAGCGCTCTCGAACGTGGGCCGCCACTCCGGCGCGGAGACCTGCCGGCTCTCGCTTGCCAGGACCGAGGATCGCGCGCTCCTGGAGATCGACGACGACGGCGCGGGCTTCGACCCGTCGAGCACGCCGCGCGGCGACGGGCTGACGAACCTCGAGCAGCGCGCCGGGGCCGCGGGCGGCCGGACCGTCATCGAGTCGGCGCCCGACCGCGGCACCACGGTTCGGGTCGAGCTCCCTCTGTAGGTCGCTGCTACTCCACGACCAGCGCGGTCACCATCCCGAACATGCCCTGCGGTCCCTCCACGTGGGGAAGGATGTGGCAATGGAACGCCCACACGCCCGGGTAGTCGGCCCGGACGAACAGGTCGAACCGCTGGCCGGGGGCGACCATAAGCGTGTCCGCCATGTATCGGTGCTGGCGCGGGAGCACGAACCCGTCCTCGGCCACCACCTCGAAGTGGTAGCCGTGCAGGTGCATCGGGTGGGTCACCGCCCCGTCGTTCGCCAGGTGGATCAGCACGCCGTTGCCTCGCTCGGCCACGATCGGCTGCGTGGCGGGGAACTCCTTGCCGTTCAGGACGAACCCGGTCGGGCCGTCCCCCAGGAACACCGTGCTTTCCACGTCGACGGGCTCGCCGTACAGCGAGCCCCAGTCCGAGCCCTTGGGCTCCACGATGAACGCGCCGTACAGACCCTTGCCCACCTGCTCGGTGGAGTTGAAGTGCGAGTGGTAGACGTACATGCCCGGCGGGTCGACCACATCGAACTCGTAGACGAAGAACCCGCCCGGCATGATCGGGTCCTGCGTGATGTACGGGACGCCGTCCATGTCGTTGGGCACCGTGACCCCGTGCAGGTGCATCGTCGTGGGCTGGCTCATGTCGTTGTGCACGATCATCCGAACGTGGTCCCCCTGCTCGACCCTGACCTCCGGCCCGGGGACCGTGCCGTTGAACCCCATCGCATCGACGAACACCCCAGGCTTGGTCTCCCACCGGACCTCCTCGGCCGTAAGGTCGAAGACCTTGGTGCCGTGCACGATCCTGGGCTCGAGCGGCTGGTTGCCGGCGCCCTCGGTCTCGGCGGGGAACGCCTCCACGCCCGCCCGATGGCCGTCGAGCATGTCCTGGACCGCCATCGCGCCCTGCGCCCCCGTCGCCCCCGTCATGCCGGGCATGCCGGTCGCCCTCGTCGCCCCGGCATCCTTGAACGCCATGACCATGCCGACCATCCCGGCATCGGCATGCCCGGGGACCGTGCACAGGGTCCGGTAGTGGCCCGTGTCGAGCGGGGGCACCTCGAGTGTCGCCGACTCGCCGGGTTGGATCTGCGGCGTCACGACCGTGTCGGATCCGGTCTCGATCGCGAACGTGTGGGGCGTGGTGCCGTCGTTCGAGACGACGAACGCGAGCGGCTCGCCGATCGGCACGTCGATCTCCCCCGGCATGATCGCGAACTCGGTCAGCGAGACGTCGAAGCTGGCCACGGCGTCCGATCCCTCGGCGCCCGTCCCCTCGTCTTGCGAACCCGAGCCGCTGCATGCGGCGGCCGTCAGCAGCAGCGCGGCGATCGCCGCACCGATCGCCGCCGCTCGAACCCGTCTCCTCATCGAAACCTCCAGGTGTCGTTCGTCGACCGAGGAAGGTTCACGTCTGCGGGCATGCGCTCGATGGGTCCAGGGTCCTGGCGTTCGTGGGCCGAACGGCCCCCGAGGACGGTCGACGAGCGGTCCACACTCCCCGCATGTTCCTGCGCTACTACATCGAGCTCGGCGTCCCGTTCGATGACGCCGAGGCGTCCCTCCTCGAAGGGCCGGACGCGTGGGTCCCCGGCCTGCTCCGCGACGCGGAGGACCGAGGCCACGCGCTGCTCGCGGAGGTCGGCTTCGGAGTCGACACCCGGCGGATCGATCGGGAGGTCGAGGTCGCGCTGGGGACGCCATACCGGTCCGGTTCGACGACCCGGGTGCCGATCACGTGGCGCGCGACGAACAAGGAGCGACTGTTCCCGCAGCTCGAGGGGGACGTCGAGGTCGCCGGGCTCGGCCCGGACCGCTCGCAGCTGTCGATGGACGCCCGGTACCGCCCACCGCTCGCGCTGGTGGGACGCGCGCTCGACCGTGCGCTCCTGCATCGCGTCGCCGAGGCCACGATCAAGGACTTCGTCGACCGCGTCGCCGAGCGCATCGTGACGCTTCAGGTGTCGACGCGGTGACCGGTACGATGGGTTGCGTGGCGGAGAGCGAGCTCCCCTTGCGGGTGATGTTGGTCGACGACCACGAGGTCGTGCGCAGCGGCGTGCGGGCCCTCCTGCAGGAGACCGACGACATCATCGTCAGCGCGGAAGCCGGGACCGTCCGGGAGGCCGTCGAGGAGGCGGACCGCGCCCGCCCCGACGTCGTGGTGATGGACGTCCGGCTCGCGGACGGCAGCGGCATCGAGGCCACCCGCGAGATCCGCGCCAGACACCCGAACACGCGCGTGGTGATGCTGACGTCGTTCGCCGACGACGAGGCGCTGTTCGCCTCGATCATGGCGGGGGCCTCGGGCTACGTGCTCAAGCAGGTCAGGAGCGGAGAGCTCGTCCGCGCGATCCGAACGGTGGGCAGGGGCGAGAGCCTGCTCGACCCGGCCGTCACCAACGCGGTGCTGGATCGCCTCCGCAAGGGGAAGCGGCTGCTCGAAGACGAAAAGCTCGCCCGGCTGTCGCCGCAGGAGGAGCGGATCCTCGGCCTGGTCGCCGACGGCAAGACCAACAAAGAGATCGGCGACGAGCTGGACCTGGCCGAGAAGACCGTGAAGAACTACGTCTCGAGCATCCTTTCGAAGCTCGAGGTTGCCCGGCGCGCCGAGGCCGCCGCCTACCTGGCCAGACACACCACGACGCCCGGTACCCCCGCCTAAGCACTCGCGCCCGAGGTCCAACAGGTCCCGAACCCACCGGGTCCTTCGGCCCATGGAGTCCTCGCCTCCGGGCGCCAGGCTGTTCTCAAGCAAGGAAAGGAGGCTCGAGATGGCAGTCGACATGGAGCGGATGAGCATCGCCGCCGAGCCGGTCGAGGTGCGCCGGAACGGCGTGACCCCGACGAAGGCCCCTCGTCGGCACGAGGTCGGTATCGGCGCCGGTGTGGCCCTCGGGGTGCTACGTATCGCGATGGGGTTCACGTTCCTGTGGGCGTTCCTCGACAAGGCGTTCGCGCTGGGGTTCTCGACGGGACGCAACCCGAAGACGGGTGTGATCGACTTCTTCGGACCCGACGCGTGGGTCAGGGGCGGCTCGCCGACCGACGGCGTCCTGCTCTACGCGCTGAAGGGACCTTTCAAGGGCCTGTACGACGGACTCGCCGGGCAGAGCTGGGTCGAGTGGGTCTATATGCTCAGCATGCTGCTGATCGGCCTCGCGCTGATCCTGGGGATCGGGACGCGGCTGGCCGCGATCGGCGGCATCGCCTGGATGACGATTTTCTACACAGCGACCGCCATCTGGCCCGAGCACAACCCGTTCGTCGACGAGCATGTCGTGAACGCGGTCCTGCTGGCTGCCCTGGCCCTGCTGGGTGCGGGCAGCTATCTGGGACTGGGTGACTGGTGGAAGCGGACCAGGCTGGTCAAGCGCCTGCCGATCCTGAAGTAGACCGAACACCGCGGCCGGGGGTCGACTGCCCCCGGTCGCGGCGTCTCCGAGCCGAGGAGGAGCACCGATGACGGTTCTCGTCGCATATGCCAGTCAGCACGGGTCGACTTCCGGCATCGCGGAGGCGATCGGCGGCGCGCTCGTGGATCACGAGGTCAAGGCCGAGGCGAAGAGGTGGACACCGGGGGACGGCCTCGGGCCGTACGAGGCCGTCGTTCTAGTGAGCGCCGTCTACGCCGGGTCGTGGATGAAGGAGGTGTGGCGTTCGCCGAGCGCCATGCCGTCGACCTCGCGCGGATGCCGGTCTGGCTATTCAGCAGCGGACCGCTCGGCGAGGACGTGAAGGACAATGAGGAGCAGCCGCGCCAAGTGCCCGAGCTGTGGTGGACGATCGCCCCCGAGGGGCCACCGCGTGTTCCACGGCGCGCTCGACAAGAGCGCTCTCGGGTTCGCCGAGCGGATGATCGCGAAGGCCGTCCGGGCCCCAGTCGGGGATTTCCCCGACTGGGACGCGATCCGCTGGTGGGGCGAACAGATCGCCGAGGAGCTCGACTGAGCGCCGTCAGAACGGCTTGGTGACCATCAGCGCGATGATTCCCGCGACGACCAGCAGCTCGGCGGCGCGCGCGTTCCGGACGGCTGGGTCTCGCAGCGCCGTTCGGAGTTCGGGCGTGACCTCGCCACGCGCCTTGGCGTCCTCGAACTCGTGCTCGAACACCTTGCCGTGCGGCAGGAACACGATCGGGACCAGCGCGCCGATCACCAGGAACAGGACCAGCGAGGTCAGCAGCCACCAGTTGTTTGTCCCCGCCAGCGGCTGACCGAGAGCCCACGCGGCCAGCAGGCCGAGCACGACCACCGCGAACGAACCCGGGATCACCATCATGCGTTCGAACCGCCCGCTCAGCGTGACGAGCTCGTCGAGCGTTCGGATGTCGGTCGCCGCCCGAGCGCGCGCCATCGTGACGTTCCGGCCGAGCAGGCCGGCCACGAACCAGAACGCGGCCACGACGTGCAGGAGCACCACCGACTCGTCCAAGGATGCCGATGCTGTCAGACGGAGGGCTCGGCCGCCAGGGATCGGGCGAGTGACCAGGCACCGGAACGGCAACGTCCGCAAGGACGCCCCGTATGCTCGGGCGATGAGCTGGGTCGGCCGCCTCGTCGACCGGGTCGGCGTCCTTCGGCCGCTCCGGATCCGGGACTTCGCGCTCCTGTGGACCGGCCTGACCGTCTCGTTCATCGGCGACGGTGTCTACCTCATCGCGATCGCCTGGCAGACCTACGACCTGTCGAACTCGCCCTCGGCGCTCGCCGCGGTGGGCATCGCGTGGAGCCTGCCGCAGGTCGCGCTGCTGCTGCTGACCGGCGTGCTGTCGGACCGGTTGGATCGCCGCCACCTCATGATCGCCGGCGACGCCGTCCGCGGGGTCTCGATCGTGACGATCGGCGTCCTGTCGATCCAGGGCACGCTGACGATGACCTCCCTGATCGCCCTCGTGGTCGTCTTCGGCGTGGGGCAGGCGCTGTTCGGGCCGGCCTTCTCCTCGATCGTGCCGCAGGTCGTGCCCGAGGTCCTCCTGGTCGAGGCGAACTCGCTCGGCCAGTTCGTGCGCCCGATCGCGTGGACGCTGATCGGCCCGCTCGTCGGCGGCGCGCTGGTGGCGAGCCTCGGCGCTGGCTGGGCCTTCGTGGTGGACGCGGGGACCTTCGCGTTTTCGGCCGTGATGATCGGACTGATGCACACCCGGCCCGAACGCGCGAGCGAGGAGGAGCGCACGTCGGCGTGGGCGGACCTCAAGGAGGGTCTGCGGTACGTGCGCAGCCGGACCTGGCTGTGGGTGGCGATGCTGGCCGGGACCGTGAGCCTGCTCGCGACGTGGGGACCGTGGGAGGTGCTCGTGCCCTACGTCGTGCGCAACGACCTGGGGGGCTCGGCCGCGGCGCTCGGGCTCGTGTACGGCGCCGGCGGCGTGGGTTCGGTCAGCGTCGCGCTCGCGATGGGGCAGCGCGGCCGGCTGCCGAGGAAGGCCGTGACGATGCTCTACGTGACCTGGGCCGTCGGGATGCTCATGACGTCGGGATTCGGCCTGGTCTCGACGGTCTGGCAGGCGGCGGCGGTCGCCTTCGTGTCCGAGAGCTGCATCACCGCCCTGATCGTGATCTGGTTCACGCTGCTGCAACGGCTGGTCCCAGGCCACCTGCTCGGGCGCGTCTCGAGCCTGGACTGGATGATCTCGATCGCGGGGGTGCCGCTCAGCTACGCGGTGGTCGGCCCGCTGGCGGCCGCGTTCGGCGTCGACGCCACGCTGATCGGGGCCGGGCTGGCCGGCGCCGCGGTCACGATCGCGTTCATGTTCTACCCGCACGCCCGAGACCCCGAGCGCGACGGCTCGCTGGTCGAACGGCCGTCGGCTCCGACTTCCGCGGTACACGGCTAGACTCGGACACGCATGGAGTACCGGCACCT
>JBKPKU010000012.1:0-1749 GCA_046731295.1 Actinomycetota bacterium
GACGGCGACCCGCCCTACGTCGTGCACGAATGCGGCGCGTCGGATCGCCCCGATGTCGGGGTCTTCGGCACCCCACGTGTTGGCTGCGGCAGATGCCAGCTCGGCAACGCCTCGCGAGTGACCGACCAGGTACGGGGAGGCGAGGTCGGCGAAGTTGCCGATCGCCGCCAACGCCCGGTCGAGGGCGTTGCCTTCCAGCGTCTGATGCGGCCTTGGCTCACACACGAGCACTTCATCCCAGGCGGACGTCTTCTCCTCGACGGCCAGGATCTCCGTCGCTCCGTCCGCAAGCTGCCTGGCGATGCTGGGATCGAACGCTCGCCCCGCACGCGATCGAACGGTGCGGGCAGCAAACTCCCTTCCGCCAAGGATCCGCTGGAATGCGGCGTCGCGGGCGACGTGAACGATCCGCATCGGGAGTGGAATCTCATCGCCTCTCGCACGCCCCGGTTGGCCATGCCCGTCCCAACGCTCGGCGCTGTGAGCGAACAGCGTCCCAACAGCCGGTGGAAGGCCGAGGCGATCGGTGAGCATCTCCGCCACCTCGCAGAGCGCTGCGACCTGATCCCCGAACGCCTTCGCCAACATCGGTAGGCCATGTCCGAGTTGCCGGGCACGGGACAACAGACCGCTCCCCGGAGGGGCCACCGCTCGGAGCAATCCCGCCATCATTTCGGGCCGCGAACCGAACCTGCTCGGTGCGCCGTAGGTCGTTAGAGCATGATCGTCCCCAAAGATCCGGGCTTCGATCTCGGCACCCGCCGTGCACCCCACGTAGAACAGAAGGCACCCGAAGTACGTCCGTGAGGCCGTCTCGGGATCGATACCGAGGCGCTCACCAAGTCGCATCGCGATGAGCGTGCTGTGTAACCCGTACTCGAGCGGTAAGCCGATACCGAGGTCCGTCGCCAGCGACAGCGCTCCGATCAGTTCGGCGGTGCGAACGCGGTCCAAACCACTCGGTGTTCGTTCTGGCACGTGGCGACGATACTCCGTCAAGAGGATCGACCGGTCCCCCTCGTTCGGGCAGACGACCGCGGAGCAAGACAGTCGCGTGCTGTCGCAAGTCTGAAGAAGCGGCACGCGGTGCACGCATCGTCCAGCCAGGACTACGAGTGCAACAGCCTAAGTCAGGGCGCTGGTCCTGTTCAGGTCGAAGCCCGCTCAGGCGAGAGAACACTCGCGCGCGTCAGCGGGAGAGAAACGAACACGACGCCGTCGTGGCGGCGGCGCAACCGTTAGCGGTGCACTCGTCCGTGGGCGTGTCGGAACGACAACAGAACTAGAGTGGGCCGCGTGACGGTTCAACGGATGGACAACGTCGGCATCGTGGTGGAATCGCTTGATGCCGCTATCTCGTTTTTCGCCGAGCTGGGCCTCGAACTCGAAGGGCGAGCCATGATCGAAGGAGACTGGTCAGGGCGCGTCACAGGACTGCGCGACCAGCGCGTCGAGATCGCCATGATGCACCACCAGGCATCGTGGCGACGAGGGTAGCTCGGGCCAGTGACGCGTTTGCTCACCCGCGGCGAGGACCATCAGGAGGCCCGCCGACGGGTGACGGTTCGTCCCTCACGCGTCGCGTCAACTTTTCGTCAACTTTTGGACCCCGAGCCGCCGATCTGGCGGAATCCGCTCAAGAGAAAAGGCCCTGTGACCAGGGCCTTTGCTGGTGGGCGCTAGAGGATTTGAACCTCTGACCTCTTCCGCGTCAAGGAAGCGCTCTGCCCCTGAGCTAAGCGCCCGAGG
>JBKPKU010000013.1:0-5001 GCA_046731295.1 Actinomycetota bacterium
GCCGGGGCGGCCCGCCCGCAGCGCCGCAACCAGCGCGCCCTGTCCGATGAGCCCGGCGCGGCTCGTGTTCACCAGCAGCGACGTGGGCTTCATGCGGGCGAGGTCCGCCGCGGTGACGATGCCCCGCGTCGCCGGGACGAGGGCCGCGACGGGCAACACATTTCCGCTTGAATGCCTCGGGGTCCACTACCCGAAGCGTTCAAGATCGCGTTGGCCACCTCCTTGGGGGGAATCCTCTGGACCGCGGCATGATCCTCTCGACGAAGAACTTCTCCTGGGGGAGCTGCTGATCGACTTGGAGGAGGAACAAGGCGGCGGGTCCTGTTCGGTTACTCGTGGTGATGGAGCCGAAGTAGCCAGCGCCCCAACGGAAGCAGGCGGTTTCGATGCTGGTTGACGGCTGCACTCCTTTGCTTCCGTAGGTGCTCCGCCTCAATCAGCACCAAACCTGGGAACTCTCGCTCCCCGATAGGTTTCAGGTCGGGGTCCGGCCAGGGGGCGCGCCTTCCCGAGGTCTTCCCGAAGACCGCCTGGATCGTGCACCCTTGGTGGATGGGACACGCGGAGAGGATGAATTTCATGCCGCGCAGCACCTCTTTGGTTGCAGATGTTCTACAGGTGGATCCCCGTTCGTTTCGCCGACTCAGGGATGAAACCGACATCTTCGCATCGGCGATGAACGACCAAGGCAAATAGGTCTTTCGGCCGCTAAAGAGGCTCCCCCCAATCAGCCGATGCCTCTGTGGTACGCGCAACGTGCGTAGGGATCCACTCCTCGACCGTCCCGATCCACTCGTTGCGGTCCAACCGGAGGTAGCCGTTGGCGATCACGCTGGACGCTTCCTCCAGCGTCGCCTCGCCTCGCGGCAGCCCCACGGGCGGCTCGGCGTAGCTTGGAGGGGCGCGGTACTGGCGGAGGGGAGTTTTCCTCTGGACACGGAGGGTAGACGCTGGACCCGGACCCTCGCCCCGGCGAGCGGGAAGCCCAATCCTCGGTTCACCTTCGACCGGCGTGCAGAGGGGAGCCGTCGTGAGCGAGCTGTGGCGGACCGCCGCCACCATGGGGTTCCAACCTGGAGAGGTGTTCCGCATCCAGGACGACCCCCAAAACGGGGCCGCCCGTTTGGCCCTTCGGGGGGAGCTCGACCTCGCAACCGCTCCAAGCTCGAAGAGCACCTCATCCTCGTCGAGCAGGACGGCGTCCGGGCGGTGCTGGTCGATCTTCGCGACCTGACCTTCGTCGATTCGATGGAAACTACAGACGCTTCTGAAGGCAAAGATCCGTGCCGCTGAGAACGGCCATCCCTTCGCGTTCGTCGGCGCGAACGACCAGGTCAAACGGATCCTTTACGGGACCGCTATCCAAGGAATCACTGATGAGCAAGAAGGGATGCAGCTCGTTGCCCCTTCACTCAGCCCTCTTCGCCACGCACCTCAGTTGGTTCAGAGTGGGGTTCGGATAGCTGCTGGGCCGTCTCCAGGAGCGCCCTGACGTACGAGCGTCCATGTCGTGAACTTCGAGGGGATGGAGCAAGGCCCTCCGCCAGCGCCTCGAGGCAATCCCGCCGGCGGCACGCGCCGAGCTCCTCTACGTCCTGCTGATGACCTTCCGTGCCTTTCAGGAGATGGAGAATTTTCTCCGCCATCGCCTGGAGGCCCTGCGCCGGGCGGCTCGCGCCGAACGTGATGGCGTCGACGAGGTCCTCCTATCAGAAGATGAAGCCGAACCAGGGCGACGGGTCCCAGGCAAACATCGAGTCTGCCCGCGCGAGCGCGTTGTCGGTCAGCTCCCGCACCTGGCCGATTCGGGCGAGGCGGCGGAAGGACGACCCGCCCAGGTAGACGGCTCCGAGCACCGCCACTCCGCAGGCGAGATCCGGCTCGGCGTCGGTGGAAGCACACTTCCCCTCGCCGCCCTCGACGACCAGCTCGTACCGTCCCGACGTCCTCGGGCGGAACGCGTCGTGCACGTCGACCACCAGTCGCCCGTCGGACGAGTAGGAACGACCGGTCAGCGAATCTGGTATGTCGATGAGGCGCACCCAGAGTCCGTCTGAGATAGTGAACTTCAGTCGCCGCGGCTCTCGAACGAGTGAGAGGATCTCCTCATCCGCGGGACGATCCCAGGCCTTCACCGTGGCCACGAGATCGATGTCGAGCAAGTGCCGCCACAGCGCGGCGGTCGCCTCGGGCGACGCCGTGATCAGGGACTCAACACTCAACTCGTTCGAGGCGACGCCGTGTGGCCACTCGTGCTTCACCCTGTAGGTCGCATAGCCGTCCGGAACCCCGTCGGGGTCCTCGTGGATAGCGAAGAACAGTGGCTCATCGTCGTCCTTCTTTCGCTGGCGCGTGAGCACGGTCCACCAGTCGTCGTCGATTGCGATCATGCCGGGCCGCGCGGCGGCGGCCACCTCGTAGACCGGGCGCATCAGCGGCATTGCCTGCTCGCGCGTCGGTGCCTGCACCCGGCCGACGATCTCCACGCCGTCGACGAACTCCGACCGCTCGGTTGGCACCTCGAGTTCGGCGCAGAACGATGCGATCCCGTAGCCGAATCGGCCGTAGATCGACGACTCGGACGCCCACAGGTAGGCCAGCGGCTCGCCACGCTCGGCCGCCTGGTCGAGCAGTGTAGCCATGAGACGGGTGTTGATTCCCCGACGGCGGTGCGACGGGAGCACGCTCACTGCCGTTACGCCGGGGGCCTGGAGCGATTTCGGACCCGGCACGGTCATGCGGGTGGTGCAGGCACCCGCCGTTCCCACCATCCGCCCATCGTCGGTCGCGACGAACCACCGGTCCGGCTCGGCAATCAGCTGGTCGTCTTTCAGACGCTCGTCGATGCCACTCGCGTGGAACGCGAGCCCGAGCACCCCCTCGAACGCCGGGAGCTCGTCGGCAGTGATCGATCGGATCGGGTAGTCCTCCATCGCTCGCCGAGCCTATCGAACCGCGCCGCCTCGGCCTCCGGGCGCTGGAAGGCGCCCGACTCCCGAGCTTGGCACTCGTGCAGTTGCGAGTGGTGCAACTTCTTAGCTCCGTGGAGTTCAGATGGTCACGAAACGCCGCTGGTCGGCGGAGCCGTCCGTCCACGATTCGATGTCTCGCTTGATTCGCGCGAGGACCGCATCGAGGTAAGCGCCACTCATGCATCGAACGAGCTGATGCTCACGCAACAGCCTCGCGTGACACTACGCAACCCACAGTCATGCTTTCGGATCCCGCCGGCTGCGCGAGTGCGGAGGAGGCGGCGGTGAGACCTTGTCCTGGAGAGCGCCTGGCATGAGGACGGATAGCCATCGTGAAGAAGCTCGCGGCAAGCCCGTCCGGATGCTCGAGGGTCAGGTCGAACCTCGAGCAAGTGGCGAAGGAGACCCAAGACGAAGGACGAGGAGGTCAGTCCTCGGTCGGCTGCCCGATCCTGTGCCACTCGAAAACATCCGCGCCCTCGGCCCTTTGCTGTCGGTGCATCTCCCAGATGTCGCCGCACTCCGGGCACGTCCACGTCTCGCCCTCTTGCGGCCTCCAGGCCGGTCCAGCCATCGGGGGTGTGCAGTCGTGCTGGTTCATAACGGGAGTCTACGGAGGCAGGCGGTCGAAAGTTCGGCGTCCATGGACCAGACACGTCAGCGCGGGCGGCGAGAAAGTCCGCCCTGTCGCAGCACGCCTCGAGAATCGACCGCATTGGACCGAGGAGGCGCCCGGGATCTCTCACCCGATGGGCTGCTGGCCGAGGCTCCCGGGATCTCAACTGGTGCCATGGATGAGGAAGGGCCGGCGACGGGCAAGCCAAGAGCATCGATCCGCAATCCGCTCTCCAGAGATACGTCAGGCCAGCCCACAGCGATCTTCCCTGGAGGGGGTCGAGCCCCCAATCCCTCGTCCCAGGAGACCAAGGAAGCAGCGATCGGACGAACGGAGAGGGGACCTTGGGCGCATTCATTGCCCCAGACGGGAGGTACTACCGCTTCTTCACGAACGGCATCGAGCCGAGTGTGTTGAACGCGATCGCGGCGACGAGCCACTCGAGCGTCCCGAGCACAATCTTCTCGTCGACGATCTCCCCAACGAACGCGAGGACGATGCATGCTAGAGCAAGGATCGTCCAGGGCACTGGATCACCTCCCCCCCGTCACACACGGACGTACCCATCTCCCAATCGTCCCACCCGATCCGACCGGGGTCATGCCGCGTCATACTCCCCGAGGGGAAGCTTGGTGACTATGCGGCCCGGATGAACACCATCCCCAAGCACGTGGCAACGCGCACCCTCACCGAGGTGAAGTGGAACGCCACTCTGCTGCAGGGCGATGCCGTCGACGCGGTGCGCAAGCTGAAGGAACAGGCGGGCGGCATCCTCAAGATCGGCACTGGCGGCTCGTTTAGCCGGACGCTGCTCGAGCACCGACTGGTCGACGAATATCCGTTCTGGCTGTTCCCGGTCATCGCCGGCATCGTGCACGGCTGTACGACGGAATCGAGACCAGGGATTTCGACTTGATCGACGTAAAGCGGCTCGACAACGGCATACTCGGCCTCACCTACGTTCCGACCAACCGGTGACCGTACGGAGGACGTCAGACAGATTCGCCCCTCGGTCCTCTCGCGGTGTGGCGTGTGTCGATCACGATCGACATCGATGAAGTGGCCAACTCACCAGAGGTGGACGCACCTGCGTTATCGCGGCATGCACCACTGACAACGCGGCGAACCGTGCCGTCCGTCTCATCGCCGTGAAGACGGGAAATGAGGACGATGGGTATCAGTGAGACGCAAACGCGCAGCTCGGCAGGCTCGCAACGTTCTGACCTGCACGACCGCATCAGATTCTTAGTCCGCAGGTTCGGGGTTCGAGTCCCCGGGGGCCCACAAGCGAAAGCGCAGGCAGGTGTGAAGGGCCGACTTGCGTCTTGACGGTCAGATCTCACACTCATCGCTGGTGCGGCAGGACGTCGGGGTTCACGATGTTCGTCGGGGTCCCGGCAGCGTAGTCGTTGA
>JBKPKU010000014.1:0-3269 GCA_046731295.1 Actinomycetota bacterium
GCCGCCCGCTCCGACCCGACGGCGTCCATCACCGCGCGGACGTCGTCCATCCGCTGCTCGAGCGTCGGGAGCTGATCGAGCGGCACCGGGTCCGACAGCCCCGTTCCGCGCTTGTCGAAGATGATCAGTCTCGAGAAGGACGCGAGCCGTTCCAGGAACCCGGCGTAGCCGGGCTCCTCCCACATCAGCTCGATGTTCGACACCCAGCCCGGGACGTACACGAGGTCGAACGGCCCGTCGCCGACAACCTGGTAGGCGATGCTGACGTCGCCGCTGCGCGCGTACCTGGTTTCCGAACGTTCCACGTCCGCTCCCCGCCGGGCAGGTGGAGCCTATCCGGGCAGCACCACCGTGCGCGCCGACGCGTCGGACGCGATCTTGGCCGCGCCGACGAAGTTCCGGAACAGGGGGTGCGGGCGCGTGGGCCTGGAGCGCAGCTCGGGGTGGAACTGGCCGGCCATGAAGAACGGGTGGTCCTCCAGCTCGATGATCTCGACCAGCCGGCCGTCCGGCGACAGGCCCGAGAAGACCAGGCCCCTGCCCGAGAGCGCCTCGTGGTACGCGGGGTTGACCTCGTAGCGGTGACGGTGGCGCTCGTACACGACCGGCTCGCCGTAGACGCGCTCGGCGCGCGTGCCGGGAACGACGTGGCAGGGCTGGGCGCCCAGGCGCATCGAGCCGCCCAGGTCGGTCACGTCCTTCTGCTCGGGCAGTAGGTCGATCACCGGATGCGGCGTGGCCGGGTCGAATTCCGAGGAGTTGGCACCCTCGAGCCCGCACACGTTGCGGGCGAACTCGATCACGGCGCACTGCAGCCCCAGGCACAGGCCCAGGAACGGCACCCCGCGCTCGCGCGCGTGCCGAACGACCTCCAGCTTGCCCTCGACGCCGCGCCAGCCGAAGCCGCCCGGCACGACGATCCCGTGGACGTCCCGCAGCAGCTCGGCCGCGTCACCCTCCTCCACGTCGTCCGAGGAGACCCATTCGATCTGCACGTCGACGCCGTGGTGGAACCCGCCGTGCTTGAGCGCCTCGATCACCGACAGGTACGCGTCCCGCAGGTTCACGTACTTGCCGACGATCGCGACGCGTACCGGGTCGGTGGCCGCGTCGATGCGCTCGACCAGGGTGGTCCACTCACGAAGGTCGGGCTCGGCGTCGATCCGCAGGTGGTGCGCGAGCTCGCGGTCCAGACCCTCTCTGGCCAGGATCAGCGGGACCCGGTAGATCGAGTCGGCGTCCTGGGCGGAGATCACGCCGCTCATCGGCACGTCGCAGAGCAGGCTGATCTTCTCCTTGAGGTGGCGCCCGATCGCCCGGTCCGAACGGCACACGATCGCATCGGGCTGGATGCCGATCGACCGCAGCTCCTTGACCGAGTGCTGCGTCGGCTTGGTCTTGAGCTCGCCAGACGGGCCGATGAACGGCATCAGGCTCACGTGCACGAACGCGCACCGGTCGCGCCCCACCTCGTTGCGGAGCTGGCGGATCGCCTCCAGGAACGGGAGGGACTCGATGTCGCCGACGGTGCCCCCGACCTCCACGATCACCAGGTCCGCGTTCTCGGCGGCGGCGTGGTTGCGGATCCGCTCCTTGATCTCGTCGGTGACGTGCGGGATCACCTGCACGGTCTTGCCCAGATAATCGCCGCGGCGCTCCTTGGAGATCACCGCGCTGTACACGGCGCCGGTGGTCAGGTTCGAGCCGCGGTGCAGGTTCTCGTCGGTGAACCGCTCGTAGTGGCCGAGGTCCAGATCGGTCTCGGCGCCGTCGTCGAGCACGAACACCTCGCCGTGCTCGAACGGGTTCATGGTGCCGGGGTCGACGTTCACGTAGGGGTCGAGCTTCTGGAGCGCGACGCGGAGCCCGCGTGAACGGAACAGACGGCCGAGCGAGGCGGTGGTGATGCCCTTGCCGAGTCCCGAGGCGACCCCGCCGGTCACGAAGATGTACCTGGGTTGCTTCTGCACCTCGGGATGGCATCGTAGCAGAGCGATGTGACGCGTTGAACCCTTTGGAGGCGGAGCGTGCGCAAAGATCTCGCCTACGGACGACGCCCGAGCGCGTCCACCCACCGAAGCGGCGGCGTGCGCTCGATCACGCGGCTGAACGACGTGGTCTCGGCCGCGACGTTGAGCAGCACCGCCACGCACGCGGCCACGACCACCCACGGATCGGGCAGGATCTCGAACAGCCCGATCCCGGCCGCGAACCCGAGCAGGTTGGCGCCCCCGTCCCCGAGCATCGCCGACTCGCGCAGGTCGAACGGAAGGACCAGGACGGCCCCGATCAGCAGGCCGACGAGCGCGGGGGCGTCGGCGACCGGCCCCCACGCGGCGAACGCCATCGCGGGCACGAGGAACGCCTTGAGGGACCGGCCCGGCGCCACGTCCAGGCCGTTCCACACGTTCGCGCACCCCGCCAGCAGCACGACGCCGGCGACGGTCGCGGCCCCCTCCCGGCCTGGGAGCACCGCCACGACGAGGATCGCCGAGCCCAGGATCACGACGACCTTGAGCAGGCCCGTCGTCATCCGGCCGCCGGCGGCCGAGCGGAGATGGCCCCGGATCCCGCGGGGCCCGTTGGGCGCGAGGTCGTCGATCAGCCCCGCCGCGAAGACCAGCAGCAGGCCCCCGAGCGAGCCCCAGCCGGCGGCCCCCGTCTCCGCCACGAAAGCGTAGGCGACGGTCCACACCGCGCCATCGATCGCGAGCGCGATCCCCAGGACGCGCGGGACGGGCACGCCGCGGTGGTTCTCGACGAGCAGGCGCCCCCACCTCACCGCGAGCCGTTCACCCACACATGCGGGGGCCGACCGCCCTCGCGATGTCCCAGCCCTGGCGCGCGCGGTGCAGGAAGCCGGCCGGGTCCCGGAAGGTCGGCCGGTGGTCGAGCCCGTCGATCGGCACCTCGACCACCCGGAGCCCGGCGCGGGCCGCGTCGATCGTCATCGCGGTCTCGACGCCGAACCCCTCCGCCAGCGGCCGCACCCGGTCCATCGCCTCGGCCGTGAGCGCGCGCTGGCCCGACAGGGGCTCGGTCGCCTCGAACCCGGCCTGGACGCGGATCGCGTGGGCGGCCGCCCGCTTGACCAACCCGAACCCACCCGCAGGCGCAGGAGGGAACGCCGCGATCGCCAGGTCGGCCTCCCCCGCCGCAACGAGGTCGACCAGCGCCGCGAGCCCCTTGGCCGTCTCGCCGAGGTCGCCGTCGGCGAGCAGCCAGACGTCCGCGGGGGCGACGCGCCGGAGCGCGCCCTCGAGCGCGGC
>JBKPKU010000015.1:0-63306 GCA_046731295.1 Actinomycetota bacterium
GAGATGTCGCAAGCCAGACTGAGGTTAGTGCGGGATCGAGAGGAGAGAGCGCCCGGGCTCGACGAGCCCCTCCCATTCGACGCATTCTTCGCAGCCGAGAGTCAGACCCTGTTCCGGCGCATGTGGCTCGTAACCCGCGATCGCCATGAGGCCGAGGAGATCGTCCAGGACGCCTTCCTAAGCCTGTACGAACGATGGGAACGTGCGCCGAGCTGGGACGATCCGACCGCCTACCTCTACCGAACCGCCTTCAACATGTGGAAGAAGCGGACGAGACGAGCGGCGCGCGCCGTGAGGAAGGTCTTCTCGTCCGATCCACGGGACGAGTTCGAGGCAGTCGAGGCCCGGACCGTTGTCAGTGCCGCCCTGGCTCACCTCTCACCGCGTCAGCGAGCGGCCGTCGTCTTGACGGAGCTCCTCGGGTTCTCCTCCGAGGAGGCTGCCCGGGCGCTCGGCGTCCGCGCCGTGACCGCGAGGGTGCTCGCCTCGCAGGGCCGGGCGGCCATGCGGGAACTGTTGGGAGCCGCGGATGAGTGATCTGCGATCTGTGTTGGAACGCGAGGGCAAGCGCGTCGCGCTGCCGCCCGATGCCGCCGATCGGATGTTCGAGCGAGGCCGGCGGCGGCAACGCAACCGGAAGGTGGGGGCGCTCGGCATGGGCATCCTGCTGCTCCTCGCGGTGCTCGCCATCGTGCGCTCGAGTCTGCCGGAGGGTCATCGGCCCGAGCCGGCAAGGCCACGACCCATCACCGCTCGATCGATCGCGGGCACCTACACGGTGCGACTTCCGGCGTCGGGCGAACAGGTCGTCCGACTGGGCCTGGAAGGGCGTTACTCGATGCAGTTGAAGCCCGACGGGTCACTCGTCCTCGTCGGCCCGCACAAGGTCGACTTCCCGTGGAATCCCGCCACGTTCGACGTCTCGGAAGGCGTACTGACGACCGACGCTTTCGTCGGGACTGCAGACCCCGATCAAGGGTGCCGCACTCGGGCGACCTACCGGGTCGAGCGAGGTGTGGGGTCCCTGATGTTCACGCCGATAGAGGAACCGTGCCGGTTCCGCGTCACGATCTTGGCCACTAGCCTGTGGACCGCCGTGTCGAGCCAGCCCTCCGGCCGGTTTCAGGGTGATTGGACCACTACGTTCTCGTGCGAGCGGATGTTACGCGCCGTTCAGCGAGCGCCGATCGCGCCGCGGGACGAGCAGTTCTGGCTTCGCCACAGCGCAGAGCTCGGCCCGGACCCGAACGATCCGTGCAGCGGCGCGCCGGATCCCATCACGTTCACTCTCCGATTCGATCGCGGCCGCCTGTTGATCTACGGCCCCGACGGGAGCATGGGGTTCGACGGCGGCTACGAGGTGCGTGGGGACATCATGACGATCGGTGACGCCCGGAGGGATAACAGGGGCAACATCAACGGCAGCTACGACCTGAGGTTCCGACTCCACAAGGATCGCGTGTCGTTCCAGTTGCTTGGGCGGGGCGCGACCGATCCCTTCTTCGTGGCGACGTGGCAATCGGCTCCCTTCGTGAAGAACGCCTAAACACTTCCCTCGGTCGGCGGCTCCTTCACTTCAGAGCTTCAGGAGAGGAGCCGCCATGTCACTCCAGGTCAACGTTGGGAGAAAGGATGTGCTCGATCACGCGAGGGGGAGGCGATGAGGCTGGCCTCGGGTTTGCTCGCCGTCGCGCTTGTCCTACTGGTGGGGTGCTCGCGCTCGACCGGCGACTCGGCGTCATCGCCCCCGGTGAAAACGACCGCCGCACTCGAGCCCCTGACGTTCGTCGCCTTGGGGGATTCGTGGCCCGAGGGCGCACATTGCGGCTATTGCAAGACGTTCGCCGGCCGCTACGCGGATGGACTCAAGACGCTCACCGGACGGCCCGTCGACTTCGTCGATCTCACGGGTGACGGGCAGCCGTTCTTCCAGACGGATGGCGGCGGGACCGCAAGCCTCCTGCGCGCGCTCCGCGAGGACTCATCGTTCGCCGATCAGGTGAGATCCGGCAATGTAATCATGATCGCGACCGGTCCGAACGAGGGCGACCGAGCGTTCGGTCCGTACGCCGAGGGCCACTGCGGGCAAGGGTTCGCATGCGTGAAGCGCCTCGAGCGCTTCTGGCTCAGGAACTTCGACGCAATCCTCGATGACATCGAAGACCTTCGCGGCGACAAACCGACGGCCATCAGGCTCGTCAGCGCGGCGAACTTCTTCGTCTCGGATCCAAGCGCCACGAAAGGGCTGCCGTCCGACGCGATGGCCTTCGGCGCGGCCTACTTCGAGGCGCTGAACACCGCAGAATGCGACGCCGCCCGGACCCACGACGCAATCTGTGTCGACGTTCGACCGATCCTCAACGGGCCCACGCTCGATCAGCCCGTCGACGAGAATTCACCCGCGTCGATGCAGGCCGTTGCCGACGCGCTCCTCGCGACCGGCCTGCCGGAGCTCCGAGGAGACTGAATAGAGGAACTTCAGACCGATCAAGAAGAGTCCCGGCTCCAATCCGACGATCCCTCGTTGGTGGATCGGCTCTTCGGAGCCGAGAACGGGGAGGTCGACGAAGGAGAACCCGGGCCGGAATCCTGTGCGCCAGACCACGTTGGCGGCATCCACACCCTCTGAGGGAGTTGTCGCTGAGGAAAACGTCATACTGCAACGTGCCGGAATCCTTGCTGCGAATATTCTCCATGACCTCGGCGACGAGACGCTTCCAAATCCTCGAGCTTGCCATCGTGGATCTTGAACCTCGCTATGCTCTGAATCTCATCCGCCACATCCTCCTTTCGATACGTCACTTGGTGCTGTCGATCAGAAGAACCGGAAGAGACCAACGGGATCGTAGGTGGCCTTGACTCGGCTCAACTGTCCGGCGTTGGTGCCGTAGGCTGCCGCGGTCCATTCCTCCAGGTCGGGATCCACGAAGTTGGGGAAGACGCCCCCTGATCCGTGCGGGTGCACGCACGCCCACGACCTGACCACCCACGCCTTCGCCGCTTCCTTCTGGCCGGCGGCCGCCGCGGGGTCGACGACGACGGCGTGTTTGAGCAGGAATCGTTCCGACCGGTGCACGAACGCCGTGGCATCGGGACGAACGCGGTTGTACGTGCCGCCCCAAGGCATGAAGTCCAGCTCCCGAGACTGACCGCGCGTCCAGCTCCCCGAGAACGTGCGGAGGAGCGCAGCGACCACCTCGGAGGGGAATGGACGGCGGAAGAACTCGGATTTCGCTACGAGATAAGGGTGCCCCACGCTCGCCTCGGGTCCTTCACTCCCCTCCTCCGCGCCGAGGTCGGCCCAGAACGCCCTGGTCTCCGCGAAGGACATCGCTCGGGAGGACGAGGACGTGGGATCCGAGTCCGTCCGGACGACCAGCTGGTCGAGCAGGTTGGCCGCCTCGGACTCGGTCCCCTGGAACGCCGCGTAGACGTCGACGACAGGTGCCGGGTCGTCGCCGCCGGGTTCCGTGAGCTTGAGACTGGCGGCCAGCTCGTCGGGCGCGTCGGGCGCCCACGCCTGCCACGCCTCGATCACCTCGGCAGCGTGCGAGAACGGCCACGACAGGTGCACGTTGGTCATGTTCGGGGCAGGGACGGTGCCGAGGACCAGCGACGTGACGACGCCGAAGTTGCCGGCGCCGGCGCCCCGGAGCGCCCAGAACAGGTCCTCGTGATGACCGTTGTCGACGTCCAGGATCTGGCCGTCGGCCACCACGATCTGCGCCGCGAGCAGGCGGTCCGAGGTGACGCCGTGCGTGCGGCCGAGGATCCCGAGCCCGCCCCCCAGCGTGACGCCGGCCACCCCGACACTCGGACAGGTGCCCGCAGGGATCGCCAGGCCGTGCTCCTGGAGTGCCTCGTAGATCTCGCCCGACGTGGCGCCAGACCCGACGGTCACGACGTCGCTGGAGACGGACACCGACCGCATCGGCGACACGTCGATGACCACGCCTCGCGTCGAGGACCGCCCCGCGAAGCAGTGGCCACCGGCGCGCGTCGCCGAGGCGAGGCCGTGGCGGCGGACGAAGGCGATCGTCTCGCGGACGTCTTCGGGGGTGGCGCATCGTACGACGGCCATGGGAACCACGTCGTGGTACCGCGCGTTGAAGGTGCGGGGAAGCTCGTCGTACGAGTCAGAGCCGGGCATGACGACGTTGCCGGCGATCGACGCCTCGAGCGCCGTCCAATCGGGGGTTGTATCGCCTACCGTCTCGGACTCTCCGTCATGAGAAGCGCCAACGGGTCGAGCTGGACCGCACCAAGCGCGAGCTGTCTACGCTGCAGCTCGCACTCACCCATGATCGATCAACCCGCACCGACTGCGGCACCGACGTCACGCGCTTCAGTCGGCCGTGGCGGTTGCATACCGCGGGCGCCCGGTGGGCCGGTAGACCTGAATCGTCACCCCGCTGGGAGTGGCCTGCGATCCGACCAGTTCGAGCGCCCTGTCCGGGCCGGTGTCGGGGAACAACCGCCTGCCCTGGCCGACGACCACGGGGAAGGTGAACAGGTTGATCTCATCGACGAGGTCGTTGTGGAGCAGCCACCGGAACAGGGCGCCGCTGCCGTGCACCTGCAGCTCGCCGCCCGGCTTGGCTCGCAGCTCGCCGACCGCGGCGGTGAGATCACCGGAGAGGACGGTCGTGTTCGCCCACCGAGGGTCGTTGATCGTCGTCGATGCCACGTACTTCGGCTTCGTATGCAACGCCGTCCAGATCGGGCTGTCGCCCGGGTCGTCCCACGTCCCCCAGGAGCCGGCGAAGATCTCGTAGGTCCGCCTGCCGAACAGGAACGCGTCGGCGCGCTGGTAGATCTCGTCCATGACGGTCCCGGCTTCTTTGTCGAAGTGGGCCCATCCGCCGCGCTCGAATACGCCGCGCTCGTCCTCCTCCGGCCCGCCGGGCCCCTGCATCACCCCGTCGACCGAGACCTGCACGGTGGTCGTCAGCTTCATGGTCGCGGTTCCCTTCTCGCTGAGTTTGTCGTTCGATTCCACCGGACCGCGACGCCGATCTCATCCGTCGCAGAGTCCGTCCGGCCGACTGATTCCGCACCCTCCCCGAACGCTGAAGCCCGCACCCACCCATGATCGACTCTCATTGGCTGCGGCACCTGTGTCACGTGATTCAGTCGGCCGTGGCGGTTGCATACTGTGGGCGCCCGGCGGGCCGATAGACCTGGATGATCACCCCGCTAGGAGTGGACCGCGAGTCGACCAGGTCAAGCGCCAAGTCGGGACCGGTGTCGGCGAATAGCCGCGTGCCCTGGCCGATGACCAGTGGATAGGTGAGCAGGGTGATCTCGTCGACAAGCTCGTTGTCGAGCAGCCACCGGACCAGGACACCGCTGCCGTGCACCTGCAGCTCGCCTCCAGCCTTGGCCTTCAGCTCGCGAATGGCAGCCGCGAAGTCACCGGAGAGGAAGGTCGTGTTCGCCCACTCGGGGTCGAAGGGTGTGGTCGACGCGACGTATTTGGGCCGCGTGTTCAACGCCACTGCGATGGGGTTGACCGAATCTGTCATCCGTCCCCAGGAGCCGGCGAAGGTCTCGTAGGTCCACCGGCCGAGCAGGAACGCGTCGGCGCGCTGGAAGACCTGGTTGAGGAACGTGGCGGCCTCGTCGTCGAACAGAGGCCCGGCCCATCCGCCGCGCTCGAATCCGCCCCTGCGGTCCTCATCCGCCCCGCCGAGGCCCTGCATCACCCCGTCGAGGGAGACGTGCGTGATGGTCGTCAGTTTCATGATCGCAGCTCCCGCCTCGCTGGGTCTTGTCGTCGTTCGATTCGACCGTACCGAGGCGCGGGGCTCATCGGGTCGCAGCAGAGTCCGCCCGGCCGATTCATCCCGCACCCTCCCGAATCTCGCGAGGTCCCTCCCACGCTAGGAAGGCGCGGGCCGGCCGGTCTTGAACGAAACGGACACGTCGGGGGTTCGCGGCGCCGGCCCGGCGAAGGGCCCGCCGGATGTGCATGAGCGACGGTCCATGATCGTGCGCCCCCAGGCACCGTGCCGCGCGTTCCGCCATGAAGGTCCGTGGCGTCAGCCCGCTGAGCCGGGTGCATTCGCGGGTCAGGTGCGCCTGGTCGGCGTACCCGGCGGTCACGGCTGCGGCGGCCAGGTCGGCGTCGCCATCGGCCCCTTCGGTGAGGACGAGGAACGCCTGGAACCGAAGGATACGGTGAACGACCTTAGGTCCGTGTCCGATCGCCTCCAGGCACCGGCGCCGAAGGTGGCGCGGGGACAGGAACAGATCAGACACCTGGTCGGTCACGCGCCGGGCGCGCCAGGGCTGCAGCCGCCTGACGAGCTCGCCGACGACGGGATCTGGCTCGGCCGCCGTTGCTGCGCGCGCGAGGAGCGCCTGCTCGAGCAGCGTGGCTGCTTGCCTTTCAGACGTTGCGTCGGCAAGGCGGCTCACGAGCTCGTTGGACGATCGGCCCCATACGAGATCGAGCGGTACGTGGCGGTCGGTGAGCTCGGATGCGGGGATCCCGCGGACGGCCTCCGCCGCCCCGGGGCGGAGCCGGACGCCCACCACCGAGGATCCCGGCTCGAGCGTGGACGCGTCTGGACCGTGGTGTGTCCCCGTCACCATGGGGGTGGCCGAGCCCAGCCGGTAGGACACCTCGATCGAGGCGTTCGGCACGCTTCGATGAATGTACGGTGGCGCGTCCTCGGACACCTGCTGGACGAACCCGAAGGAGATCACGCTCCGAAGGCCGTGATGCGGAAACCGCTCTACGTACCGTTGATCGGAGATCCGGTCGGGCACGCCAATCACGTCGACCCCATCCACCCCACCGTCGCAATCCCCTACAGAGGCCGGTGCCGTCGTCCGCCAACGAACCGTTACCCGTGTCGATGGCATCCGAAAAACCGACCCGCTGGCCGGCTGGCTAGGGTAGTTCTTCGCGTTTGGGTGAGCACTCCGGTCTCACCGGACGATGAGCGTGTCGACCGACCTACCCGCTCAGGTCTCGCCCGTCGACCGGCTTCCGGGCGTTGAAGCCCAGCCGCGCTCACGCCCGAGGTCTACGTGGCCTCAACGCCTGATCTCCGGCAGCATGCGACGAACGCTGCCCCGGAGCCTCCGGTCCTCGTCGCAGTCGATCGGCAGCTCGGCGAAGTCGCGGCTCCGGATGACCCCAGAACTCGCCCGAAGAGTGTAGGTACGGCTGGCGATGGCCAGCTTGTGTCTAGATCAGCGTCACCTCGACGTGAACGGTGCCGGTGTCGGTATCGATCGTCGAGGTCGCCACGCCCTGGGCTCCCTCGAAGTCGGCCGTACCGCCCACGATTGCGATCGTTCCTTGATTCTCCGTCCGCCCACTCAGATTGAGCTTTCCCGAAAAGATCAGCGTTCCCCTTTGTTTGAGCGTGATGGTCCCCTCGGCGTGCGATTCGCTACCGGCCGTTGAGAACCTGGACACCTGGGCGATGATCGCCCCGACCTGATTTCCGGCGTCGTCTGTGAGAAGAGCCTTGATGAACGCGACGTCGCCGATGCTCGGTCCCGGCTTCCCCCCATCGATGACGGCATCAGGCTGGCTCCGCCGCAGGTTCAGCGACAACGTGGTCAGGACCTGGGAAGAGGCTGTACCGAACGTGAGCACAGCTATGAGCAGAGACAAGAAAGTGACCACGGGGATCACAACGAACATGGACCGTCTGGCCATAACGCCCTCCCTGCTCCAGGACCCCAAGGATCGTTGCTGAGGACGTCGCGAGAGGCAAGGGGGAGCGACTCAACGTCGACCCTCGTCCACAAGCTCGGCGAGCGCCAGGCGCTCACGCATCAGCGAGCCTCCCCCAGGCACCTTGACGGTTCTCACACAGCGCGCCCCGGCGACGTTATGTCCGGTGAGGTGCTCTTTGCGCGAGATAGGCACAAACCGCTACCCCGATCAGCGTCCCGCCGAGGGCCATGATTGTCACGGCGAACGCGTGGGCCGAACCGTGCGATCCGGCGCTGAAGTAGACGCCGCCGAAGCCGGCGACGCCGATGACCTGACCGATCAAGCTCGCCGTCAAGACCAGCCCGCTGAGATCCGCCGCCTGCTCGCTCCGAACGACGTCGGTGAGGCGAGCCGTAAGCGGGCTGAACGCACACGCATGGGCGGCGCCCGCGAGGAACAGCAGCGGGATCGCCGGTACCACCGGCCAGGCGTCCCCGGACGCGACCCGACCAACGACCAACAAAGTCGCGGCCAACACGAGCGCTCCGGCGATGGGGAGACGGTCGCGGGCGGCCCTGGGGCATCGGGTCCAGGTCAGGCTCGCCGTCCCGAAGCCGCTCGCATAGGTGGCGAAGACGAGCCCCGCCGCCAGCGGGGAGTATCCGAGGCCTCCCTGCAAGTGAAGCGTGAGGCTGAAGAGGAAGCCCGCATAGCAGGCCATGACCAGCGCCACCGCGACGATCCCCGGCGCGACCCCGGGTACGGTCAGGACGTGGAGATCGAGCAGAGGATGCCTGCCCCGGGCAGCGATGTGTCGTTCGAGGCGCACGAACACAACCAGGGCCGTCGCGCAGAGGGCGAAGAAAGGCCAGACCCAGATCGGCCAGCCGGCATCCCGGCCGAGCGTGAGCGGCACGATCAGAGCCAGCAGCGCCACCGACAGCGTTGTAGCGGCGGCCGGGTCGAGCTGCGCCTGTGCTTGTCCCGCGACTCGTGGCAGGTGAGACCGAGCCGCGAGCAACACGATGGCGCCGAGGGGGACGTTCAGGAGGAGCGCCGGGCGCCACGCTGCGCCGAGCAGATCGGCCGTGATGAGCAGGCCGCCGAGGACCAGGCCTGCAGCCACCCCGGCGGCGAGGACCATCGAATAGGCCCCGATGGCGCGTTCGCGGGCGTCACCTTGAAAGTGGAGCTGAATGATCGAGAGCACCTGTGGGCTGATCACCGCCGCGGCGGCACCCTGAAGCGCGACCGCGCCGATCAGGATGGTCGCGCTCGGCGCAAGTCCACCGGTAAGCGATGCCAGTGTGAACGCCGCGACGCCCAATATGTAGGCGCGGCGGTATCCGAGCACGTCGCCGAGACGCGCCCCCAACACCACGAGCGCCCCGAAGGCGAGCGCGTACACCGCCACGATCAGCTGAAGCTGCGCCGCGGAGGCATGCAGGTCCGCCCGGAGACTCGGCGCGGCGATCACCAGGATCTCGCCGTCCATGCTCGCCATCGCCTGGCCCGCAAGGAGTGTCACGAGCATATCCATCCGGCCAAGCGTCCCCGGAACCGGGGCCCCGGTCTTGGATGTTCGTGCTCGAACGCTGGAGAGCGACGATGTTGATCAGGCGTCGGGTCTTCCAAACAGGCGGGGTCGCGATCGAGGACGTCGCCTGCCGCACCCCGGGTGGGAAAGACGAGGAGACCGGGGTCGGCTCCCAACACGCTCTCGTCTTGGTGCGACGCGGCTGCTTCGAACGCAGCGTCGAAGGAGTCGTGGCGCTGCTAGATCCGACGGTCGCCTACTTCATGGAGCCGGGCGAGGAGGAACGCTTCCGTCACCCGCAGCGGAGCGGAGACGACTGCACCGCGATCGTTCTGGATCCTGCGCTCGCGGCATCGATCGGGGGCGGCGAGCCGACACTCCCTAGGGACCCCCTGCCGATCCCGCCGCCACTCGACCTGGCCCATCGGCTGCTACTCGCCGGAGCGGACAGAGGCGTCGATCCTGAGACGCTCACGGAACGGGCGATCTCAGTCGCTGCAGCAGCGCTCGAACAGATCGATCCAGAACGCGTCGTCGCCGGCCGACCCGCGACGGCCCGGGCCCGCCGGGCAATCGTCGCCGACGCTCGCGAGCTGCTCGCCGCGGATCCAGGCTGCTCGCTGCCGCAGCTCGCGCGCTCGCTTGCGGTCTCCCCCCATCATCTCAGCCGCATCTTTCGGGCCGTGACCGGTCACACGATCTCCCGTCATCGCATGCGCCTCCGCGCGCGTGCCGCGGTCGAGCGGCTTGCGGGCGGCGAGGACGACCTGGCCAGGCTCGCTGCAGACGTCGGCTTTGCCGATCAGAGTCACCTCTGCCGTGTCGTCCGCGCGGAGACCGGGCAGGTTCCCTCTGAGCTCCGCACGTCGATCGGCCGTCGTGTGACCCCCGAGGGCAGGGACAATTTCCCGCTCCGCCGTGATTTCCAGGGCGGTCCTGTCGTTCCCCGACGCGACACACTCTGGCCATCGAAAGGCCAACTCGTTGTGGAAGCCTCTTGGTTGGACGCTCTTTCCCGCACTGGAGGGAGGCCGAGTTGGGGAGCTTCGCAAGGTGTCCCGTGTGCGACCAGGAGTTCCCGATATGGGGACCCGATTGCGTGATGGTTCACTTGCTCGCGGTTCATGCCGACACACCTGAGGCTCGCTGGATCATGCAGCAGCTAGGGGCACCCGTGATGCAGCCTTCAGGCTGAGACCTGGGCCTGTAGGACGCCGTCCTGCACGCGTCGCCATGCCGGCGTCGCCGCTCGGCGGGGCGAGATCGTGTACGCGACATACGCCGCATGCACTACCACGAGGATCGGTCGGCGGCGTAGGCTTCGCCGATGGCCCACACCCCGCGACTGATCGCCAACGTGGACCGGCGGGTGCTGCGCACCTCGATCGTCGCGGCCGCGCTGTGCCTCGTCACGTTCCTCATCCTGCGGCTCTCGCTCCTTCTCCTCGACGGACCATCGCCCTTCGACGTCTGGCTCTGGGACCACATTCGGCAACCACATCCGTCGCAAGGGATGAAGATCGTCGAGCACATGGCCGCTCTCCCTGGCTCTCGCAAAGGTGCGGCGGCACTGATCCTGGGCGTCGGTGCGTGGGCGTGGTTCCGCCGAGGAGACGTTCGGCCCGGTGTGTTGCTGATCGCGGCAGTCCTGGTGACGACTGCAACGGTCGAGGTCTTGAAGAGGCTGCTCGTGCACGTGACGCCCATCACCCCGATCGGCGAACGGTGGAATCGCGCCTTCTTGTCCTCACATGTGGCCGTCGCGGCGGCTGTGTTCGCGATGCTCGTTGTCATCATCTGGCTCTTTGGACATCGAGACCTGCTCCCTCTGGCGGTGGCGGTCGCCATCGTGCTGGTTAGTGCCGTCGCGCTATCGGTGATGGCGACCGACAAGCACTACTTCGTCGACGTCGTGTCCGGGGCGGCGGTCGCCGGCTTCTGGGTCTCCGTCCTCGCTCCCGTAGGTGACCTCATGTGGAGACGCCCCCCCGCACCGACATCTCCGGCACCATCGCCAGAGCGGGCAGAGCGGGCCGAGGTGGGAGGCGGCCAGGACCCCTGAGTCTGGGGGCGAGGAACTAATCCGGAACGTGTTCGTGATGCTGACGCTCGTCGCAGGGAACCATCGCTCCGTCTCTGCGGTCCTCAGCAGCTCTCCTCCGAAGAGAGAACGTGCCCGGTCCGGGGAGGGTTGCTCGGGTTCGCCCAACGGCCCGCACGCCTGAGCCCTGCGCCCCGGTTCCAACGCTCCGCTCGATGTGCCCGCCGCTGACTACAGTGCCAACCATGGTTGCGCCGACGCGGGTCACGCTGGTTCCGCACACGCACTGGGACCGCGAGTGGTACGAGCCGTTCTCGGTCTTCTCCGAGCGGCTCGTCGGGATGATGGACACGCTCCTCGACCTCACCGCCCAGGGGTTCCCTCACTTCCATCTCGACGGACAGACCGCGATGATCGATGACTACCTCGAGCGCCGCCCGGAGCGCTCGCGGGACATCGCCGGCGCGGTCTCGGCGGGGCGCCTGTCCGCCGGTCCGTGGGTCACCCAGATGGACGAGTTCCTGACCTCGGGCGAGTCACTCATCCGCAACCTCGAGATGGGGATCGAACGGGCACGCTCGCTCGGCCGGACGCTCGAGGTCGGTTACATGCCGGATCAGTTCGGACACATCGGGCAGATGCCGCAGATCCTCCGGCTCGCCGGGATCGAGCGGGCGATGGTGTGGCGTGGCGTCCCGAGCGCGATCGGCACCTCCACGTTCCGCTGGCGCTCGCCCGACGGGAGCGAGGTCCTGACCGAATCGCTCCCGCTCGGCTACTCGAGCGGCTCGTCGCTGCTGCGGACCGAGGACCCCGAGTCGCTCGCGACCGCGCTCGGCACGGAGGTCGCGCGCCTGCTCCCCTACACGCAGGACGGTCGCATCGTCGTGATGGTCGGCTACGACCACGCCGGACCGGATGCGACGCTGCCGTCCCGGCTCGAGCGTGCACCGTTGCCAGAGGACCTCGACGTGCGGGTAGGCAGCGTTGCGTCGCACGTGCAGGCGCTCGAGGCGAGCGACGACCTGCCGGTCTGGATCGGCGAGCTCCGTTCGGGCGCTCGTGCACACCTCCTGCCGAACGTGTACTCCGCGCGCGTGCACCAGAAGCGCGAACGGGGACGCGTCGAGGCGCTCCTCGAGCGATATGCCGAGCCGCTTGCGGCGCTCGTGCCGGGGTTCCGCGCGCCCGAGGAGGACCTGCGACGAGCGTGGACCCTGCTCCTGTGGAACGGCGCGCACGACTCGGCCTGCGGCTGCTCGCACGACCAGGTCGCGATCGACGTCGACGCCCGGTTCGCGGACGCAAGGCGACTCGCGTCCTCGATCGCAGAACGAGCGCTGACGGCGCTCGGCGAGCAGGTCGGCGCCCGAGGGACGCTCCGGTTCAACCCCTCGCCGTTCGAACGCGACGGCGTCCCGGCCCTCGGCTACGCGGTCGTGGACGAGATCCCCGAGCCGGCGCTCGCGCACGTCCAGCTGGATAGGATCGCCGGGGGCGCCTCCGCCGACGGCGTACGGATCCGGCTCCTGGACGAGCCGGACGTCGGGGACCTCTACACCTTCTGCCCCGAGGACGTGTCGCAGATCGCCGCCCCGCCGGAGCGCGTCGAGCTCTCGGCCGACGGTTTCACGGTGAGATGGGACGGGCTCGTGGTCGAGATCCGGGTGACACGACGACCCGGTGAGCCATTCCTGCGGCTCGAGGGCGTCGTCCGGAACGACAGGCCCGACCACCGTCTTCGGCTGCACGTCGGCCTTCCGTCCCGTGTAACGCGAGCGATCGCCGGCGCGCCGTTCGAGCTCGTCGAGCGATCCCTCGTCGGCGAGGGCGGCAATGAGGAGTCCCCGTCCCCGACGTGGCCGGCACGACACGTCGTGCTCGCGGGCGGCAGGGCCGTGTTCCACGAGGGCGTGTTCGAGTACGAAATAGCCGACGGGCGCGAGATCGCCGTCACGCTCCTGCGCTGCGTCGGCACGATCAGCCGCGAGCGGCTCGCGACGAGGCCGTGGCCGGCGGGTCCCGCGACCCCTACGCCCGGCGCTCAGATGTTCGGCGAGACGCGATTCTCGCTCGGGATCCAGGCGGCCGCCACGCGCGATGCTCTGCTCCGCCCCTGGGAGCGGTTCGCGCTCCCGCTGCTCGAAGCGCCCGTCGCAGGCGGCGGCGCCTTCCCGCCGCTCGGGACCCTGCTCGAGGTCGCCGACTTCGACGTCGAGCTCTCGACGATCCGGCGCCGCGACGGCGTCGAGGTTCGGGTCTGGAACCCCCACGCGGATCGCAGGGCCGGCGGGACGATCGCTGCCCGCCGGGTGACGGTCGAGCCCGCGGGCATCGTGACACTCGTCTGATCGGCGCGTCAGCAGGTCACATGCAGGATCGCGTTGGTGCCTGCCGGTGCTCGTTCGAGCTCCTGAATCGCCTCGGACGTCGGAAGGACGATCAGCTCCACACCCCGACGGCTCGCTTCCTGGGCGACGTCGTCGACGACGGGGAGGCCGCCGGCGGCACCGCTCCCGATCACGAGCCGCCGGCAGTCCCAGGGGATGTCCTCGTCCAACGACAGTGGCGTGTGCCCGAACCGCGACCGGAGAGGCTTGGACGGCCCCTTCTTCCGCTTCCGAACCCGACCCCGATCGATCACGAGGTCGTGGTCGTAGGTCGTCCCGTCCACCTGGATCGATCCGAAGGCGAATCGTTCGACTCGCATCATCGCCAGTGTAGGTACCCCGATCGGCGGGGCCATATTCGGCCCTCCGCCAACCCCTCGGATCGCATTGCTATCGTCGATACGCAGGAACGAGGCGATCGAATGAATCGGACGGGCAGGCCCCACGAGATCGAGCCGACGACACTCGACATCTCGGTCGTCCTTCGCGCGCGCGCCGAGATCGGGGAATCGCCGGTTTGGAGCCAACGCACGCAAGAGCTCTATTTCGTCGACATCGCCGGGCAGGCGATCCACGCCTACCGTCCGTCCGACCGTCGCCATCGCGTCTTCGGGCTGCCGGATCTGGTGACCTCCGTATCGCTCCGTGAACGGGGTGGCCTCGTCCTGTCGCTTCGCAAGACATTGGCGTTCTACGAGCCGGAGACCGATCACCTCGAGCTCCTCGCCGATCCCGAGCCCGACCGGCCGGGGAATCGGTTCAACGACGCCCGGTGCGATCCGCAGGGACGTCTCTGGGCGGGCACTATGAGCGCCGATGATTGGTTGGCGCCCACGGGGGCCGTCTACCGACTCGATCCCGATCAGCGGGTCACGCGCATGATCGACGAGGTCGCTTGTTCGAACGGGACGGGCTGGAGCCCCGACGGCCGCACGATCTACCACACGCAGAGCTTCCGCTACGCGATCCACGCCTACGACTTCGACGCCGAGACCGGAACGATCGCGAACCGGCGAACCTTCGTGACGCTTCCGCCCGATGGCGGAGGCTTCCCCGACGGCCTGACGGTGGACGAGCACGGGTTCGTGTGGAGCGCCCAGCCCGTCTACGGACGTGTTGTCCGGTATGACCCGGATGGCGGCGTCGACCGGATCATCTCGTTACCCGTCTCCCGGGGAACCAGCTGCACCTTCGGTGGTCCCGACCACCGCACCCTCTTCATCACCTCCGCCACCGAGACGCTGACGGAAGCCCAGATCGCGGAGGAGCCGCTGGCGGGGAGCGTGTTCGCGTGCAGCCCGGGGGTCCGGGGCATCCCCGCGTCCCTCTTCGCTGGTTGAGCGTGTTCGCGGCATGTCCCTCGACTGCGTCTTTCGGTTCATCCCCCAGTGCGGAACGACGGGAGCGCGGTGATCGTCTGGTTACCGCTCACGTCCCGCGCTAGAACCTCTCCACCGGTCTTGGTTCCGGGCTCGAGGAACTCACCGGGAATCGTGACGCTGGTCACATCGGGTGGCACGTACATGCTCAATTCCCGATCGCCCTGGTCCACGATGACTTGATAAGTGACGATGTGGACGCCCGCCGGTTTGGTCACGGGCTCCCATGAGACGGTGAATCCGGTGGGGTCGACGAGGTCACCTTCCGTCGGAGACGTCACCTTCGGCGCTCCCGGGATCAGATGCGTCAGCTCGTCCTTCCCGACCAGCCTGCGCCCATCGTCGGTGACGCCCCTGAAGCGGTACGTCCCTTCGGGGAAGCGCCTCTTGAACGTGGCGAACGGAACCTCCGTGAACGACGGCTCGCTCGCCTCCAGGAACAACTCGCTCAGACCGAAGGGGCGACGCAGCCGACCCCGCGAACCGATGTGGATGAGCACCCTGCCCTCGGTGTCGTAGAGCGCGAATCGCTTCCAGCTCTCGGCATCGGCGCCGAGTTGCAGACCGGCGTCCCCGTCGGTCGCGTTGTACTCGATGTACAGATCGTGCTGCTCGAATCGGATCGGCTTGGCCGTCCCCGAACGTGCGGCCTCGTTCCCGGGGCGGGCAGAGCCGGCGGTCGCCAGTCCACTCCACAGGACTGCCGTTCCTGCCGCTATGGCGATCGCGGCGGTTGCCGAGGCAACCTTCCTGAGCATCGGTCCCTCCTTCCGCGAGGACACGGTTGAGATGTTGCGACCGCGGTCATGAGGGGGTGATGAGAGGACCCCTCGCCTAGGCATGTACCGAGGCAGAACGCCACCCGGTGCGACCTGGACGGGCGGGGGTGCGCATAGTCCGAACGGGTGATGGCCGCATAGGCCGCGTCGTGACAGACCCGTAGAGCCATCGTGCGACATGACGAGTGGCAAGCGGGATGGTACTCAACGGTCTTCGCCTACCGGGAGCCCGCAGCCATGTCCATCCTCGAACGCCCCCCCTTGCCACCGCCACCGGCGTTCGGGTCGACGCCTCGCAGCGACCGCCTCCGAGTGGTCACGGGGGGCCACGTCGGCCACCTCGAGGCTCGGCTCGGCACGAGCGGGTTCGACGTGGTCGCGGTCGCCGAAACGGAGCACGCGTTGATCGATGCGGTCTCGGCGGACGAGCCAGATGCGATCGTCGTCGACGCCGACCTCTGCGAGTCGCTCGAGCACGTTCGAGATCTCGCACCCGATGCCGTGCTCATCGTCGTCGGCGATCACACGCCCGCCGGCGCGCTCGGTCGCATCGAGCCCGGTGTCTCGGGCACCGTGATGGCCGGACTCCTGCATGCCCTGATCGCCGAGGGCGTCGGGGCGGCGTCCGTGTGGGGGCTCGTGCCCGCGTTCCAGTCGGGGGCCACGCTCCAGGTCCCGCAGCCCGTGGTCGGTCCCCTGCTATACGCGAAACTGGATCTCCTGCGGGAGTACCTCGTGAACGCGCTGAACGTGTTTCGCGACCACGCGGAGCTCGTTGCGGGGGCGAGCACCGTCGCGGTCACCGTTTCCGCGGGCGTTCTGCTGACGCTGGGCGGGCCGCGCACCGACGAAGGTCCGGCGCGCGTCCCCGTTCCCGCGCACGCCATGGAACGTACGCCACAGGAGCGCGCGCCGGAGCCTTTCGTCTTCGCTGTGTCACTGACGAAGTCCCCCCTTGGTCCCTTCCGGATCGATCGCGAGACCGGCGCTCGGCGGGAGCCGAACCGCGGTTCCTTCAGGGATCATGGTCGTCACCATGGTCCGGTCGTGAACGAAGGCAACGACGGTCAGGTCGTGAACGAAGGCAACGACGGCCAGGTCGTGAGCGAAGGCAACGACGGCCAGGTCGTGAACGAAGGCAACGACGGCCAGGTCGTGAGCCAAGGCAACCACGATCACGGCACGAGCGAGGATCCTCACGGCCAGAACGGGGACGTTCAAGGCCAGCACGACGACCCCCATGGAAAGGGTGAGGACGATCAGGGCGTCAACCAGGACGAGGATGATCAGAGCCAGGGCGAGGCCAGCGAGGTGGGCGACGGCGACGACCAGGGCAACGAAGGTGCGGCCAGCGAAGGACAGGATGACCAGGGCGAGAACGGATCAGCTGGCGACCAGGGCGGGGACAACGACGACCAAGGCGAAGACAACGACGGTGGGACGACGACCAGTGACCCAACCGCTCCGCTTTGAGCGGCCACTGGAATCGGAGCGACGGCGCAGATCATGCTGCACGCCACGCGCGGACTCCCCTGGCAGTAGGTCCACCGTTCAGCCGTGCCCAAGTTGGGCGATTGACCCGCGACGATCGGCTTCGTAGCCTTTCGGATACGACCCGCCACATCCCTCACCCGTCACTGTGCCCGCGATGCGCTCAGCACCTGGCGCGTCTGTATCTCAGCGCATTCGTCGGCGGGCAGGCGATCGTACGTCCCGACGAACTCTGTGCGATCTGTCAGATCCGGCTCCAGGAGTTCGCCCGGTGTCATCGTCGAGAGGTCGCCTGAGCGCTGAGGCCCTGCCCCACATCGCGCCGTGGGCCGCGCGGGATTTGGACCCATCGGGAGGCCGTACCGCGAAAGCGCATGGGAGAGAGACCTGCTGACGATGCGAACGCCGCACGGACCAAGGGCGTGCATCGATAGTCCGAATGGTGACGGCCGCGTCGTATCGGCTAGTAGGACCATCATGCGACGTGACCGCCGGCGCACGCGATGGTACTCATGTGGGTGGTTTCCGTAGGAAGTGGTGTACGACCGCCCACCGGGAGCCAGCGACCATGTCGATCCTCAAACGTTCCCCATCGCCGCAGGCTGCCGCGAGGCCACCCAGCGGCCGGCTCAGCGTGATCACCGCGGGAAGCCTCGGCAACGTGGAGGCTCGGCTCGGATCGAGTGGTTTTGACATCGTCGCCGTCGCCGAGACGGAGGACGCGCTGGTCGATGCCGTCTCGGCGGAGGAGCCGGACGCGATCGTCGTCGAGGCCGATCTCTGCGCCTCGCTCGAGCACGTTCGAGATCTCGCACCCGACGCCGTGCTGATCGCCGTCGGCGATCACACGCCCGCCGGCGCGCTCGGTCGCATCGAGCGCGGTGTCTCGGGCACGGTGATGGCCGGACTCCTGCACGCCCTGATCGCCGAAGGCGTCGGCGGGGCCGTCGCGTGGGGGCTCGTGCCCGCGCTCCGATCGGGTGCCACGCTGAACGCTTTCCAGGGCTTGGGCGGATCGCTGCTGTCCGCGAAAGCGGACCTCATCCGAGAGCATCTCGTGAACGCGTTTCGCAACCACACCGAACTCGTTGCCGTGGCGACGACGGTCGCGGTGACCGCTTCCGCGAGCCTTGTGCTGACGGTGAGCGCGCCGAGCGCGGACGAACCTCCGGCGCGCGTCCCCCTCACCACGCCGACCGCTGAACCGCCGCCGCAGGAACGCGCCCCACAGCATCCGGTTCCAACGGTGTTTTCATCGCTCCCCGCCGCTGCCCCCTCCGGGATCGAGGGCGACCCCGGCGACCGACGGGGGCCGAACGGTGGTGAGTCGAAGGATCATGGTCGTCACGACGATCGGGGCGAGAACGGGAACGACCAAAGCCAGAACGGGAACCACCAAGGCGAGACCCGGAACGACCAAGGCGAGAACGGAGACAACCAAGGCGAGACCGGCAACGACCAAGGCGAAGACGGGAACGACCAAGGCCAGCAAGGGAACGACCAAGGCCAGCAAGGGAACGACCAAGGCGAAGACGGGAACGACCAAGGCCAGCAAGGGAACGACCAAGGCTGGGACGGGGTCAACCAAGGCCGAGAACGGGTACGACCAGGGCGGGCACAACGACGATCAAGCGTGAGCCAGGACGACCACCATCAGGAGGAGAGCCTGGTCGTCCCCGCGTCCGCTCGCCGAGATCGAGCCGGATGGCTCTCGGTCCGGCGAGCACGCCGGTCTAGCGCGCTCGCCGAACCTCGGAGCGCTGCTCGCGGTAGTGGATGACATCCCAGGCGATGAGCGCGCAGCAGACCGCCGTCACGAACGCGAGGGAAGCGAGCGCCGGCACGACGAGCGTGGCGGGGATCAGCGCCAGCATGGCGAGGCCCGCCACGAGCCGCCCGGGGCCGATCCAGCCGGGGCGCTCGTCCGATGAGTGGCGGATGAAGTGGACCAGGCGTATCCGCTGGACCACGTGCGTGAGGAAATATATGGCAAGGCCGCCGCAGAGCGCCGCGGCGGGCACCGCGCCCAGCGGCTCGCCGACGTGCGCGATCGTCGTCTTGAGACCGAGGGCGAACAGGACGATCCCCGCGATCATCGGCATGTGCAGGTAGCTGTAGATGTCGCGCGCCAGTCGCGCCCGGACGGCGCCGCTCGTTCTCGAGAGCTCACGCTGCGCGAGGATGGCGATGACGTCGAAGTAGGCCCACCAAAGCGTGGCGATCACGATCACGGCCAGGACCGCGGCCGTGATGATGCCCGGGGTCAGGGACAGGCCGAACGCTCCGACGCCGATCGCGACGATCGACTCGCCGAGCGCAATGATGACGATCAGCCCGTGTCGCTCCGCGAAGTGCGCGGGTGAGATGTGCCAGCCTCGCCCACGCCCGACGAGGGCTCCCCCGTAAAGGAACGCGAGCGCGACGACCCACAACACCGTCTGCGCGACTCCGTGGAAGAACCCGGCCGCCAGGATGACCACCGCCCCGATCGTGGCCGTGGGCACGAACCCCCGCAGCGCCAGGAACAGGTCGGGGTCGCGTGTTCCGGCCATCGCGTCGAGCACGAGGTTCAGCGCGCGCACGATCACGTAGGCGACGCCGAACAGCGCCGCATCGGCGCCGAACGTGCCCGGGACGGCGAGCGCGGCGACGAGCATCGCCGCCATCGCCGCGAACATCCCCGCGCGGACCGGCCCCTCCTCGGGTTCGAGCGCGTTCGTGAGCCAGGCGTAGCCGGTCCATGCCCACCAGATCGCGGCGAGCACGAGCAGTCCATGCCCGATCCCACGCCAGGTGAGGTCTCGGGACATGAGCTGAGTCACCTGCGTGAACGCGAACACGACCACGAGGTCGAAGAAGAGCTCGAGAGGGGTGACGCGCTGATCGCGTTCGGTCGGTGGAGCGTCCATGCCTACGCGCTCGTCGAACGCGGCTCGAGCCTGATCGTCGTGGCGTGAGCCTCCGGACCCACGACGGTTCCCACGATCTCGGGCCCGTGCCGGTCGTACTTCGCGTGGTAGGCGGCGTCGATGTCGGCTTCCCGGCCGGGAGTCGCGTCCTCGACCCCGACGTCGCGCTCCAGGCCTCCGGCGCGAACGCGACCGGCACCGCTGGCCTTCGCCCGGACGTACCACGGGTTCGAGGAGCCGTGGGCGGAGCGGACGTAGAGCTCGTCCCCCACGCGCACGACCCAGATCGTCACGAACGGCCGGAGCGTGCCGTCCGGGCGTTCGGAGGCGAGCTGCAGTTCCTCCGCCCCGCCGATGCGCCCCAGCTCCTCCTCGGTCCATGCGGTCATCGGCCCTCCTCTCCATGCGTCCGGCAGATCCGGCACAACCGTATCCCCGGGCGTTTCGCTAGACGGGCTCGGCTAGGCCTCCTCGGCCGCGTAGGCCTCGAGACGGTCGACCAACTCTTTCGGATGGCTCAGCGCTGGCGTGTGTCCCCCGTCCATCTCGTCGGGCACGATGCCGAGGCGCTCCCGCGCGACGCGCCGAACGAAGGCCGGGGGGAAGAGCCGGTCGTCACGACACAGCAGCACGCGCGTCGGAACGTCGGGCCACGACCTGAGCGGTGACGGCTCGCCCATCCGGGTCGTTGACTGCGTTCGGCCCCGTCGAATCGCCTCGGACGCGAGCTGAGACGGGACGTCCTGATAGAAGAGCGCGACCTCGTCCCCGTACCGCTCGGTGACCTCCTCGCCGTATCCGGTGTTCGACCAGTAGTCGTCCGGCGCCTCCCCAGGCGCGGGAATCATCGGGGCGACGAGCACCAACAGCTCGACCGGCACGCGATCGCACACGAGCGGCGCCGTGAAGCCTCCGAGCGACTGCGCGACCACGACCAGCGGCGATCGGTCGCCGATCGCCTGGACGACGGCGTCCGCGTACTCGGCGAGCCCCGCGGCATCGTCGTCGCACGGCAGGTCGGGAGCGACCGCGTCATGGCTGCGTTCGAGCAGCTCGGCCCCGACCAGGTGCCAGTACCAGCCGACGTCGCCCGCGCCGTGGATCAACGCGAACGTGGAACGGGTCACGGCTGCCCGGCCCCGGCGTCGATGTCCTCCCCCTGCTGCAGGCGCTTCTGAGCGGTGACGGCCGCCGCCTTGCGGACGACGGGATGACCCGTGACCTCCTCGAGGAAGCCCTCGCGTTCGAGCGAGAGCAGGGTCACAGGCGTCTTCGCCACCACGGTCGCCGTGCGCGGGATGTGGCGCAGGAGCGCGATCTCCCCGAAGTAGTCGCCGGGCGCGAGCGTGGCCACCGGTCGGCCCTCGTGGACGACCTCGAGCTGCCCGTCCTCGATCAGGTAGAGGTGATGGCCGATCTCCCCCTCGCGAACGACGGCCGTACCCGGCGCAGCCTGGGCCTCCGTCAGACGGGCGGCGAGCCCCTCCAGCTCGGGGGCGGGGAGTGAGGCGAACAGGTCCACCGAGCGCAGGACCCTGAGCTCGCGCTCGGGGATGGAGGGAGTCCTGCGGTCCAGAGCCCGGATGCGGCCCCGCAGGATCAGGATCACCGTGGGGAGCAGGAGCCCGGCGGCCAGGGCCCCTCCCCGGATCCCGAAGAGGGCGATCAGGAGCGGCGCCACCGCGGACCCTGCGGCCACACCCACCTGATGCAGCCCCTCGAGCACGCCGAACACCCGAGCGAGGATGGGGTCGGGCACCACGCGCTGGAGGATGGTCCGTCCGGCCATGTCGGCGAGTGAATGGCCCGACCCGGCGCCGACGAGGATCGCGGCAGCCATCGCGGCCGCCACGGCGATCGAGACGGCCGATATCGCAAACCCGTAGACGAGCAGGCCCAACGCGAGCGCGGCGGCGAGGCGAGGCCTGCCGACCAGCCGCAACCCCCATAGCGCTCCGAGCAATCCTCCCGCGCCGAGCGCCGACGCGAGGAACCCGACGGCCGAGGGCGGCAGCTCGAAGAGCTCCAGCGCGAGGACGACCACCAGCACGTCCACCGCCCCGCGGACGAACGACTGGCCGACCAGGAGGCCGACGACGAGACGCTGGTCGGGCTCGCGGGCGACCGAGCGGAACCCTGCGGCGGCCTCGTGGAGGGGATGACCACCGATCTTCGCAGATGGTGGATGCGGCTCGAGCCGGACGACGAGCAGGGCCGAGATCAGGAGCAGTCCGCTGAACCCGGCCGTGGCGAGCCCCGCTCCGCCGATGGCGAGCAGGACACCAGATGTCACCGGGCCGACGAACGCCATCGCGGCAGAGATCGACCCGGCGACCACGTTCGCGGCGACGAGCTGGTCAGGCGAATGCGCGAGCTGCGGGAACAACGCCGACTGCACCGGACGCGTCAGCGTCATGCAGCCCGTCGCGACCGCGGCCAGGCCGTAGACGATGACAACGGGTGCGTCCGCGTAGATCGCTCCGGCGGTTCCGGCCAGGGCCGCCGACTGCACCGCATACCCGGCGAGGAGCGCCCGATCGCGGCGGATCTCGTCGCCGATCACGGCCGCCAACGGGGCGACGACCGCGGCGGGGACCTCCATGGTCACCGCCACGAGGCTGGTCTCCTCCACCCCGCCGCGCTCGAAGGCGAAGACGAGGATGGCCACCCGCATCCCCCACCTGGCGATGTAGAACAACAGGTAGGCGAGCTCCACCCGCCGAAGCTCGAAGTTCGCGAAGACCGCCCTGACGGCGCCGAGAGACCGGGATGAGCGACGTCGACCCACGCGTGCAGGATTGCACGAGCGGTTCCGGTCGTCGACGTCGCCGGTGAGCGAGCCGGCGGCATCTCCGTGAGGGCTGACCAGATAGGCGGTGCTCGTCGCATAGTACGAGGAGCCGAGGAGTAGGAGGTGGGGGCGTTGCCGCTGGCGGGCAAGGATCTAGAGACGTTCTTGGGAGAAGCACACCTCGCGCACTTCGCGACCACCGGGCCCGACGGCGATCCGCGGGTCAGGCCGATCTGGTTCTGCTACGCCGAGGGAGCGTTCTGGTTCACGACGCGGCTAAAGGTGCGTCGAACCGGAGCCGACGTCGCCAACGGCTCTGTGGTCACGGTGTCGATCGCGAACGAGACTCGTCCGTACCGCGCGGTGATCGCCTCCGGGCGACCGGAGGTGTGGAAGAAGGACGCCCGGCGGTGGCTCGAGCGCATCGCCACCCGCTACGGCGAGGCGGAAGGGAAGCGCTGGCTCGCCGGTGCGCTGAAGGAACCGGATCGAGTCGTGCTGCGACTGGTTCCCGACAAGGCCGTCGCGTGGGACTACGGGAAGGGCGACTACGGACGGATGCAGAAGAAGGAGTCGCTCAGCGTGGCGCTACCGTAGCCGTCCGAGGACTCGACGATCGGCACCTTCAGTCGTGCCCCTCCTCGTCAGGCACCTGATACCAACGCTTGCGTTCTCCGATCCGCGCCCTCAACTTCCAGCGCAGCGTCTTGGGCGCTGCGTCGGCGGCGCTCCGGATGCCGGTGAGAGCGTTCGGGACGTCGTGGCGCGCCCCGGTCGGAACGAGGTCGCCGTTGCGCGAGCCCACGAGCTCGCGCACGTGATCCACGGTCCCGGTGAGCGTGCGCCACCATCCCCAGTCGTCGGCGACGATCGCCCGAATGCGATCGAGCCCGATCGTGCCCGGCTCGTCGCCCTCGGCCACGGGATAGGCGGCGAGCAGATAGACGACGTCCTGGACGTCCTTCTGGTTGATCTGCACGATCTGCAGCTTCGACAGCAGCAGATCGGTCAAGTCGAGCGTGATGGGCATCCGCTCGATCCGATCCCGGAAGTCGAGCAGATGACACATCTCCAGGGTGTCCACGAGCACGTCGACGGCTCGATCTCGAGGTGACGCGAAGTACAGCTGCTTGTGGCCATACAGGGCGTTGAACCGGCGGTCCGGCTCGTAGCCGAGACCGACGAGGAGATCGGTCAGATGCGGCCGAGCGGACGACGTCGAGGCAAGGTCGAGGTCCTGGTTTTCACGGACCCGTGGGGGAAAGTCCGGGCAGAGCACACGGACCGCGAGCCCGCCGACCAGCCGGAGCGGGATCCCGGCATCCGTCGCCTCGCGGATGAGGTTCAGGGCCTCGTCGAGCGGATCCGCGCCGGACGCGACGGATGCGTCTTCGACGCCGGCCAACCTCTATCCCTCCACCCGAAAGTACCGTTCGATCCCGTCCGGCCCGATATCGACAACGTACCCCCGTAAGATCCCGAAGGCTGCCTCGCTTCCCGGGTTCAGGCACAGGGTCCGGCCGACCTTGGCCTCGCCGCCGGACTCGTGGATGTGTCCGTGCAGGCCGAGCAGCGGGCGGAACGTCTCGATCGCCTGCCGGACACCCGTGGAGCCGACCGGTCCGCGGAGCAGATCCCCCGCCGACACGATCGGTCGCATGTTCTCATCCAGCAACGGCGCGACGTCCAGTCCTGAGCCGTGGGGCGGGCAATGGGTGAGGAGGATCGTTCGGCTTGGGTCCCGCGCCTCCTCGGCCAGGCGCGTCAGCTCCTCGTTGAACCGGTCGTCCGTAACCTCACGCGGGGTCCTCCAGGGGGTGTGGTTCGATTGTCCGGAACCGATCACCTGGAGATCACCCGCCATGTCGACGACGCGATGGTCGACGTTCACGCAGTACCCGCTTCCCTCCAGGATGTCGTCGATGTCGTATGGGTCGTCGTTCCCCGGGATGAGGTAGATCGGGACGTCCGACCCCTCCATCCGATCCCCCGCAAGGGTCAACCAGTCAGCGACGCGATGCCGGATATGGGAGACGAACAGGTCGTGGAGGGCGGCGGGATCGCCGTGAAGGCGATCGATCTCATCGACGGTGGTGTGAAGGACGTAGTACCCAAGGTTGGCGATGTCCTGTTCCAACTGCGCGAGCTCCCGGTCCGAGCGCGCGACACGCTGCTGACCCCCCAGCTCGGCCTCGTACCCCTCGTCGGTCTGTGTGACCGGCACCATCGCCTTGCCGGTGAGATCGCCGGCGTACAGCACCGCATCCGCCTTGTACAGACGCATCCTGGCCGCGTTCAGCATCTTCCGCCACGCCTTCTCCGATGCGTGGATGTCGGAGACGACGTACAGTCGGATCGCGCGCTTGCCCAACCGGCGGCCTTACTCGGGCGGGATCTCCCGGTACATCATGCCCAGGTCGACCCCTGCGGCCCGGTTCCGGACCGCCTGCACGATGTAGATGAGGATCGCGACCACGAACGCGCCGATCGTGAACGTGAGACCGGTTCGGTTGTAGTACTGGAGCCCGCTCTCGCCGGGTCCGCGACCCACGAAGTCCGCGACGGGCTTGATGGCTGCGTACCAATACGTGATCCCCGCGAACACGAGCCAGATCACGCCGAACAACGGTAACCACGACCGCCACGGAGCGTTGGCCACGAGGTCGCGCCGGGTAAACGGTGCGACGATCCCGTTCACCGCGGGCATGATCCAGGTCAACGCCGCCATGAAGATGCTGAACCAGAGCGTCGCCACCAGATTCAGTCTGCCTTCCGGCGGGGCGAGGCTGTCGGGCAGGAGCGGGAAGTTCATCAGGATCATCAGGACGCCGACGATGCCGATGCAGACGAGGATCGCGTTGAGCGGCGCCCGCAGTCGTTCGTTCACCTTTCCGAACCACTCCGGCACCTGTCGGTCGAGGCTCCAGGCGAGTGATACTCGACTGATGAATGCGATGTAGGCCGGACAGAGCACGAACGGTGAGATCACTCCCCCGAGGCTGATCAGCAGCCAGATCGGCCACAGACCCGGTTTGGCGATCGATGCCACCAACGGAAGGGTGTTCGGCTGCCCCAACGGCGTCGAGGGGAGACCGCTCCAGAACTGGACGCCCCATCCGAGCTGGCCGGGCACGCCTACCCGCCTGGACACCGCATCGACGAAGATCGAGTTCGTGATGACGGCGACGGCGAGCGCGCCCAGCACCGCGATCAGCACCCCGCGTCTGATGTTCCCTCGCACCTCTCCGGCGATGTAGGCGCTGTACTGGAAGCCGATGTAGTTGAGCAAGACGACGCCCATCACGAACGGGAACAGGGAGTTGAAGATCTGCACGCCGTGGCCGAGCACGCCGTTGTCCTCGGCGGCCGTCACGAGTTGTTGGTACGTGACTCCGCCCGTGTACTTCGGCAGGTTCGCGGCGAAGTCGTCCTGGTTCAGGAACACGATCCCGAACAGGAACATCAGGACGGCCGAACCGATCGCGATGACGGCAAGCGTGGTCACGATCTTGTGGAGCCGCCGCGTCGGCTGGATCACGGCCCAAAAGATGAACGCGAGGACCACCATCGAGGCGATGAACCCCGGCCAGCTGGTGATCACGCCGCTCTCGGCGTACCAGTCGTTCGCGTTCAGGAAGAAGTCGTTCCCCGTGCCGATCCCGATGACCAGGCCACTGATCTGGACCATGCGCAGGACGACAGGGATCTCGAAGGCCACGATGGCCAGCGAGGCCAGCACGAGCGTGAAGGACTCGACCCAGCCGAGGAAGGGGCCGGCCCTGGGGATGAAGCGGCTCGTGAAGACGTAGTCGCCGCCCGATCTCGGCATCACGCTCGTCAGCGAGGCGAAGATGAGGCCGAGGAAGAGGGCGGCGCCGGCGACGATGATCGCCGCCCAGCCGTAGGTCGTGAAGCCGGCAACGCCGATCGGGACGAACGCCAAGGTATAGAACGTCGCGTACCATCCGACACCGGTCCCCATGAACGCCGCGGCGTTGAAGAAGAGCGCATTGGCCACGCTCACTTCGCGGACCAGACCGGAGGACTGTCGGACGAAGAGCTTCTTCCCCGCAGGCGGAACGATGGTCTCGCTCATCGCTGCTCCCCTCGCGAAAAGGGCACCCTTGCGATTATGTGCACGGACGACGCGCTCGCGCACCAGTCGGCGTCGGATCGTGCCTTGACACGGTTGATCGGCGATCCGTACCGTGGACCAAGCCCGGCGAGGAGGCACCGGAGGCGATGCCAGGCGGCCGTGAGGTCCGAGTAGCGGCGGTCCAGATCGGGGTCGTGCTCGAGGACCAAGAGGCCACGACCGAGAAGGTCTGCTCGTGGTTCGACGACGCGGTCCGTGAAGGAGCCGACGTCGTCCTCTTTCCCGAGCTCATTCTCGCCGCCGGATATTCGCTCGGAGAGACCTTCCGAAAGGTCGCCGAGACGGCCGACGGACCGAACATGCGCCGGTTCCGTGATCGCGCTCGGCTTCACGGCGTCAACGGCATCGTGGGGTTCGCCGAGCCGGGCTCGGGCGGACGCACCCACAACAGCGCTGCGTTCATCGACCGTCGTGGCGAGGTGGTGAGCGTGTACCGCAAGAGCCACCTCTTCGTCGCGACCGAATCGTTCTTCGCGCCCGGACCAGAGCTGCGCGTGTTCGACACGGATGTCGGCCGCGTCGCGCTCCCGATCTGCTACGACCTGGAGTTCCCCGAGCCTGCTCGGGTGTTGGCGTTGCAGGGAGCGGAGCTGCTGTTCACCATGACCGCCCATTGGTCCGGAAGCGGCACGGTCGGGACACCCGAGAACTTCGTTCGGACGATCTACAGCGCCCGGGCCCTGGAGAACCGCCTGCCGATCGTGATGTGCAACCGCGTCGGGTACGACCCGGGGTTGGACGACGAGTTCTGCGGGCTCTCGCGGATCGTGGATTCGGAGGGGATGGTGGTGGCCGAGATGGACGAGCGATCGGAGGGGATGATCACGGCGACCATCGACCTCGATCGGGAAGCCGCCCGGCGAGGGGCGTACGACTACCTGGCCAACCGTCACCCCGAGCTGTACACGAGCCTCGGCACGGCGCCTTGACGCCGCCCGGCGGAGGCGCCGCCTCGAGCGTGTCCGGGCTCGGCCGACTCGCCGAGAACCGCTGAGGTTCCGTTGCGCGTCGTCTACTCGCCCAGACACCAGCTCCACAACCCCGACACGGAGATCCAGCAGGGTGTTCCGCTGCCCATGTACGAGGTTCCGCAACGGGCCGAGCAGATCCGCAAGAACCTCGAGGCCGATGCCGGATTCGAGATCGACCCGCCCGCCGACCATGGGGTCGCTCCCATCGAGGCCGTGCACGAGCCCGCCATGGTGCGGTACCTCGAGACCGCATGGCGGGACTGGCGAACGATGAGCGTCAACCCGCAGGCCGTGCCCGACACCGTGCTTCATCCGTCGCTTCGCGAAGGCATGGGCCCGGTGCGACAGCCGGTGTCGCCCCTCGGTCGTCTCGGCTACTGGTGTTTCGAGACGATGACCCCGATCGTCCCCGGGTCGTACGAGGCGGCGCGGGCCGCGGTCGACGTCGCGCTCACGACCTCCGACCTGGTGCTGGCAGGCGAGCCCGCCGCCTATGGCCTCTGCAGACCGCCCGGACACCACTCGCCGCGCGCCGCGTTCGGCGGCTACTGCTTCTTCAATTGCGCAGCCGTCGTCGCTGAGGACCTCGTCCGGAAGACCCGGGAGCCGGTGTCCATCCTGGACGTCGACTATCACCACGGAAATGGCACCCAGCAGATCTTCTACGGACGAGCCGACGTGCTGTACGTATCGCTCCACGGCGATCCGGATCGCGCGTATCCCTACTTCGCCGGCCACGCCGACGAGACGGGCGCCGGAGCCGGCGAGGGAACGAACCTGAACCTGCCCCTCCCCGCCGGTTGCGACGATGCCTCGTACCTCGCGGCGCTCGATCGGGCGCTCGAGCGCATCTCGGCGTTCGGGGGAGCCGTCGTCGTCGTGTCGCTCGGGCTCGATACCTACGGGCAGGACCCCATCGCCGACTTCGCGCTGACGAGCCCCACGTACTGGGAGGTCGGCCGTCGCGTCGCCTCGCTCGGACGGCGCCTCGTCATCGTCCAGGAGGGCGGATACTTCGTCCCCCACCTCGGGGAGAACGTTCGCGGATGGCTCATGGGCGTCGAGGGCCGACCGGCCGATCTCGCCGGCGGCGAGCCGACGAACCGCTGGCCCGCCCAGCGATAAAGCGATCGGTGCCTCCAAGAAACGGCCTCGCGGCTCTCCAGGACCCAACCACGTGTTCGGGAGGTATCAGCCGCAGGGTCAGAAGTTCTCCCACAGGCCGACCACGTTGCCCTCGCTGTCCTTGAAGTAGGCGAAGGCCCCCGCGGGGATCTCGGTTCTGGGCTGCACGACGCTGCCGCCACCGGCCTCGATCTTCTTCAGCGTGTCGTCGATCGCGTCCACGCCGATCGTGATGACGGGGGCCGGCGTGTCCTTGGAGCGCTGCATCATGCCGCCGTTGATGGCCCCGGGCTCCGTCGGGATCCGGGTCTTCTCGTCCACGGGGACGGTCATCAGCGTGGTGTAGATGTTGCCGCCGCCCATGTCCGCGTCGACCAGCTGCCAATCGAAGACCGAGGCGTAGAACTCCTTGGCCCGCCCGGTGTCGTCGACCGGGATCTCGAAATGCACGACCTTGTCCATCGTCGGCCTCCTTCCAGCCACCGATCGATCCCGCGATCCACCCTACTCCCGACCCGGTTTATCGGGCTTGCGGGAAGCCGGCCACCGAGCCCTACGATGGGATCCCGCGCGGGTCACAGCTCGGGGCCGCCACCCGTCAGACGAGTAACGGTGTTCGAGCCGACGGAGAAAGGAGCAGACCATGCCTGTGCAGGTGACCGCGATCATGCTCGGGGTCGAGAGCCTCGACCGATCCAAGACGTTCTACGCGCAGGGTCTTGGCTGCGCGATCGAGCAGGACTACCCGAACTTCGTCCGACTCGACCTCGGCGAGGGCTCTTCCTCGCTCGCCCTGTACGAGCGCGAGGCCGCCGCGGCCGACGCGGGCGTCTCGCCCGAGGGATCGGGGTTCCGGGGCGTGTCGTTCCACTACATCGTGGACTCGAGCGAGACCGTGGACGAGGTCATCAAGACAGCCGTCGCGGCCGGCGGCGAGGTCGTGAAGGAGCCTGCGGGCACGCAGTGGGGGTACTTCGGCTACTTCAGCGATCCCGACGGCTACCTGTGGAAGGTGGCGTCCTCCGGCCAGTAGGGTCGAGGGATGGCGAAGCTCACCTACCTGATGTTCGCCTCGCTGGACGGCTACGTCGCCGACGCGCAGGGCGGCTTCGACTGGGCCGAACCCAACGAGGAGGTCCACAGGTTCGTCAACGGCGTCGAGCGGTCGGTCGGCACGCATCTGTACGGGCGCCGGATGTACGAGGTGCTGGTCGCGTGGGAGACGCTCCCCCTCGACGACCAGCCCGCGTACATCCGAGAGTTCGCCGAGATCTGGCGTTCGGCGGACAAGGTCGTGTACTCCTCCGCGCTGGAGACGGTGTCGAGCGCGCGGACCCGCATCGAGCGGACGTTCGATCCCGAGGCGGTCCGGCAGATGAAGGCCACCGGCGAGTTGAGTATCGGCGGTCCGAACATCGCCGCCGGAGCCTTCCGGGCGGGGCTGATCGACGAGACGCACCTCTTCCTCTCGCCCGTCGTCGTCGGCGGGGGCACGCCGGCCTTTCCCGGCCACGTACGCATGGACCTCGAGTTGCTGGACGAGCGACGATTCGCCGGCGGCTTCGTCTACCTGCACCACCGCGTTCGGAGCTGACTCAGCCCCGCGAGACCCAGGGACCCACGCCGCCGATGCGCTCGGGCGTGATCCGGGTGACGAACCCCGGCGGCGGGTCCGGCATGTTCGGGAACACGACATCGGGCCCGAGGTACGTGTGCGCGAGGTGTTGCAGCATCTCGGCGGCGCCGCCCTCGGTCACGCGGGCGGTCCCGTAGACGACGAGGTATTCGCGCAGACCCCAGGCGTTCACGTTCGACGACTCGACGGAGAGCGCGACGCGCGGGTCTCGGCGGAGGTTCCACAGCTTGCGCTGGTCGGGAAGGGTCGCAAGCACGATCTCGTCGCCGTCCAGGCCGACCCACGCGGCGGTCACCTGCGGCGAACCGTCCTCGTTGAGTGTGACCACGTGGGCGACGGCGTCTCCCTCGAGCAGCTCGTGAGCCGAGGGCGGGAGCGACATCCCGGTCATGACGGCATCGTAGCGAGCCGACGCATCAGGCCTCGCCCCTCGCCCACGCGCGGACGAACTCGACCGTTCGGTAGTTCAGGATCCGCTCGCGCGCGATGCCGGCCAGCGCCGCGGTGGCCATCCCGAACGGCAGGAACTCGAGCTCCTCGGCCGTGTGCGCGTCGCTGCCGATCGAGAACCACGCCACGCCCTCCTCGCGGGCGATCGTGGCGAGCTCGACGTTCAGGTCCTGGCGCCAAACGGTCGCATCGAGCTCGACCGCCTTGCCCCGCGCCGCCGCCTCGGCGAACACCCGACGCCAGTCGGCGTTCAGCCCCGGTCGCCGCCCGTACATGCGCGCCTTCGGGTGCGCGAGCACGTGGAGCCGTGGCTGCCGGAGCGCGGCCACGTAGCGCTCGGTCTGGTCCTCCTTGGCCCGCAGCGTCGAGTGGAACGCGCCCAGCACCAGGTCGAGGCTAGATAGCGACGCGTCGTCCATGTCGATCGAGCCGTCGGCGAACAGGTCGACCTCCTGCGACCGTAGGACGCGGAAGGGATCGCCCCCATCCTCGAACGCGCGATTCAACGCATCGATGACCCGGCCCTGCTCGGCGAGCTTGTCGGCCGACATGCCGTGGGCGATCTCCAGCGCCTTCGAGTGGTCGGTGATCGCGATGAAGGGCCTGCCGAGGGCACGCGCCGCGTCGACCATCTCCTCGAGCGGGAGTCTCCCGTCGCTCCACGTCGTGTGCATCTGGAGGTCGGCACAGGGAGCGGCCTCCCAGGCGGGGTCGGCGTCGAGCGTTCGGCGCACCTCGGCGTACGTGAGGAAGCCGCGGCGCGCCTCCTCGGGTTCGGGGACGGCGGGCGGATCGTCGAGGAAGGACTGGATCCGTTCGGCGACCCAGGGTCCGACCGCGTCGAGCTCGGTGAGCGAGCGGCCGCCGTCCACCAGCTCGAACGCCTCCACCGGCCAGAACCGCGCGGCCCGGGATGCGCGTTCGAGGGCGCGACGCCGGTGGTCCTTCTCCTGCCGACCGGCGTTCCACAGCAGCTCGCCCAGGTCGGCGTTGGTCAGCACGCCGTCACCATCCCGCGTCGCGGCTGCCCGGCGACCTATGGCGCGACCGCGATCTCGTCCTCGGACGGGGCCGGGAAGGGCTGCCTGAACGTGAAGGCCTCGGGCCCGGGGCCGCGTTCGATCAGCAGGTCGAGGCGGTGCTTGCCCTCTTCGATCGTCGGGGTCGTGCCCGCCGGGATCCACCACAGGGCGATGTACGCGCGCTCCATGTACTGGGTCCACTCGCGCCGGCGCCGGAACACCTCGAAGTGCGGGGAGCGGTACACGAACGCGTTCAGCTCCTCGACCGACTCCCACACGGACATGTTCACCAGGATGAGGTCGTCGTCGAACGCGTGGATCGACGTCGCGTTGCCCTCGTCGGTCTGCAGCCGCCACACGAAGCCGGGGGCGACATCGGCGAGCGCGTTGATCGGGTCGAGCATCTCAACGAAGCCGGCGAGCAGCGGGGAGTCGATCGGCGCCTTGAACTTGGCGATGTTGATCTGTGCGAGCTGCCAACCGGGCGCGGCCACCGGGGGGAGTCTATCCCGCTCGGCATACGGGCCGGCCCGGCGGCCCTCCTGACCGCCGGGGCCGGGCCGTTCGGGATCGATCAGCGGAACATCGAGGGGAACTGCGCGACGATCCCGGCCGAGAGCATGTCCGCCATGTGCAGGATCTCGGTCTCGACCTGGTCGTACGTGGCGACGCCGGCCTCGTAGTCGCCGCCGAGCTGCTGCGAGGCCTCCCGTAGCGTCAGGTCGAGGTGGTCCTTCATCATCATCCGCATGTCCGAGAGCGACCAGTTGTGCGGGTTCGCCCGGTGCAGGAAGGCGGCGATGTCTCGCGCGTTCGCGTACCAGTCCGCCTTGGCCTGGTCGAACCCAGCCGTGTCGTTGTCCCTGGCCGCCTGGAGCACCTGCGCGGCCGTCAGGATGTGATCCGTCAGCAGGTCCGTGAGCTGCTGACCTGCCGCCGTGCCGTAGAACGGCTTGATCGCGTCGCCGATGTCCGCCTGGTTCTGGAGCAACCGATCCGTCGTCGGCTGCAGGTCCGGCAGGCCGGCGACGAAGCTCACGATGAACAGCCGCGTCCACGTCACGTGGTCGACCCACAGCCGCCGCATGCCGTCGTGGAACGCGCGCTTGCTCACCTCGGGCGCGTCGTGGGCGACGGCCGCGTGCGGCGAGGCCGTGGCGAGCGACGACGTGCCGAAGCCGAGCAGGCCCACGGTCGCGACCGCCAGCGCGGCGGCGAGCACCCGTCGGCCGGCCCTCGTCTGGAGACCCATGGCTCCTCCTTTCCCCTAACACCAGTCCTTGCTGGTGTTACAGGCCGGAACCTATCACCGTCCCAAACGGCGCGCGTCAATACCGTATGACGAGGTCCCATAGGTCTTACGTGGTCCGCGCGGTGCAGGATCTCGTAACTCCAAGCCGCCTTGGTGTAATATCTGGCCATGCTGAACGGGCTGCGACGAGACGCGGAGGCGCTCGGGGCGCTCGAGGACGAGCTGCGCCGGAGCCTGTACCTGTTCGTGCGGTCGCAGGGCCGGCCGGTCAACCGGGACGAGGCCGCGGGCGCGGCCGGCATCTCGAGGAAGCTGGCGGCGTTCCACCTCGACAAGCTCGTGGACCGGGGGCTGCTCATCTCCTCCTACGCGCGCCCGCCCGGGCGCGGAGGCCGCGGCGCCGGCCGGACCGCCAAGTACTACGAGCCCTCGGATCGCAGGATCGACGTGTCGATCCCCGAACGCCGGTACGACGTGCTGAGCCAGGTCCTGCTGCGCGCGCTGCGTTCCCGCGGCCACGCCGAGACCGGCGAGGACGCCGCCCGCCGCGTGGCACAGGAGACCGGCCTGGAGATCGGTCGCGCCGAACGCGAGCGCCTGGGCATCCCTCCCCCGGGCGCCGAACGCGCCCTCGCCGCCGCCGAACACATCCTCGAGGCCCGCGGCTACGAGCCCTACCGGGACGACACGGGGTGCGTGCACCTTCGCAGCTGCCCCTTCCACGAGCTCGCCGAGCGGGACCGGGACTTCGTCTGCACGCTGAACCAGCGGCTGCTCGAGGGGATCGTCCGGGGACTCGGCAACGAGACGCTCGACGTCGTGCTCGAAACCGCGACCGAGGAGTGCTGCGTCGTGCTCGAGCCTCCCGCCGCCCGCTGACCTCCGCTTCAAGCCGAACGGGCCGGGTCCGTTCGGGACCCGGCCCGTTCATCACCCTGCGATCTGCCTCACCGGTGCTTCGGCCTCCGACGGAGGCTTCGTCCGGTAGACCAGCCGGAACCGATGAGGTTGGTGAGCTGGTTTGGATTCTGCCGGTCGCCCGGCGGACGGGCGGGGCGGTGGCCCCGGCCCGCGAGGGACGGCTAGCAGCCAGTCACCTCGGGGGTCTCCTGCTGTTTATGCAAGTAGGACCACCTCCTTTCTCCCGTGCCGCCATGGTGCGACAGATTCCCGGGTGTGGCAAATACGCCGGTGAAGGAACTCCTCTACCGGGCCGGCTCGTCGTCGAACAGGTCGAGGCGCCAGTCGTTGCACCGGACGAACCCGCCGCCGCGGGCCGGGAAGTCGATCCCCTCGACGAACTCGAATCCGAGCTTGCGACAGATCGCGTTCGACGGCGCGTTGACGGTCATCGGGTACGCGTGGACGAACCGGTGCAGCCGCTCGGCGCGGGCTAGCTCGAGGAGGTGCGCCATGGCCGTGCCGGCGGCCCCCCGTCCTTGGAAGTCCGGGATCACGGCCCATCCCGTCTCCCAGACCTCCTGCTCGCGCCAGGTGCGTTCCCAGTACCCCACCCACCCGATGTGCTCGCCGCCGGGCTCGACGATCGCGTACTGGCGCGACCCGGGCGTCTCGTACCCGATCTGGCGCTCGGCGACCTTGTCGAGGGTCTCCGGCCCACCGACGTGCTTGGTCATGTCGGGCTCGTTGAGACGCTCCAGGAGCGGGAGGTCGTCCTTGCCCCACGGCTCCAGACGGACCTCCAGGCGGTTGGCGTTCACGCGACCGACCACGCGACGAGCGGCGGCCGAACGCCCGCGCATCGCGGCCAGCCCTGCTCGTCGGTCAGCCCGAGCGACACAACCAGGCGTCCGCCGCGGATCTCGAGGATCATCGAGCCATCGTCCCACCGTCCGTCGGGCCGGAGTCCTCACGTACGCTCTGGCCTCCAGCGGTGGCTCACGCCGATCCCACCGGAACGGAGGACGCATGATCGTGCACCTGGCCATCCACACGCCCAAGCCCGAGGGCGTCGAACCGCTGATCGGGTCGATGCAGCTGTTCGCCGCCGCCGGCCGCAAACAGCCCGGCCTCCAGGAGGTGCACACGATGCGAGATGCGGAGTCGGGCAAGCTCCTGGGGCTCGCGATCTGGGAGTCGAAGGAGGCGTTCGAGCGCGGCGTGCTGGCGATGCGCGCCGCCGTCGAGGACGACCCGTTCCTGGACTGGGAGGAGGGACCTCCCGAGGTGTACGTGTTCGAGGACGTGTAGCCGCCACGAACTCGCCGACCGACGATCTGGTGCGAGGGTCAGGCGGGATCGGGCGGAGGGGTGTGACGGGCCCGGAGTTCCCCCAGCACCTCGGGCCAGCGCCGCCAGTCGAAGATCAACGTGCTCGAGCGGATGCGGTCGTCCTGGATCGTCAGGAGTTCGCCGGTGAGCAGCGCCCCGGCGGGCGAATCGGTGACGAAGTCGTATAGGACGAATGCGCGATCGCCGTCAACGAGCAGCTCACGGATGTCGTTGCGATCGATGATCGGAGCCAGGTTCCGGAAGCCCTGCACGAACGCCTCCGCCCCCTTCGACTCCGTCTTCACCGTGCCGTCCATGGTCGCGTCGGGGTGCACGAGCTCCTGTAGTCGATCGAAGCGCTTGTCCCCCGCGGCCGAGACATACTCCGTGACGAGGTTCCTCACATTCGCGCCCATTCCCCACCTCCTGGTGCCGGGTCAGCGTCAGACTTGAGAGAGTAAAGTGACGGGCTTGATTCTGTCAACTACCATGTTGTCGCCATGCGGTCCTACGGTCAGTACTGCGGACTCGCCAGGGCGTTGGACGTCCTCGGCGACCGCTGGACGCTGCTCGTGGTTCGAGAGCTCTTGGACGGACCTCGCCGATACAACGAGCTCCTGGACGGCCTCCCTGGGATCGCCACCAACCTCCTGGTCGAGCGCCTGCGTAGCCTGGAGGCGGACGGCGTCGTTCGCCGGCTCGAGGACGGGCGCTACACGCTCACCCCGTGGGGCGAGGACCTGCACGAGGTCGTGTACGCCCTCGGCCGGTGGGCCGGCCCGCTCATGGCCCGGCCCCGGGGCGAGGACGAGTTCAGACCCAACTGGATCCGGCACATGGTCATCGCGCGCTTCGAGGGACACGATCCCGCGCGCCGTGACCTGAGCGTCGAGCTGCGCTACGACGACGAGCCGGTGACGCTCATCTCGGCGAGCGGGCGCGTCCATCTGGTGCCCGGCGGTTCGGCCCACGCGGACATCACGATCGGCGGCCCCCTCGAGGGCGTCGTGGGCTTGCTCCTCGGACGTATCGACCCCGCCGAGGCGGCCGAACGCGGCGTGACGTACACGGGCGACGTCCGCCGGCTGAGGGGCCTTCGGCCGCGGGGCGAGCGCCCGCAGGCGCTCTCGATGCGATAGCACCCGCTTGGCGGCGACGACCGCGACCGTTCAGACTCTGGCCCGCGATGGACCTCAACGACGCCGAGACCGGGGCCGCGGGCGACAGGCACCGCACCGAGCTCGAGCGCGCCGAGGATCGCGAGGCCGCGCTGCACGACGTGATCCAGACGATCGCGCGATCGACGTTCGACCTCGACGCGGTCCTGCAGACCGTCATCGACCGGGCCGTCAAGCTCTGCAACGCCGACAGCGGCAACATCGCCCGCCGCTCGGGCGACGCGTACCGGGTCGTGGCGTTCACGAGCTTCGGCGCCGAGTACGAGCAGCTCGTGCGCGAGCGCGTGTACCTGCCCGAGCGCGGCTCGGTGATCGGGCGCGCGCTGCTCGAGCGGCAGGTCGTCCGCATCGACGACGTGCTGGAGGATCCGGAGTACGCGCTCACGGGCCTGCAGAAGGCCGGCGGGTACCGCAGCGTCCTCGGCGTCCCGATCCTGCGACAGGGCGAGCCGATCGGCTGCATCGGGGTCGGTCGCAACGAGGTCCGTCCGTTCGACGACGCCGAGGTCCGCCTGGTGCAGACCTTCGCCGACCAGGTCGCCGTGGCGATGGAGAACGTCCGCCTGTTCCAAACCGTCGAGCGGCAGCGGACCGAGCTCGCGCGTTTCGCACCACAGGTCGCGAGCCTGCTCTCGAGCGACGACGGCGAGCGGCTACTGGCCGGCCATCGCCGCGAGATCACGGCGCTGTTCTGCGACCTTCGCGGGTTCACCCCGTTCGCCGAGACCGCCGAACCCGAGGAGGTCCTGGGGGTCCTTCGCGAGTACCACCTGGCGGTCGGCGAGGCGGTGATCGCGCACAACGGGACCGTCGAGCACTTCGCGGGCGACGGGCTCATGGCCTTCTTCAACGACCCGATGCCCTCCGAACGGCACGAGCTCGACGCGGTGAGCATGGCGATCGAGACCCGGGCCCGGTTCGGCGAGCTCGCGACCCTGTGGCGCAAGCGCGGGCACGAGCTCGGGCTCGGCATCGGGATCGCGACGGGCTACGCGACGCTCGGACGGATCGGGTTCGAGGGGCGGTACGACTACGCCGCGATCGGGGTCGTGGCCAACCTCGCGTCTCGGCTGAGCGACGCGGCCCGCCCGGGCGAGATCCTGATCAGCCAGCGCGTGCTGGCCGGGGTCGAGGACCACGCGGTGGCCGAGCCGGTGGACGAGCTCCGGCTGAAGGGGTTCAGCCGGCCGGTCCCGGCGTTCCGCGTGCTGGAGCTGCGCAGCTAGCACTCGGGCCGGCGGGCCTCGATCGCGCGGTCGCGCCCGTCCTCGTCGCGGTGCACGCGGACGCGGACGAGTCCCAAGGTCGTCAGCGCTCGCTCCATCTCGGTCGCCTGGTCGCCACCGAGTTCGAGGAGGACGCTCCCGCCGCGCCGGAGCAGTCGCGCGGCCGCATCGCCGCCGCGCAGGAGGACCGTCGTGCCGCGCGGTCCGCCGTCGATGGCTCGGCGCGGTTCGTGGTCGAGCACGTCGCGCGGGAGCAAGTGGAGCTCCTCCGTGGGGACGTAGGGGACGACCGCGGTCACGACGTCGACGCGCCCTCGCAGCGTGTACACGGGCTCGTCGAGATCGCCGAGGAGCGCGTCGACACCGTTGCGGCGCGCGCACGCGACGGCCGCCTCGTCCACGTCGGTGGCGAGCACGGTCGCGTTCGGGCGGGCCGACCGCAGCACGGCGGCTACGGCCCCGCTGCCGGTGCACAGGTCCACGGCGACGCCGCGATCGGGAAGCAGCTCGACGGCTCGCCGCGCGAGCGACTCGGTGTGTGGCCTCGGCACGAAGACCCCGGGATCCACGCGAACCCGGACGCCACAGAACCGGACCCGGCCGCTGATCCAGGCGAGCGGCTCTCCGTTCAGCCGACGGGCGATCAGGTCGTCGATCCCACCGGCGCCCGCGCCCGACGCCTCGAGCAGGGCGGCGGCCTCGCCCTCGGGATCGACGCAGCCGCCGGCGGCGAGCGCCAGGACGATGCGCTCGAGCGTCGGACCGGACGCGATCCCGTACGTCACGCGCCCGAGCGTATCCGCCGGTCGAATGGACGTGTGACGATGCCACGGACGGGGAAACCGTTCACTTGACATCGGGAAGAGGTGATCGCATGCCGAGCGAGATCAGCACCCAGGCCTCGGTCACGATCGAGGCGCCGACCGACGAGGTGTGGGAGGCCCTGACGACGCCCGCACTCATCAAGCGCTGGTTCTTCGGCGTCGACACCGAGACCGACTGGAAGGTCGGCAGCCCGATCGTCCACCGCGGCGAATACCAGGGCAAGCCGTACGAGGACGTCGGGACGATCGAGCGCCTGGAGCCGGGCCGCCTGCTCGTGCACACGCACTGGAGCCCGACCTCGGGCCTGCCCGACCGTCCGGAGAACCACCAGGAGGTCACCTGGGCGCTCTCCGGCAGCGACGGCATGACCGAGCTCACGGTGACCGAGCGCAACCTGCCGTCGGAGGACGCGAAGAACGTATCCGACCAGGCCTGGTCGGCGGCGCTCGCCGGGCTGAAGCAGCTCCTCGAGTCCTAGGGCGGGGCGTTCCACAAGCCGCTCGGCGGCCCCACGGCGGCGGCGATACGATCGACTTTCCCCTTTCTCAGTTCGAGGTGCCGTGATCGAGATCCGACGGGACGCGGAGATCCATGCGGAGGACGGCAGCTGGTTCAAGGCCCGCTGGCACTTCTCGTTCGACCGCTACCGCGACCCGGCGCAGATGGGGCTCGGGCCGCTGCGCGTCTTCAACGACGACCGCCTGGTCCCCGGGGCGGAGTGGCCGATGCACCCGCACGCGGACGTCGAGGGCCTCACCTACGTCGTCGAGGGGACGTTCGAGCACGCGGACTCGCTCGGCAACGACGGAAGGCTCGGACCCGGCGGCGTCCAGCGGATGACGCTCGGGTCCGGCGCCCGGCATTCGGAACGCAACGGATCGGCCGACGAGCCGATGCGCTTCCTCCAGTTCTGGATCCTTCCGGACACACCGTCGCTGCCCCCGGACGTCGAACAGCGCCAGTTCGAACGCGAGGATCGGCTCCACCGCCTGCGCAAGGTGATCGGTCCCGAGGGCGGGGAGGTCGTGAACGTGCACCAGGACGCGTCCACGTTCGTGGCCGCCCTCGAGCCCGGCGACGAGGTCGAGCACGAATTCGGGGATGGACGCGCCGGCTACCTGTACGTGATCGAGGGGGCGCTGGCATTGACCGATGCCCACAAGCTCCAGACCGGCGATGCCGTCAAGGCGTGGGGGCCCGAAGTTCTGGGGGTTCAGGCCGAGCGCGACGCCGAACTGATCCTGATCGAGGTCCCGAGCGCGTACGAGCCCGTCGGCGTCTGGACCCGCTGACCCATCCGCCCACCGCCCGGCGGCGAATCACGGGTTCAAGGACGGCCGATCGGACGCGTCAATCGGATCGATCCGGAAGAACGACCCCGGTTCGCCGGTTGCGGAAGGGGTCGAGGGAGGGGGTCCGGGTCGAGAGTCGAAAGGAGACTCGACATGGACAAGTCCCCAGGCATGAACCAGTCATCCAGGCGCAAGTGGCTGTGGATCGGGCTCGGGGCAGTGGTGCTGATCGCCCTGCTCGTGCTCCTGATCTCGCAGTCCGGCGGAGGCTCGGGCGGCGGCATCTACTAGATCCCGCGGCGCCCGAAGACGTGAACCGGGACCCGCCCGTGGGTCCCGGTTCTCGTTTCGGCAGCGGTGGCTCAGGACAGGGCGAGGCCAACCAGCGAGACCGTGAGCACGACCGCCAGGGTCGTCAGGATCAAGGCGATGCTCGCCCGTGCCTCGCGACCGAGGCTCGAGGGGCCAGGGCCGGTCGAAGGAGCGAGCCGGGGATCGCTGAGGTCTCTCATGGACTTGCCATACCCAGCCCTTCGACTCGCCAAGCCCTGCCCCGGGGACTGCCTACCTGCCCCGGAAAAATGCCCCGAAATTCTGCGGCGCAGCAGGTTTGGCAGCTTTGGGGCGGGGTATGGCCGGCCCGGCGAGTGCCCATCCGATGAGCTCCGAGGAGGATTGATGACCACGATGGCGATCGGTTCCGAGCGGGACCAGCTCCGCCTGGTCGGGAGCCGGCCGGGCAGCTCGGGGAGGGGCCCGGCCATGCAGCCCGCCGGACGCATCTGCGAAGCCCGCCGTTGCAGGACGGTCCTGTCCCGGTACAACCACGCCACCCTGTGCTGGCAGCACGAGCCACGCCACCCGTACCTGTCGGCGGTACGCGGACGCCGCCCGGCCGAGGTTCAGGTCGTGGACGACCTGATCACCGTGGCGTCCTAGCCGACACATCGACGGATCCGGGGAAGGGCGAAGGCCCGGCTCGCAAGCGAGCCGGGCCTTCGCTCGTGTCCAGACGGCCGTCAGGAGCGGGTCGTCGTGGCGACCCGCTCGTCCCGACGGTCGTGGTCGGCGTCGATGTCATCGTCGACGTCCCGCTCGTCGTCGGTCACGTCCACCGTGCGCTCGGCGGTCACCGGCCCCAACTGGGCGTTGGCGGGCATCGTGATCGCTCCGCCGATCAGCCCCCCGAGACCCGAGGCGATGAACCCACCCAGGATCGTCCAGAACGAGGCCCACAGTGCCGTGTCCACGCCCGAGCTCGTCAGGGTGGTCCCCTCGGCGATCGCCGTGACCCGGCCGAGGTTGAAGACGTTGAACACGGCCGGGATCCCGATCGCGAGCGCCACGATGAGGATCAGGCCCCACATCGTGATGCCGTTGAACAGACCGGAACCGGCGCCGCGCACGCCGCTCAACCACCCGGCGAGCAGGCCGCCGATGAACAGGGCCACGACGGCGGTGACCCCCACGTACCACTCGAGGTTCACGCGGATCGTGTCGACGTTCGAGTTGAACGCGAGCGCGAACCACAGCGTCGTGACGAGGGCCAGCAGGGCCATGGCCAGCACCACACCGGCGAACACCGCACCCCAGCGGATGCGCTGAGGGCTCGGGGAACCGACCGCCGGCATGGTTGCGAGGTCCATCGTGCGTGTCGTTCGATCGCGCATGCCAAACCTCCTTTTCGGATCGATTCCTGTCATACCCACGAACAGGCCGGAACATGCGCCGTTTGCGCAGGCACGGTCGCGGGAAATCAGGCAGGGACGGAAGCGCCTGTCGGAGGTGCGCGATGAACATCGGTGAGATCGTTCGCGAGGTCGAGGTCGTGCCGGCCGACGAACCGGCGATCCCGGCACCCGAGCCGGTACACGAGGAGCCCGTTCAGGAGCCGCAGCCTGCATGAGCGACGCGGAACTCGTCGTCGGGAGCCTGCGCGGCTTCCGCTGGTGGAAGTTGGATCGCGACGGATGGCTGCTGTCTCCCTGGCGCGGGCGACAGCGCTGGCTCCCCGGAACCAACCGCGCGGGATGCCTGTTCCGAAGGCGCATCACGACATGGCGCGCCTCGAAGAAGGCCCACCCGCTCGGTTCACCCGCGCGCGAGTGCGATTGCGGGTTCTACGGCCTGCACCAGGTGCCACCGACGCGTGACCACCCCGCTCGGTTCGGATGGGAGATCGGCGTCGAATCCTCCGGCGATCGTCGCCACGGGTTAGTGTTCGGCGTCGCGGCGGCAAGCGGACACGTCCTGGTCGGCACCGACGGTTGGCGCTCGGAGATCGCCCGACCGCTGGCGTTGTTGTGGGGTCACGGAGTCGACCTCGACGATCGCGCCGCGCTGAACGCGCACCTGTACGCGCTGCCGACCTACCGAGACCTGACCGCGTTCGTCGAGGAGTGGGGGCCCGGCGAGGTCGAGCGCGATCTCGCGGAGGCCGCCTGAATGACGCTGAAGATCCCGCCGCTCGCTCGCTGATGGGTCTCTCGCTCCGCGAGATGCTCCAGCGACTCGACCATTGGCAGCGCTCGCACCCGGTCGTCGCGACCGCGGTCGCCGTGGTCAAGAAATTCGGTGACGACCGCGCCGGGCGCCACGCGGCCCTGATCTAATACGGTTTCTTCTCCCTGTTCCCGCTCCTCCTGGTCCTGGTGTCCCTCCTCGGATTCGGCTTGCAGAATGACCCCGAGCTGCAGCAGAGGGTCCTCGACTCTGCACTTGCCCAATTCCCGGTGATCGGTCAGCAGATCGAGAACAACATCGGCGCGCTCACCGGCTCCTTCGTCACGCTCGCGGTGGGCCTCGCCACGGCGCTGTGGTCCGGCATCGCCGTGATCTCCGCAACGCAGGACGCGATGGACGAGGTCTGGAACGTTGCCAGGCGCGACCGGCCGTCGTTCGTGCGGTCGAAGCTGCGGGCGCTCCTCGGCCTCGTCGTCATCGGGACCTTCCTGGTGACCGCCGCGCTGCTCGCCGGAGTCGGCGCCGACGGCGGATGGCCGGGCATCCCGCTCCGCGTCGCGGCGGTGGTCGGAACGGTCGCCCTCAACGTCGCCGTGTTCGCCGGCATCTTCCGGATCCTCACCGTGGCCGACGTCGGTTGGCGAGACGTCCTCCCCGGAGCCGTGCTCGCCGGCGCTGGGTGGCTCGTCCTGCTCGCAGTGGGATCCTGGCTGGTGGACCACCAGGTCCGAAACGCCTCCCACGTGTACGGCCTCTTCGCGATCGTGATCGGCCTGCTCGGCTGGGTGTACCTGGGCGCGCCGCTGCTGCTGTTCGCCGCGGAGCTGAACGTCGTACTGAAGCGCCGGCTGTGGCCCCGCAACCTCGGGAACACCCGCGAGGCCACGGGGCCGGACCGCGAGGTGATCGCCGGCGAGGCGAAGGAGGAGGCCGCCGAACCCGACGAGCGGGTCGAGGTTCGCTTCGGTCAGCCGGCGGCGGAGCGCCTGACCGGCCTGGTGTGACAGCCGGCGATCGAGGGTACGCATCGATCGTCCGACACGCGAAGAACGTCCCGAGGGAGGGAACCGAGGATGGAACCGTGGGTGTGGGTCATCATCGCCGTTGCGGCAGTCCTGCTCCTGCTGCTGCTGTTCCGACGCGGCGGCGGAGGTCGACGGGTCGTCGTTCGACGTCCCGCGAGGCGACGGCGCTGGATCTAGGGAAGGCTGGACCGGCGACGCGTTGGCGACGCCGAGGCCGCTGCGACGTGCGGCGGCCTCGACGCTGCGATCGGCCGAAGCGGAGCACACGGTGAACGAGCGAGAGCCATCGAACGACGACGATACCGATCCGGAGGGCGTCGATCTCCCCGATCGACCGGAGGGTTCGTTCGAGGATGCGGCCACGGCTGCCGGTCAGCTCGAGGGCGAGTCGATCGACGAGCGCATCCGTCGAGAGCAACCCGATCGCCCCAGACGAGACCGCGACCCGGATGCCGCGGGCAGGATCGTGGACCAGGACGAGCCCGACGACGAAGCCGAGCTCGTCGGGGACGCCGCCGAGCAGGAGATCGACCTGTCGACCGAGGAGGCCGCGGTACACGTGAGACCAAACGCCCCCGGCGGCACGGACGACGCATCGGACGGGTACCTCGAAGGAGAGGACCGGTGATGGAGACCTTGGCGATCTGAGTCTCGTTCGCCCAGGAGCAGGCAGCCCACGGAGAGGGCGCCCACTTCTCGGACTTCTGGGTCGCGTTCGGACAGTCCACGCTGGAGAACTGGCAGTCGGAGTTCCTCCAATTCTTCTCCTTCGTCGTGGTGGCGGCGGTACTGATCCATCAAGCGCCGACTCCAAGGACGGGACGGACCGGATCGAGAAGACCTTGAACGAGATCAGGGACATGCTCCGGGAGGCCGGGCTCTCCCAGAAGACCTCGAGCGACTCACGATGACCGCGAGGACCTGATCGGCGACAAGGCGCCCAGCGAACGCGCAGCATAGGGGCGTGACCACCCGGGACGGCCGCAGGCAGCGGCGGGAGGATCGGCACCATGCTGCCCGCGCGCGCCTTCATGGGTTCGGGTACTTCCGCAAGCTCGGGCCCGGATTCGTCACGGGCGCGGCTGATGACGACCCCGCGGGGATCGGGACGTATTCACAGGTCGGCGCCACGTTCCGCTTCGACCTGCTCTGGACGGCGCTGATCTCGCTTCCCCTGGCCTCGGCCGTGCAGGAGACCGCAGCCCGGCTCGGTCTCGTCAGCGGCAGGGGGTTGGTCTCCCTGATCAAGGAGCGCTTCCCCCGGCCCGTGCTGTGGCTCGCAGCCGCACTCGTCGTGGGCGCGAACGTCTTCAACATCGGCGCTGACCTCGGCTCGATGGCCGAGGCTTTCCGCCTCCTCATCCCCCTGCCGTCCGCCGCGCTCGTCGTCGGCATGGCCGCGCTGATCCTGGTGCTCGAGGTCTTCATCAGCTACGACCGCTACTCGCTGATCCTGCGCTGGCTCGCGTTATCGATCCTCGCGTACGTCGCGGAGCTGTTCGTCGTGAACGTCGACTGGTCGCAGGTCGCGGCCGGGTTGATCCCCAGTTTCCAGCCGACGTTCGCATCCGTCGAGGCGCTGGTGGCGATCTTCGGCACCACGATCTCGCCCTACCTGTTCGTCTGGCAGGCGGGCGAGGAGGTCGAGGAGCGCGAGGCCAAGCACATCGGGCATGTCGGAGACGCCCAGCTGCGGCTGATGCGCGTCGACGTCGTCTCGGGGATGTCCGCCGGGGTCCTGGTCATGTTCGCGATCATGGTGAGCGCGGCCTCCACGCTCGGAGCCCACGGGGTGACGCAGGTGCGGTCAGCCGAGCAGGCGGCCAGGGCGCTCGAACCGATCGCGGGCCAGTTCGCCTCGCTCCTGTTCGCCGCGGGGATCGTCGGGACGGGCCTCCTCGCGATCCCAACGCTCGCCGGGTCGGCGGCGTACGCGCTGGCGGAAACGTTCGGATGGCGAGAAGGCTTGGAGCGCAAGCCGAAAGAGGCACCCGGCTTCTACGGGATCATCGGGGCCGCGATCGTCGTCGGCCTCGCGATCAACTTCTCCGGTCTCGATCCGATCCGCGCATTGTACGCGTCTGCGATCCTGAACGGGCTCGCGGCACCACCGCTGATCCTGTTGATGCTGATCCTGGCGAACGCGGGTTCGGCCAAGCGCAAGAGCGGGTGGTTATCGAACGCGCTGATGGTCGTCGCTTTGGCGATCATGACCGCGTGCGCGGTGGCGTACGCGATCGGCTGGTTCGTCGGCTGAGGTTCTCAGCCGTCTGCCGACGGGCTCGTCGGGGCGATCCCAAGACCGTGGGCATCCGCACCGATCGCCGCCGCCTCCCGCCGGGATCCGGTCTGTTCGAACGCATAGACCGCGTAGGCCTGCCGGATCACCGTCTGCGCCACGTTGCGGACGTTGACCCCTCCGGGCGTGACGCCGTGCTCCGTCCCGCGATGGGCGTGGCCGTGCACGACCAGGTCGGCGCCCGCCCGGTCGACCGCCTCGGCCAATAGGTAGCTGCCGAGGAACGGGAAGATCTCGGGCGGCTCGCCCTGCAGGGTCTCGCGGATGGGGGCGTAGTGCATGAGTGCGATCCGCACGTCGGTGTCCAGATCGGTCAGGGCGGCCTCGAGCGCCTCGGACCGCTCCTTGGTGTGGCGGATGAACGCTTTCATCTCCGGCTCACCGAACTCGGCGCCGCTCGCGCCCGAGAACCCACCGCCGAACCCCTTCACCCCGGCCACACCCACCGAACCTCCCTCCGTGTCGATCCGAACGCCATCGCCCTCGAGCACGACGACGCCGACCTCTCGGAGTAGCTCGGCGATCTCTTGCGGGCGGTCCGCGTGATGGTCGTGGTTGCCGAGCACGGCGACGGCTTGGACGCCGATGCCCTGGAGCTCGCCGGCAAGCGCCGCCGCCTCCTCGGCACGGCCCGACTTGGTGAGGTCGCCGGCGACCAGCAGCAGATCTGCCCGATCGGCGAGGTTGCGGAGCTGATCTCCGACCGCTCGCGCCGAGTCCGGACCCACGTGCAGGTCCCCAGCCGCCGCGACGCGGATCATTGGACCGTCTCCACCCCGTCGGCCTCTGGGAACCGCGCCACCGTGGTTCGGTTCTCGACCTCGAGATGCGGGCAGCACTCGCGCACGACCTGGGTGACGGCCTCGCGCCGTTGCTCGGACGGCACCTGGCCGCTGACGACGACGCGGCCCTTGACCACGGTGACGCCGAGCTCGGGCTCGTTCACACGCTGGTCGCGGGCCAGCGCCTCCTGCACGTGGGCGGCGACGTACTGCGCCTCGTCGGCACTCATGACGGACTCCCCCCGATCGCCTCGTACAGGGTCTCGATCGGACCAGACGGGACGACGATGTCGATCGACGTCGCGAACAGCAGCAGGCTGAGCAGCCGCCTGGCTCCGTGCTGTCGCGCGCGGGCCACCAGGTAGTCCCAGTCGAGCTCGGTGGCGGCGATGATCGCCGCGGCGTCGTACCAGTACCGCGACGTGTCCTCGGACATCGCGCTCGCCTTCATCACGACGAGGTCCTCGGGCGGCGCGACCGGGACCATCCGTCCGCGGAACGGGACCGTGCGCGAGCGCTCGAGCATCTCCTGCCCCAGCAGGATGTCGCGGCTCGAACGGAAGATCACGTCGACCAGGACGCCATCCTTGGTCGCCTTCGACAGCCAGTGCTTGTAGACCTCCCGGGTCTCGAACCCCCGCGACCCGAGCACGTCCAGTACCTTGCGCGACGTCTCGGGTCGCACGAACACGTCGATGTCGCGCGTGCCCTGGTCGCGCCCGTACACGGCCGAGCCGATGCCGCCGATGAACAGGAACGGGATGTGCGCGCCGTTCAGCGCGTCCACCGCCTCGTCCAGGACGCGCAGGAACAGGTCGACGTCGTCGGCCTCGGTGATCTCGGTTGCGGCTTCGGAGAGGCGCACCCGGGTCCTCCTCTGGTCAGGGTGACTGCGGCGGTTTGCCCTCGAACCGGCCGTTTGTTGTTCCCGATCCTCGGCGGCGGCAAACGGCTACGCCGCCGCGCGTTCGGAGCGCCCGTCCTCCAGCAGCTCGAGCACCGCGGCCTCCACCGCGTCCCGGAACGACGGATCGAGCGCCTGACCATGCACGTTCGACCCGACCAGGGACGGGCGGATCGTGACACCCTCCTCGTAGCGGTCCAGCAGCCTCGGGTCGACGTACGAGGCCCTCGCGACGGCCGGCGTGTTGCCCAGCTCGGCGGCGACCTCCTTGATCGCCGCGGAGATCCGCCGGCGGCGGGCCGACTGCGCCGCCGGGACCTCGCCCCCCGCGGCGAGCGCGACGGCCGCATACACGGTGCCGTGCCAGGTTCGGAAGTCCTTGGCGGAGAACGCGTCGCCGGCCACCTCCTTCAGGTACGCGTTCACGTCCTCCGAACGCACGTCGCGCCAGCCGTCCCCGTTGCGGTAGGCCAGGAGTTCGCGGTTGTCGTCCCTGCGTCGCTTGAGCGTCCGGACGATGGGGGCGACCTCGGCGTCGACGATCTCCTGGATCCGGCGCTGCCCGCTCTTGGCCCGGTAGTCGAAGCGCACGATGCCCCCCGAGGTTCGGACGTGGTCGCGCCGGATCGTCGCGAGTCCGAAGGAGCCGTTCGCGCGCATGTAGGACTCCGAACCCACGCGGAACAAACCGAGATCCAGCAGGCGCGCGGCCACCGCCAGGGCCTTCTCGCGCGGGAGGCCCTGGCGTTGGAGGTCGACCCCCACGCGCCGGCGAACCTCCGGGAGCCGGTGCGCGAAGGCGAGCATCCGGTCGAACTTCTCGGCGTCGCGACGGGCGCGCCATCGCTCGTGGTACAGGTACTGCCGCCGGCCCGCAGCGTCGGTACCGGCCGCCTGCAGGTGGCCCATGGGGTCCGGGCAGATCCACACGTCGCCCCACGCGGGCGGGATCGCGAGGCCATGGATGCGGGCGAGGGCCTCCTCGTCGGTCACCGGGGCGCCGTTCGGCGCGGCGTAGGAGAAGCCCCCGCCGCGCCGCTGGCGTGTGAACCCGGGGCGGTCGCTCGACACCCGTCGAAGTCGTTCCATCGTGGCGCAGGTATTGCCGCCACGCCGCCCGGCCAAACCATGCGTGGGTCGGGCGCGTCGCGGGTACCTCTCGATGTGCCCCGAGGAGAGGAGAACGCATGGACGCGCTCGGCCTGCTCAAGAAGGACCACGACGCGATCAAGAAGATGCTGAAGGACCTCGAGAACACGACCGACCGGGCCGTCAAGACCCGAGAGGAGGGGTTCGGCCGGCTGAAGCGCTCGCTCACCGTCCACGAGCAGATGGAGGAGGCGATCCTCTACCCGGCGCTGAAGCAGCACGCCGAGGCCAAGGACATCGTGCTCGAGGCCTACGAGGAGCACGACGTCGTCGACAAGGTCCTGGGCGACCTGGAAGCCACGCCGTTCGACGACGAGAGCTGGCACGCCAAGCTCAAGGTCATGTCGGAGAACCTCCACCACCACATCGAGGAGGAGGAGGGGGAGATGTTCGAGCAGGCCCGGCAGGTGTTCGACCGGGACCTGCTCGAACAGCTCGGCGAGCAGATGCAGGAGATCAAGACGCAGGCGCGCGCCGCCTGACATCGGCGCACGAGCGAGGGCCCCGGCGACGCGTCGTCGCCGGGGCCCTCGTCATTCCGCCTTCGATCGCGTTACTTCAACGCGTCCTTCGCGGCCTCCTTGGCCTTGTCCGCCGCGTCCTTGGTCTTGCCGAGCGCCTGCTTGGCGTTGCCCCTCGCGCGGTCCTTCTCCCCCTCGCGCTCGAGCTCCTCGTCGCCCGTCAAATCCCCTGCCTTCTCCTTGACGCTGCCCTTGGCCTCGTCGAAGCGGCCTTCCCTGCGATCGTCGGAACCGTCCATGGGGTCTCCTTTCGCCGAATGACGTGGCGCCCGTCGCGCCGCCGGTGGGATGCCCCGGCCCCCACGATGTTCCCCGTCGACCCGCGGACAAACGCCGCGGTGGTCAGCCGCCGTCGCGAACGCGACGGGAAAGCGGGATCGCGAACCAGGCCCAAACGAGGAAGACAAGGACGGCCGCGCCGAGCGCGATCGCGATGCCGAGGCCGAACAGCAGGTCGGAGATCAGGACGAACGCGAGCGTGATCGCGATCGCGAGGAACCCGATCCCCACGATCATGAACCGATTCGACGTGCGAAGGATGCGCTCCTTGTCGCCTTGGCGGAACCGGATCCGGTGATAGGCGGTCGGCGTCATGAACAGGCCGGTCGCGATCGTGGTGCACACGAACGTCGCGAAGTAGATCGCCTGCTGCCGATCGGTCAGCGCGTGGTACCGGCTGCTGAACGGGACCGTGAGCAGGAAGGCGAACAGCACCTGGACGCCGGGCAGCATGACCCGGAGCTCGTTCAGCAGCTCGATCAGCTCCCGGTTCAGCCGCGCGTCTGGGTCTTCTTCGGAGGAGGCCGGCGTGGAGGGGTCGCCGCCGCCCGTCGGGGTGCTGGTCACGGCCGAGAGGTACCGCCCGCCCATCCACGGCAAACGTGGGTCTCGTTTCCGCAGGTCAGGGACCGGGTAACCGACACCACGACTCTGGAGGCGAGCGAGAGGAGCGCGCCATGACCCTGCTGGTTCGACACGCCATGACGCAGGAGCCCAAGGCCCTGTCCCCCGACCGGAGCGCCGGAGACGCCGCCGGGCTCATGGCACAGTTCGACGTCGGTTCGATACCGGTCGTCGACGGGGACCACCTGGTCGGGATCGTCACCGATCGAGACCTGGTCGTGCGGGTGATCGCGAAGCGCCACGATCCGAACGAGGTGCGTCTGGACGAGATCCTGACGAGGGCGGTCGAGACCGTCTCGCCCGACGCCGAGCTCTCGGACGCGCGATCGCAGATGGAGCGCGCCAAGGTTCGCCGGCTCCCGGTCGTCAAGGAGGACCGGCTGGTCGGCGTGATCTCGCTCGGCGACGTCGCCGTCGCGCTGTCGTCCAAGCGCGAGGTCGGGATCGCCCTCGAACACATCTCCGAATCACAGAGCACCGCGAGCCTCAACGACGGGCCGACGATCGGCACACCGCGACACGCGAGCGGTTTGTCGCGGTGACCTGCGGGTACACGAGTTTCGAGGCCGCAGGGCGCGGCCCCGGGAGGTGGAAGACCATGACCTACCCGAGCCACGAGTATCACGAGCACGACCCGGAGCCGAGCTCGGGTTGGACCGGCTACGCGGCGATCAAGTACACGGCGATCGTCATCATCGTGCTTGCGATCCTCGCGTTCCTGGCTTGGTACATCGTCCCCGCGTTCAACTGACGGCGGGGAACGACGATCCGAGCCGAACGCGAAACCTGAGGAGGAACCATGATCGGCATGCTTGCGGCAACGGAGGGCGCCGCGACGATCCTGTGGATCATCGCCGCGATACTGGTGATCGCCGGCATCGTGACGCTCCTGCGCGGCGGCATCATCGCGGGGATCGTGCTCATCATCGTCGGGCTGCTCGTCGGCCCGGGCGGCGTGAGCATCTTCACCTGACGCGTCGCTCGCGCTAGGGTTCGTCCTGATCCGCTCCGCGCTCGTCGCGGAGCGGATCCGTCTGTTCCGCCCCCACCGCCTGCCGGAGCGACGCGAGCGTCTGGGACAGGATCCGGCTCACGTGCATCTGGGACACGCCGACCTCGCTTGCGATCTCGGACTGCGTGAGCCCGCGGAAGAAGCGGAGGTAAAGGACGCGGCGTTCGCGTTCGGGAAGCTGCTTGACGGCGGGCGCGACGGAGGCCCACCCCTCCAGGATCTCGAGCGAGGGGTCGTCGCCGCCCAGCACCTCGATCGGCGCCGCGCCTTCCTCGCCCACCGGCGAGTCGAGCGAGGTGGTCGAGTACGCCTGCACGGCCTCCATCGCATCGAGGATCTCCTCCGGGCTGGCCTCGCACCGGGCGGCGATCTCGTCGACCGTCGGCGAGCGGCCAAGCTCCTGCGACAGCTCGGGCAGGATCGCGTTCACGCGCAGGCCGACCTCCTGGAGCCGTCGCGGCACGCGGATCGCCCAACCCTTGTCGCGGAAGTGGCGCTTGAGCTCTCCGATGATCGTCACGGCCGCATAGGTCGAGAACTGCACGTCGCGCTCGGTGTCGAACCGGTCGATCGCGTTGAGCAGCCCCACGCTCGCCACCTGGATCAGGTCGTCGAGGGGTTCACCTCGGCGGTCGAAGCGCCGGGCGAGGTACTCGGCGAGCGGGAGGAACATCTCGACGAGCTCCTCCCGAGCCGACTCGTCGCCCGGGAGGCGGCCGAACAGTTCGAGCTCGGTCTCACGATCGGCGGACCCGATCGGGTGCTCGGCGCGGCTCATGGCGCGGCGGTGGGCTCGAGCGTCCGCTTGGCGAGCGAGATCGAAGGCTCCCAGGGGTCGCTCCCGAGCGCCAGCGTGTCGACCAGGGCATTGAGGATCAGCCACGGAAGGCCCTGCTCGGCGTCGGGCGGCGGCCACGTCCCGCCGCCCGCGTCCACGGCGACCACCGCCTCGAGACGATCGTCGAGCGGCAGGAGACGCAGGATCAGCGACGACGCGCCGGGGTTCGTGCCCAGGAGCCAGGCGCTGGCCTCGTCGACCGCCAGGCGCAGATCCTCGATCGCGTCGAAGGACATCCGCATGCGGGACGCGGCGGCCGCCGTCACGGCCCGAAGGACGTGCACGCGCGCGCCGTCGGCCGGAACGGCGACGGTGATGTGCTCGAGATTCGGGACGTCCATCCGACCCATACTAGGGATGCCGACCGGATTTCCTCCGCGATTCCTATACTGAGCCGACCTGTGTGCCTGCATGGCACCGGCAGGATCGGCGACGAGAGAGGCCACCATGGATGTGATCGTGCAGACACGCACGAAGGGGCCGTGGACCGTCGTGGAGGTCGCGGGCGAGCTCGACCTGCACACGTCCCCGCCGCTTCGCGAACACGTGCTCCAGCTCATCGACGAGGGCACCGACCGGCTCGCCCTCGACATGACCAAGGTCGAGTTCCTGGACTCGAGCAGCCTCGGCTCCCTGGTGATGTGCCTCAAGCGGATGCGCGAGCGCGAGGGCCGGCTGATCCTGGCCGGCGTGGCCGGGACGCCGATGAAGGTGATCAACCTCACCGGCCTGGATCGCGTGTTCGAACTCGCCCCCTCGATCGCCGAGCTGCCGCCGGACTGACTCGAGATGAGCGCGCGTTCGGAGCGGCTGTCGATCCGCATCCCGCCCGACGCAGCGCACGTCGCGGCCGTGCGGGCGTTCGTCGGCGCCGTCGGCCGGCAGGTCGGGTGCTCCGAGGAGTCCATCGACGACCTTCGGCTGGTCGCCACGGAGGCGTGCGCGGAGGCGATCGAAGACGGCGCAGCCCATGACGGGATCGAGGTGCGCACGGTGCTGGAGCACCGGCGCCTGGTGCTGGAGATCGAGCCCACCGGCGCGTTCGAGCGATCCCCCCAGGGGCTGGACGGCGCCACCGGCGTGTCGACGCGCCGGGCGCTCATCGAGGGGCTGTTCCCCGAGGCCGAGTTCGAGCCGGGCCGTGGCGTCCTGCGGGTCGGCGCCTCCACGCGGGACGACTGACCGCTCCCGGGCGCGTGGGCGGGACAAACACACGATCGATCGCGCATACCTCCCTGCCCGGATGGGAATGGTGGGTAGGAACGCGTGCAGGTGCTTCCGAGGCTCTCGGGGCCGGCGAAGGGATGCGATGACCGGGCACGGGACCGGCAGACCCGACGAGAGGCGGAAACCGGGATGGACGAGATGGGATCGATGTTCGGAGGCGGGGGCGGGATGTCGCTCGCCCCACACAACGGCAACGGGAGACGGTTCGGCATGACCGACCTCGCCCTGTCGCTCGCGCCGGTCCCGGACTCCGTCCCCACGGCGCGCCACTGCGTCGACACCCTCGCCGAACGCCTCGACGAGCGCCAGCTCGAGGAGCTCCGGCTCCTCGTGAGTGAGGTCGTGAGCAACAGCGTCCGGCACGGCGACGGCGCCGGGCCGATCGATCTTCGTATCACGATCGGGGGCTCTTCGGTCCGTGTCGAGGTCGAGGATCCCGGGCCCGGGTTCCGGCCCGGCCCCGAGACGGGGCCGGTCGATGGCACCCAGGGATGGGGACTCCTGCTGGTCGAGCGGATGGCGGACCGGTGGGGCGTGGTGGCCTCCGGGACCACCTTGGTGTGGTTCGAGCTCGACTGCTCGCCCGAGTAGCCGCGACGCGGTTTGGGCCGGATCGGGCGAGGGTACTCCTCAGCCGAACGGGTTCACGGTCTCCCCTCGGGGGAGGCCGGACGATGGCGGTGCGGTCCGGCGCGCCCCCCTCCCCCCTGCACGCCGGACCGCACGTCAACTCCGACCGAGTGAGGTGATGGATATGCCCGACGCGCTCGAACCCATCCCGGTGAAGTGGCTCTACTGCTTCGCGTGCGACGAGCCGTTCGAGCTCCTGCCTCCGGTGGCCGAGTGCTCGTGCGGGCGCTCGTCCGCCCGGCTGGACGGCGGCGTGCTGGAGGTCCGGGGTCCCGCGAAGGCCCTCGCCCCCGTGGAAAAGGTCATCCGCGTGGACGGCGGCGAATGGGCTCCGGTCCCCGAGGACGTGTTCATCCACCGCGTCCTTCCCGCGGCGGCCTGAGGCCGGCAAGCCGGAGCCGGGTCAGGCTGCGAGCCGGACCCGTCGATCGGCCAGCAGCTTCATGAACGTTCGCGCGTCATGGGGCGCCGCGCCGCCGGTGTCGTTGTTGAAGTAGGCGAACACCTCGCGCGGTCGCAGGTCGACGAGCGCGTCCGCGTAGTCCGCGAGCTTGGATCGCCGGTACCCCGGAGCGTCCCGCCGTCCCTGGTGGAACCGCAGGTAGGACCACCCACCGACCGCGGGCACCTCCACGCGGGTGCCGGGCCGGTCGCCATGTACGAGCGCGGCCCCGCGCTCGTGCAGCAGGTCCACGACTTGACCCCCGAACCACGAGGGGTGGCGGAACTCGAACGCGGCCCGCATCTCCCGGGGCAGCGAGGCGAGGAACGATCCGAGCAGCTCGGCGTCGGCCTCGAAGGTGGGCGGGAGCTGGAACAGCACCGGACCCAGGTGCGGGTCGGCGCCGGCGAACACCGCTCGCATCCGCTCCATCGGCTCCCGGCAGTCGCGTAGGCGGCGGATGTGCGTCACGTAGCGGCTCGCCTTCAGCGTGAGGACGAAGCCCCTCGGGACCGTCGAGGCCCACCGCTCGACGGTCTCGCGCCGCGGGAGCCGGTAGAACGTCGCGTTGACCTCGACCGTGGGGAACGTTCGGGCGTAGTGCTCCAGCCAGCGGGCCGTCGCCAACCCCTCCGGATAGAACCGGCCGCGCCAGTCCGCGTACTGCCAGCCGCTCGTGCCGACGAAGACCTTCATGCCCGGGTGTCTACCCGGACCGGTCGGAACCACTCGGCCGGAACTCAGCCCTCCGCGGGCGGCGGGGCGGGAGGGGGAGGCGGGGCCGGAGGCGGCGTGGCCGACGGCCCCGGAGGCGGCGTGGTCGGCGGGGCCGGAGGCGGGGCGGCCGGCGGCGTGCCCGAAGGAATCGCGGGGGGAGGCACCGCCTGCGGGGCCGTGACCGCCGCCTGATCCCCGAAGCCCGACTCGGGACCCGCGACCTTGCCCTTGTTGCGGCCGCGCAGGACCAGGAACAGCACAACGAGCAAGATCAGCACCACCGCGCCGACGATGATGAAGGGGAGCAGGTTCAACCCGCCGTCGTCACCCGTGACGTCCTGCGCCTGGCCGTTGCCGATCGCGCTGCCCGTCGCGTCGATCTCCAGACGCTCGCCGAACGTCGGCACGTAGGTCACGGTGTTGCCGTCGATCGTGCCCCCGGGAGCCCGGATCACCTCGCCGGGGAACGTGAACGCCAGCTTGATGTCCGCGTTCTGGAACAGGTCCGCCCCCCCAGAGCCACCGAAGGGGCCGGTGGCGCCCGACAGCGCGCTCGACAGGTCGAGGACGCCCGTGACGACGAATGTGTCGCCCCGGCGCTGGATGTTGAGCGCGTCGCTCGAGCCGGTCACGCCGGACACCCCCGTGGCGCCGGCGAAGCCACCCGAGTTGAACTCCTCCAGCGGCACGGCCTCGAAGGTGAGCTCCTGGCCGGCGAACTCGCCGTCGTCGAAAGGCTTGACCGTGACCCCCGGCGCGTTACTCGGGAGCGGCGAGTCGCCGCCCAGCAGGTCCTCGGCGTTCTGTCCCGACAGCTCCAGGAGCTGCTTGTCCACGCCGAACTGGATCGTCCCGCTGACGGTGTTGTCGTCGTTGATCCCCAGGTTGAGGTTCAGCTTGATGCAGCCGGTCAGGAGCAGCGCGAGCCCGGCGATCGCGCCGACCCGCGTGACCGTTCGGATCCGTCGAGACATGTCGTGACAAACCCCCCCGGGTCGCGATGTTCCGGGGAGCCTACCCCGGCGGCCCGGCCGTCGCCCGCAGCGGCGGCCCGAACGGCTCAGGCGGAGAGCGCCTCGACGACGTTCTCCTCCAGGTAGGAGAGGTAGCGGTACAGCTCGAAGGCCGTCTCGGTCTCGTCGTCTCCGGCGAAGTCCACCGAGGTGCTCTCCTCCGTGACGGCCAGGCGGACCCCCAACACCAGGCGGACGTCGTTCAGCGCGGCCAGCCAGTCGACCAGCTCGTCCTCGGTCACGTGGTCGGCGCGGACGGTGCGTTCGAACGTCGCGATCGCGGCGAGTCGCCGTTCGAGCAGGTCGTCATGGACCACCTCGTCGAACTCCCGGGACGCCTTCTCGTCGTCCAGGTACGCGCTCGGGAACAGCCTCCTGGCTACCGGGTCCCCCGCGTCGCCGGAGGATAGGACCGCGCGGAGCGTCTCGGGCAGGGTCGCGAGCACGTCGCGTTCGCGTCCCGAGATCCGGATGTCGAACCCGCCGCCGCGGCGAGACCGCCGAACGGGGCCGGCCACGGCTAGCGGTCCTTCTGCATCGTGGCCCACAGCCCGTGGGCGTGCAGGCGCGCGACGTCGAACTCGCACTTCTCGCGCGGCCCCTCCGAGACGACCGCCTTGCCCTTGTGATGGACGTCGAGCATCAGCGTGGTGGCCTTCTCGCGTGGGTAGCCGAACAGTTTCTGAAACACGTACACGACGTAGGACATCAGGTTGATGGGGTCGTTCCACACGATCACGATCCACGGAAGATCGGGGACGACCTCCTCGTCGCCGGTGGGACGCTCGGTCTCCACGGGGGCGGTCTGGGCCATGACACCAGGGTAGCGCCGCGCGCGGGGCGGGGTCTCCAGGGGCCGAGGCCCGGCGGGGTGTTGCGCCCGGGCCGTACGCCCCGTCGAAACGGCTCAAGCGCCACGGTGTTGCCGAGACGTGCATCATGCGAGCGTGGCCGAGACATACCGCTCGCCGCTCGCGCCCGACGCGAACGCGGGGCTCGTCGCGCTCATCACCGGCGGCGGGACCGGCCTGGGCCGGGCCGTCGCGCGCGAGTACGGACGCACCGGGGCGAGCGTGGCGATCGCCGGCCGCCGCCCCCACCCGCTCGAGGCGGTGGCCGCCGAGCTCACCGAGGCCGGCGTCGACGTCTTCGCCGTCCCCGAGACCGACGTGCGCGAACACGAGCAGGTGGCATCGCTCGTCGACGTGGTGCTGAACCGGTTCGGCCGCGTCGACGTACTGGTGAACAACGCGGGCGGACAGTTCGCCGCGACGCCCGAGAACATCTCGCCGAAAGGCTGGCGCGCGGTGCACCGGCTCAACGTCGACGCCGTCTGGGACCTCACCCGCACCGTGGCCGAGCGCTCGATGATCCCGAACGCCGGCGGGCTCGTCGTGTTCATCGGTTTCAGCCCGCGCCGGGGGATGCCGCTGATGGTGCACTCCTCGGCGGCGCGGGCTGCGCTCGAGAACCTGGCGGGCGGGCTCGCGATCGAATGGAGCCGCTACCGGATCCGCGCCGTGTGCGTCTCGACCGGCGCGATCGACACCGAGGCGCTCCGCGCCTACGGCGACGCGTTCGTGGACGAGGCCGTCCGTACGACGCCGCTCGGCCGCCTCGCGACGCCCGAGGAGGTGGCGAGCACGATCGCCTACCTGTCGACGTCTGGCGGCGCCTACATCACGGGGACCACCATAGTGGTCGACGGCGGCAACGACGCCTGGGGCCTCGGCTTCCCGCCGCCCCGGCCGCCCGATCAGCCGTAGACGATCACCGAGCGGGTCTCCTCCCCCGCCTCGAACCGCCCCAGCGCGTCGTGGATCCCCTCGAGCGCGATCGTGCGTGCGATCAGCGGCTCGAGCCGCAGCTCGCCGAACCTCAGCAGGTGCGCCAGCAGCGGGAAGTCCCGCGGCGGCACGACGCTCCCGTACCAGGAGCCGGCGATCGTGATCTCATGCGTGGTCGTCCGGAGCGCGTCCAGGGGGGCCCGCGCCTCTGGCCGTGCCATGCCGACCAGGACGACCGTCCCGCCCGGCGCGACCGAGCGCATCGCCTGCTCGATCGTCTCGACCCGTCCCAGGCACTCGAAGGCGTGGTCGAATCCCGACGGCTTCTCGTCTCGCCCCGAGAGCACCGTGTCGGTCGCGCCGAGCTCCTTGGCCAGCTGAAGCTTGGACTCGATCACGTCCACGGCCACGATCGGCGCTGCGCCGGCTATCCGCGCGCCCTGGATCGCCGAGAGTCCCACCCCGCCGCACCCGATAACGAGGACGGAGTCGCCCGGCCGAACGGCGGCCGTGTTCAGCACGGCCCCCACGCCGGTCATCACCGCGCAGCCGAGCAGCGCCACCTGCTCGAGCGGGAGCGCCGGGTCGACCGGGAAGATCGTGTTCGCCGGGACGACCGAGCGCTCGGCGAACGAGGACGGCACGTTGTGGTGGATGCGGGTACCGCCGGTCGAGAACCGCGCGGTCCCGTCGGCCAGGAACCCCGCGTCGAACAGGTCCAGGCGTTCGCACACGGCGGGGCGCCCGGACGTGCATCGGCGGCAGGAGCCGCAGTACGGGAGCCACGAGCAGACGACGTGGTCGCCCGGCCGCAGGTCGGCCACGCCCTCGCCGACCTCCTCGACCACGGCCGACCCCTCGTGGCCGAGCACGATCGGCATCGCGTGGAGGTGGACGCCGTGCACCGCGTGGTAGTCGGAGCGACACACGCCCGAGGCGGCCATGCGGATCGCGACCTCCCCGGCCTTGGGCGGATCGACCTCGAGCTCCTCGATCCGCAGGTCGTCGACGTCCCAGAGCACGGCCGCCCGCATGCGCGAAGTATCGCGCACCGGACGCGACCGCCCGGATCAGGCGGCCGTTTCTGTCAGCATCCACTTACGTAAGCGTCAACTGATCAAACAGGCGTCGCCCGCCCCCCCGATGGGTATGCATCTTGCGACCCATCGACACGGAGGAGGACGTCATGGACGCATGGGTTTGGATCGTGATCGCCGTCGTCGCGATCATCCTCATCGCGGTCGCCGCGTATGCGATCGCGATGCAGCGACGACGCAAGCAGTTGCAGCAGACGTTCGGTCCCGAATACGACCGTACCGTCGCGGAGCGCGGGGACGTCAGGGGGGCCGAATCGGATCTGATGGCCCGCCGGGACCGACGCAGCAAGCTGGACATCCGGCCGCTACGGCCCGAGTCGCGCGACGCCTACCGTAGGAACTGGGAGCAACTGCAGGCGCGGTTCGTCGACGACCCGGCCGGGGTGGTCGGCCAGGCCGACGGCCTGATCATCGCCGTGATGGGCGAGCGCGGATACCCGATGGACGACTTCGACCAGCGCTCGGACGACATCTCGGTCGACCATCCGGACGTCGTCGAGCACTATCGCGAGGCCCACGCCATCTCGGGGAGGGTCACGCGCGACCAGGACGTGTCCACCGAGGACCTGCGACAGGGGCTCGTGCACTACCGGTACCTGTTCCAGGAGCTGCTCGAGACCGAGCCTTCGGATCAGGATCGACAGGCCACCGGTTAGTTCGTCCGACGAGCCCTCCTCCCCATCCGGCATGCTTGCGGGATGGGGAGGAGGTTCGTCCTGCACCTGGACCTCGACGAGTTCATCGCCGCCGTCGAGCGTCTCCGACATCCAGAGCTCGAGGGCAAGCCGATCGTCGTCGGCGGCGAGGGCGACCCGTCCAAGCGCGGCGTGGTTTCGACGGCGAGCTACGAGGCGCGCGCGTTCGGGATCCGCAGCGCGATGCCGCTCCGCACGGCGTACAAGCGGAACCCCGACGCAGTCTTCCTGCCCGTCGACGAGCGCGCCTACCTGGAGGCGAGCCGCGGCGTGATGGACACGCTGCGGACGTTCGGCGCGCCCGTCGAGGTCGCCGGGTGGGACGAGGCGTTCATGGCCGTGGAGGGCGACGACCCCGAACGGCTCGCGCGCGAGATCCAGGCTCGCGTCCTGGAGCGGACGCGGTTGTGGTCGACGATCGGGATCGGCGACAACCGCCTGCAGGCCAAGCTCGCGAGCGGGTTCGGCAAGCCGCGCGGCGTGTTCGTCCTGACGGGCGAGAACTGGGCCGAGGCGATGGACGGCCAGCCCACCGCCGAGCTGTGGGGCGTCGGCGCCAAGACGGCGGCCAAGCTCGAGGCGCTCGGGATCCGCACGGTGGCCGACCTCGCCCACGCCGACCCCGAGGTCCTCGCCGGCCGGTTCGGGCCGAGTACCGGGCCGTGGCTCGTGCGGCTGGCCCGCGGCGAGGGTTCGGCCGAGGTCCATCCCGAGGGGTGGGTCGCACGGGGCCGCGGCCGGGAGCACACGTTCCAGCAGAACCTGACCGACCCGGACGAGATCGCCTCGGAGGTCGGGCGGCTCGCGCGCGAGATCGCCCGCGACCTCGCGCGCGATCGACGCCGCGCCGTCCGCGTCGTCGTGAAGGTGCGGTTCGCCCCCTTCTTCACCAACACCCACGGCGTCCCGATCCCCGAGCCCACGGCCGACCCCGTCGCGCTCGCCGATGCGGCCGCCCGCGCCCTGGCGAGGTTCGAGCTGCACCGGCCGGTACGCCTCCTGGGCGTCCGCGCCGAGCTCGATGACCCGCCCTAGCCTCGGGCGACGTCGCCGGGCACCGTGGTACACATCGCCGGGTGAGCCTGCAGTACCACCTCAAGCTCTTGCCCGGCGACGTCGCCCCGTACGTGCTGCTGCCCGGCGACCCGGGCCGGGTCCCGCTCGTCGCGAGCCTGTGGGACGAGTCGCACGAGGTCGCGAGCAACCGCGAGTACGTGACGTTCACCGGCACGTACAAGGGCGTACCGATCTCGTGCACCTCGACGGGGATCGGCTGCCCGTCCACAGCAATCGCGATGGAGGAGCTCGCGCGCGTCGGCGCGACGACGTTCGTGCGGATCGGGACGTGCGGCACGTTCCAGGACCGCGTCCGGACCGGCGACATCGCGATCTTCGACTCGGCAGCGCGCTATGAGGGGACCTCGGCGCTGTACGCGCCGGTCGAGTTCCCCGCGGTGGCCGACCACGACGTCGTCGAGGCCGCGATCGCCGCCGGGCGCGAGCTCGGCTTCCCCTTCCACGTCGGCACGACGCGGACCTCCGACGCGTTCTACGCGAGGCATCCGCGGCCGGGGTCCTCGTTCAACGGCTACTGGCAGTCCTCCTGGCGCGAGCACTTCGAGGACCTGAGGCGGATGAACGTGGTGGCGGCCGAGATGGAGGCCAGCGTGATCCTGGTCCTGGCACGGATCTGGGGCCTGCGCGCCGGCGGCATCGCGGTCGTGCTCGACAACGTGCTGGAGGTCTCGGGCGAGTCCGGGCGCTTCGATCCGCAGGAGCAATTCGAGCACGGCGGCGACGAGATCGAGCGGCTGGCGCGGATGGGCTCGGAGGTCGTGCGCATCCTGGCCGAGCGGGACGCGGCGGCGTGAGCCTGCAGTACCACGTCCGGCTCGCCCCCGGCGACGTCGCACCCGCGGTCCTGCTGCCGGGCGATCCCGGGCGGGTCGAGGTCGTCGCGTCGCTGTGGGACGAGGCCCGGCACGTCGCGAGCAACCGCGAGTACGTGACGTTCACCGGCACGTACCGCGACGTTCCGATCTCGTGCACCTCGACCGGCATCGGGTCGCCCTCGACGGCGATCGCGCTGGAGGAGCTCGCCCGGGCGGGCGCGACCACGTTCGTGCGGATCGGGACCTGCGGCTCGCTGCAGGAGCGGGTGCGCGTGGGCGACGTCGCGATCCTGGACTCGGCGATCCGCGCCGACGGGACCTCGACCCTGTACGCGCCGCTCGAGTTCCCGGCCGTCGCCCATCACGAGGTTGTGGACGCCGCGATCGAGGCCGCGTCCGGGCTCGGCGTGCCCCACCACGTCGGGACGACCTTCTCGACCGACCTGTTCTACGTGCCCGAGGCCGGGTCGGCGTTCGGCGGCTACGAGCAATCGGCCTGGCGCGAGCGCTACGCGGACGTGGCCAGGACGAACGCGTTCGCGGCCGAGATGGAGGCCGGCGTACTCATGGTCCTGTCCAGGATCTGGGGGCTGCGAGGTGGAGCGATCGCCCTGGTGACGGACGTGGCCGAGGAGAGGGACGAGTCCGGCGCGTTCGACCCGCAGGCCACGTTCGACGTGAGCGACGAACCGATCGAGTGGCTGGCGCGCGTCGGCTGCGAGACGATCCGTGTCCTGGCCGAGCATGACCGACGCGCCGCCGAAGCTTCGTACTAGGCTGCAGCGGTGGCCCGTGCACCCGAGCAGCGGAATCTCACCCTCATCCTTGCCAGGAGCTTCGCCTCCCAGCTTGCCACCGCCGTGTTCCTCCTCGATGCAGAGGGCACGATCATCTACTACAACGAGGCCGCGGAGCGCCTGACCGGCCGGCCCTTCATCGAGGGTGCGGGGAACACGGCCGAGGCATGGATGGGGCGAGGCCACCCGCTCGACGAAGAAGGCCGGGAGATCCCGTTCGAGTCGCTGCCGCTCGGAGTGACGATCCTCAAGCGCGAGCCAGCGCACGGCGTGACCATGTTCCGCACGGCCGAGGGCGACTATCACCGGATCGAGAACGTCACCTTCCCGCTGTTCGCGCACACGGAGGACTTCGTCGGCGTGATGGCGATCGCGTGGCTGCTGGAAGACGATCGCCGGTGAAGGGACGGATCTGGGGGAGCCGCGGCTCCATCGCCTCACCCGGCAGGGACACGAGGCGGTACGGCGGCAACACCTCCTGCATCGAGCTCCGCCCACCGGGCAGCGATGTCGTGATCCTGGACGCGGGGACCGGCATCCGCGAGCTCGGCGTGCGGCTCATCGAGGAGGGCACGGAGCGGATGTTCCTCCTGTTGACCCATCTGCACGTCGACCACCTCGAGGGGCTCGGGATGTTCGAGCCCATCTGGCGGCCTCAGACCGAGCTCCACATCTGGGGTCCCGCCTCGCCGCTCGCCTCCCTCGAGGAGCGCATCGCCACGTACTTCTCGCCCCCGCTGTTCCCGGTGCACC
>JBKPKU010000016.1:0-1634 GCA_046731295.1 Actinomycetota bacterium
CGCCGTGAGCGCGGGCAGCCGGAACGGCAGCCCGAGCACGTCGGTGGCCAGGCCGATCCGTTCGGTCCGCGCCGCGATCCACGTGAGCAGGGTCCAGGTCTCGAAGGACGGGCGATCGCCGTGCGGGTGATCCCAGATCGAGACGTGGTCGAGCCCGAGGTCCTCGGCGTGTCGCGCCTCGGCGACCGGGTCCGATCGACCCGACGCCGAGGGAACGATCGACACCCCGAACCGCGTCACGGCTCCTCCACCGGCGACCCCCCGATGAGGAGGCAGGCTTGCCGCGTAGACTGGTCTCACCGTAACCAACGAAGGGACGACATGCCTTCCTCGGTCATCGTCTCGGGAGCCCGAACGCCGATCGGCAAGTTCCGAGGCGCGTTCGCGGACCTATCCGCGGTCGACCTCGGGTCGGTCGCGATCCGCGCGGCCCTGGAGCGTTCGGGCGTGTCCCCCGACCAGGTCGAGTACGTCGTGATGGGCCACGTGATCCGGGCAGGGACCGGGCAGATCACGGCCAGGCAGGCCTCGATCGCGGCCGGGATCCCCAAGGAGGTCCCGGCGCTGAACGTGGACAAGGTCTGCCTGTCGGGGACGACCGCCATCGCGCTCGCGGACCAGATGATCCGCGCGGGTGAGGTCGAGGTGGTGGTGGCGGGCGGCATGGAGTCCATGACGCAGGCCCCCTACGTCCTTCCGAAGGCCCGCGCGGGTTCGCGGTTGGGCGACGCCGAGATGGTCGACACGATGATCCACGATGGGCTGCGGTCGACGTTCACCAAGCAGACGATGGGGGAGTCCTCCGACGATGTGAACGCCGAGCTCGGCATCGGGCGCGAGGAGCAGGATGCCTGGTCGGCGCGATCGCACCGGCGCGCGCACGCCGGCTGGGAGTCGGGCGCCCTGGTCGAGGAGATCGTTCCGGTCGAGGTGACGCGCAAGGGCGAGACCGTGCTGGTCGAGCGGGACGAGGGGATCCGCTCGGACTCGACGGTCGAGGCGCTGGCGAGATTGCGGCCGGCCTTCGTCAAGGACGGGACGATCACGGCGGGGAACGCCTCGCAGATCAGCGACGGCGCGGCGGCGGTGGTCGTGACGAGCGCGGAGGCGGCGGAGCGCCTCGGCCTCCGGCCGCTTGCCGAGATCGTGGCCCACGGCATGTCGGCTGAACGCTTCCCCTACCTGCACACGGTGCCGGCGATCGCGCTGCAGCACGCACTCAAGAAGGCCGACCTCGACGTGCACGACCTCGGCCTGCTCGAGGTGAACGAGGCCTTCGCGGCGGTGTCCCTGAACGTGACGCGCATCCTCGGGTTCGACGAGGACCTGGTGAACGTGAACGGCGGCGCGGTGGCGCTCGGCCATCCGATCGGGGCCAGCGGCACGCGGATCGTCCTCACGCTCGCCCACGAGATGCGGCGTCGCGGCGTCGACCTCGGCGGCGCCGCGATCTGCGGCGGCGGGGGACAGGGCGACGCGCTCGTGATCCGCCGCCGCGATCGATGAGCGACGCGGGACGGTTCGCGCTCCCCGAGGAGCTCGAGGAGTTCCGCGCGCTCGTGCGGACGATCGCGGACGAACGCATCGCGCCGCGCGCGGCCGAGATCGACGAGACCGACGAGTGGCCCGAGGAC
>JBKPKU010000017.1:0-6550 GCA_046731295.1 Actinomycetota bacterium
GCAATCGGTCGCAGCCGAATCCGTCCCTCCTCGATCACGGCGATGTCGGTCCATGAGGCGACCGGCCGGCGCTCGGTGCGCCGGCGGAGAAGGCGAGCGATGACGAACGGCCCGCGCACGTCGGGCCGGTCGTAGCCTGCACGCGACGCCAGCCCGAACCCGCCAATCACGAGCTTGTCGAAACGGAGCGCCGCGCCGAACACGCCCATCGCCGGACCGTCCTGCATCAACCAGACGTCGCCGACGTCACCGATCTCATCACCGTTCGCGTCGACAACGACCGACCCGATCAGGTCCGCGAGCCTCATGCTCCTCCTTTCGTCCAGATCAGGAGCGGGATCGTGACGAGCGAGACGATCATTAGCAGGACGAGGAAGACAAACGCGACAGCGTTCAGCAACCTCGAGTTCGTCTTGTCCTTCATGTACGCGGGATCGTTGGCGACGATCAGGATCGGCAGATAGGTAAGGGGAAGGGCTGCCGCAGCCAGGACGATCGAGTACTCCGTCACCGCGATCGGATCGAGGGTCGACAGAGCGATCAGGACGGCAACGCAGAGCGAGAGCAGAATGACTATATGGAAACGGGCGGCTTCGCGCGGCCGGACGAACTTGCCCCACTGCCATCCGAAGAACTGAGACACCGTGTATCCGGCGGAGAGCGCCGTCTCGAGCGCGGCACTGAAGATCGCGGCGAACATCCCGTACAGCAGGAAGACCAGCCCGACCTTGCCCACTGTCGCCGAGACCGGGATGGTGACCTGCGAGAGATGGTCGACCGATACGCCGCGCGGCTGGAACAGAGCGGCCGAGCAGCCCATGATCGCCAGCGAGAGCACTCCTCCGAGCGGGAAGCCGATGTAGACGTTCGCACGATTGACCATGAGGTCCTTGCGCGTCCAGTGCTCCTCGACCGCGCCGGACGAGAAGAAGAAGACCTCGTACGGGGTCATCGCGGCGCCGAGCAACGCGATCGCAAAGAACGCATAGGTGGCCCAGCTCTCGGCCGGCGGCGGACCGAACCCGCGGGTGGACGCGAAGGTGTTGGCGAGGCCTGGATCGAGCCGCCACAGGGCCAGCGCGGTCACGACGAGCGCGAGGCCGGACACGCCGAAGACCTTCTCCATGATGGAGAAGCGCACCTTCCACAGGACGACCCAGACCGCGATGGCGAGGAGCGGCACCCAGAGCAGGTAGTTGATGCCGGTCACGAGCGCGATCACGAGTGCCAGCCCGCCGATCTCGGCCGCGACGGTCAGCAGGTTGATGAAGAACGACGCGGCCAGGTTGAGGAGCGCCAGTCGGGCGCCGAGCCGTTCGCGGACGATGTCGAACACCGGCCGCTTCGACATCGTCGCAACGCGTCCGGACATCTCCGCGTAGATCACGATCCCAACGACCCCCACAACCACCACCCAGGCAAGCCGCATCCCGAACCGTGCACCCGTCTCGGCATTCGCGACCAGATCACCGATGTCCACGAAGCCGCCGAACGCAGTGAGGATGCCGAGGAAGATCTCGAATACCTTCTTCAAGCCGATATCACCCGTACCTCGTCGCGAATCGATCCAGCCGCGCGCTGATCGGTCCGAGGGGCGCGGCAATCGCTGGGAGTCGATCGAGCTGGTTACGCCGCGCAGCGATGCGGACGAGTTCGATCACATCGACGGCAAGCTGCACGTCGGGCACCAGGTGCCGCCGGATCGCATCTGACGCCGTATCCGGTGGCTGGATCGAGGTGAACGCGTCGCGCGCGGATGCCGCGTCGCCCTCGGCATCGGCGACCGAAACGGCGACCGTCGGCCCGAACGATCGGTCGGCGGCCGCTACACGAGCCGTCAGCAAGACGGTTCGAGCAGCGGAGACGACCGCCCCAGCGGTGTCGGAGGCCTTTGCCTGGTAGGCCGCCTCGGTCCTTGTAGGAGCGACACATGCCGCCGCGACAGCAGCGAGTGCAATCAGCTGGAGTCTGCTCCGGAACCGCATGCCCGCTTACATCAAGGGCGATGACCGTCGTTCGGAGACGCTGGGGTCTCGTCAATCCGGACGTTGATCTCTTCCTCGGGTCGGCGCTCTTCCTGCTCCGCGTAGCTCTTGAGCGCTCGTTCGTCAGCGTCGGTGAGAGGTGGCTGGACGATGGCTCGAGGCCATAGCCGTCGCTTCCTTACGACATTCACCTCGGCCGCGAACAGCGTCACCTGCGCGCCGAGGTAGATCCAGGCGAGCAGGCCGATCACGATCGCGAACGTCCCATACGTATCGCTGGCACCCCGCAGCTGATGGCTCACGATGTACCCACCGAGGGCCTGCAGCGCCGTCCACGCCAATGCGGCGACCAACGCGCCCGGGAACACGTCGCCCCACGTCACGTCCTCGGTGGTCAGGATGCGAAACGCGAGGAGGAACAAGATCAGATTCAGCGCGACTGATATGGCGATGCCGAGGATCCCAAGCAGCCAGTTGTCGCTGCCGGCGCCGACGCTTCCCGCCGCCGCCGAGGCGATCGTGATGACGCCGAGTACGAGCAGCATGAGCATCGCCCGCACGAGCGACACCCAGAAGTTCGGCCGGTGTCGGTAGGGCACGTTCCACACAGCGTTCATCGCGGTCTGCAGGACCTTCATCACGCCGAGCCCTGCCCAGAGCGCCAAGGCCAGGCCTATGCCGAGAGCCAGACCGCTTCCCCGGAGCGAGTGGACGTTCTTGGAGATCTGCTCCCCGATGACGGGGAAGTTGGCGAGCGCGGAGGTTCGGATGGTGTCTTGCAACTCAGGGTTGTTACGAAGGAGCATGCCCAGCAGGGTGACGAGGACCAACATGAGCGGGAACAGAGATAGGAAGCCGTAGTACGCGATCAACGCGGCGAGATTTCCCGCTTGGTCATCGCCGAACTTCTTCATCACGGCGTACGGAAAGGCGATCCATGCTCGCCGCCGGTGCTGCCTATCTGCACGCCGGAGGAGCCTCTCCGCCACCTGCATAGCCACCTCACCGCCCGGTACGAAGTGTCCACTTCGCTACATCTCACTACCCAGCTCCGACACCAGGCACGCCTACACGGATCGACAGCAGACGGCCGACTCAGGCAAGCCTCGAGGTCGGGTCCGGATCGCCGCTTCTCTCGTCAGCCGTCCGGGGTGGCGGCCGACTCGGTCGCTGTCGGAATCGTGGCGGGGTCCTGTTCCTCCATCTCGCCGTCCTCAGCCGACGTAACGCGGTCGAACACGTGCTCGGTGAAGGACAAGGCGGCGTTGCCCACCGAGTCGCCGAGGCGGGCGGGCAGATCGGCCTTGAACCGCAACGCTTCCAGCGTCCCGGCGATCCTTGTCCGCGCCGCCTCGATATCGGCGCGGATCTCGGCTACTCGGTCGACCGGAGGCGTTCGGCCTCGCGACGGAACCATTCCATGTCCTCTCGTGCCGTCTCGAACGTCTCGGTCGGCGCCAGGGATCCGATCGACCGCAGCCTGGTACGACCAACCAGGAAGAGGGCCACGGCCACGATCACGAGCACCGTGCCGACGACGAGGGCCGCCGCCCACGCCGGGAGCACAATCGCGAGGCCCAGAACCGCGGCCGCGATGAGCGTGCCCAACGCGAGCAGTGTGACGACGAGCGTCGCGGCCAGGATTCCCCCGGCGATCCCGAGGCGCGAACCCTTGTCCTTCACCTCGAGCTTCGCGAGCTCGGCCTCGCGTTGCAGCATCAGCCAAACGTCACCCAGCAGCCAGCGCAGGAGATCGCCGACGGGCGCCTCCCGCAGGCGTTTTCGATCGGTTGGGACTGATGTCATCGTCGTCTCCTGGCTTGTCTGAGCGCTTGCGTCTTTCCCGAGCGGGTCGCTCTTCACACCCAGGACGTTTCGTCTCCTGACTTACGGGAAGAAATCCGAACCGGGCAACGGAGGGATACGGTGGCGAGCATCGAGCAAAAGGCATCACCTTCGTCGGTACAGCAGCTACAGGACGCAGGCAAGGTGGTCGTCGGCGCCGCCGGGACGGTTGCCGTCGACCGTGTCCGAGCCGAGGTCGACATGCGGTCGAGCCGCGTCGCGGTCGAGCTGAAGGCCTTCGCAAACGCGTTCCGAGCGTCCGCATCGAGCCTGCGTGAGCAGGGCCACGGAAGCGAGGCGGACATGGTCGATCAGGTCGCTGGGCGGGCGGATCGGCTGGCGGCACACCTCGCGACGGCAAGCACCGACGAACTCCTGGAGAACGCCAAGCAGCTCTCCCGGGAGGCTGTCGCCTTCGCCCGTCGAGAGCCGGCCCTCGTAGTTGCGGGCGCCTTCACGATCGGCCTAGTGATCCCGAAGGTCCTCGACGTGATCGCGACGAGACGAGATTCGGATCAATCGCGACGAGAGGCCACAACCGACGTCTCTGCGGAGACCATCAGTCGCGCCGAGACGACGGAGGTTGAGGAGATCGTGGTGGTCACACCCGAGACGGAGGAGGACACATGACGCCAGCAAAGGGAACTGACCGAATCAGGCAGACGGATCGAGACGGCCACGGCCCAATCTCGACCGTGAAGGAGAAGGCCGGCGACGCTGCATCGGTGGTGGGATCGGGCGCGAAGAAGGCGGGATCGGGCGCGAAGAAGGTCGTCAGCGCGGTCACCGAGAATCCGGTGCTGGCCGCGACCGGGGCGGCCGCCCTGGGTGTGGCGATCGGCGGGACCGCTCTTGCCCGTGAGCGCAGGCAGAAGAACAAGAAGTCGTCCAGTAAGAAGGCCCCCGTCAAGAAGTCGACGCGGAAGAAGACGTCAGCGCGCAAGAGCAGCGCGAGGAAGTCGGCCGCGCCGGCGTCGTCGACGAAGAAGCCCTTGGCCCGGAAGACGCCGACGAAGAGCGTTAAGAAGTCGCCGGCGCGAAAGCGATCGTCGTCGTCGAAGCGCAGCGGTGCCAAGCGATCCACGGCTACGCCTCGCCGTCGCGCCGGTTCTCGCTCGACCAGCTCGTAGGCCCTGTGCTTCAGGCGGTAGACCAGCTGCTGGATGCGGTCGAACGCCACAAAGCGGCGAGCCCTGATACGTCCGGTTGAGCTGGTTCGCCTTGCCAGCTCGGTGGATTGGTTCTCATAGGCTACTCAGAGAGGCCCGGTAGGCGTCCCCCTCGATTACCATCGCTCGACTACCTCGGCCGGTAGCTCGATACGTTGCGTCACGGGCGCTCACCTCCACGATCCCGAAAGGCTCGTTGCAACGATCAACGCCGCTGAAACCGTTGCCTCGGCTTCTAGCGCCGCCGGTTCGCGGATCTTGCGGTACCAGTCTTCTTCTTGGTGCCCGGCCTCTTGGCGGTGGACTTCCTGGCGCCCGTCCTCTTGGCGGTGGACTTCCTGGTGCCCGTCCTCTTGGCGGTGGACTTCCTGGTGCCCGTCCTCTTGGCGGTGGACTTCCTGGTGCCCGTCCTCTTGGCGGTGGACTTCCTGGTGGCACGCTTTCTCGGACTCGGTGGCCTACGGCCAGCTGCGCGAGCCGCTTTTTCCTTGACGGCTTCGGCAGCTTCGTCGGCCTTGTCCAGAGTGATCGCTTCCATCTCGTCAGCGACGGCACCGATGACTCTCTGCGTCGTGTCAGCGGCAAGGACTTTCTTTCCGGCCGTGGCTGCCGACCGCGCCAAGCTCTTCCGTTGCGGCATATGAACCTCCTTCGTCTTCCTCACTAGTCCCAAAGGATGGCTAAGGGGTGAAGAACTTCCCAGCGGCGAGGGACGCTGAGGCCTTCGCTCCTCAACCCTCGGGCGTTGCCGGCCCGGATGAGTCGGCAGCGTGCTGACTGAGTACCCCTCGTATGGGCTCTGAAACCGCGATCCGGCTCGGACGCCAGAGCGCTGGCTGGCCGTGCGACGCGGCGAGATTAGCTCCGGCGATTTCGGGTAACCCTGCCAGCAACCATGCACACGCGGGGGATACCCATTGTCGACTTCTAACCTCGAACAGAGAAGGGTGGATCGGCTCTTCATGGCGTTCGCGACCCAGGTCGCCAAGCGAACCGGGAGCCAGTGGGCGATGGTGATTGCCGCCGTCCTGGTTTTGATGAGCCTCGTCCTTGTCGGGGTGGAGACGACGAACCTGTTGGTTTCCATCGTTACCTTGCTGATGGTCTTCGTGCTCCAGAACACCCAGAACCGGGACTCGGCTGCGATCCACCTGAAACTGGATGAGATCGTCACCGTGGAGCCGGCCGCACGGGATGACATCCGGGGGACGGAGCTGAAGTCCGAACATGAGATCGAGGACCTTTCACTCAACGACTCCCTCGATGATCGGGCTCAGCGCGAAGGAGCCAGCTCATCGTGACAATCGGAGGTGGAGTGGCCATGGTGGGCTTTCTCCGTCTCGAACGTCACGGGCGGGACCCTAGTACGAGTCCGGACGGGATGGCCCAATCACGCGGTCGAGAAATAGCGGCCGATTGATTCTGACCGCCGTGGGTACCGCCCTTACGCACGAGCGCCCGAGGGAGGCATGCCATGCTGGCAATCGACATACAGAGCGGGCTCACGGAGGCATGGGAACGCATCATCACGTTCGTCCCCAAGTTCCTCGG
>JBKPKU010000018.1:0-1711 GCA_046731295.1 Actinomycetota bacterium
CACGTCGCTCGGCGCCGGAAGGTACGCGACGATCGCGTCCAGGAGCGGCTGGATCGCCTTGTTCTTGAACGCGGAGCCGAGCATCACCGGCACGCCCTCGCCCGAGAGCGTCGCGCGCCGGATCGCCCGGCGGAGCTCGTCGGGTGTGGGCTCGTCCTCGTGGACGAACTTCTCCATCAGCGACTCGTCGTGGTCGGCGAGCTTCTCGAACAGGTCGTGGCGCGCCCGGTCGGCGGCCTGCCTGAGCTCGGCGGGGATCTCCGTGGTCTCCCACTCCTCGCCCATCTCCGAGATCCAGTGGAGCGCCTTCATCTCGATCAGGTCGATGACGCCCTGGAAGTCGCCCTCGGAGCCCCACGGGAGCTGCAGGACCAGCGGGTTGGCCTGCAGGCGGTCGACCATCATCTCGACCGTGCGGCCGAAGTCGGCCCCGGTCCGGTCCATCTTGTTCACGAACCCGATCCGCGGAACGCGGTACCGGTCGGCCTGCCGCCAGACGGTCTCGGTCTGCGGCTCGACGCCGGCGACCGCGTCGAAGACGGCGATCGCGCCGTCGAGCACGCGCAGCGAGCGCTCGACCTCGACCGTGAAGTCCACGTGGCCGGGCGTGTCGATGATGTTGATCCAGTGGCCCTTCCACAGGGTGGTCGTGGCCGCCGAGGTGATCGTGATGCCGCGCTCGCGCTCCTGGACCATCCAGTCCATCTGCGCGGTGCCCTCGTGCACCTCACCGATCTTGTAGGCCTTGCCGGTGTAGTACAGGATCCGCTCGGTGGTCGTGGTCTTGCCCGCGTCGATGTGAGCCATGATCCCGATGTTCCGGGTCCTGGCGAGCGGGTATTCGCGGATCACCAGCTCCTTGCCGGCGCCGGTTCCGCGTCCCGTGACCTTCTGGGCCGTCTCTGTCACGTCCACCTTCTCCGCGGGGACCGCCATCAGCGACCCCCCTCATGGAACGCCGGGCTCGATCCGAGCCCGGCCACGATGTGTGCCTCGATCACCATCGGTAGTGCGCGAACGCGCGGTTCGCCTCCGCCATCTTGTGCATGTCCTCGCGCCGCTTGACGGAGACGCCCTGGCCATTGGAGGCGTCCATGATCTCCCCGACCAGGCGCTCGGCCATCGAATGCTCCTTGCGCGAACGGGCGTTGTTGACGATCCACCGCATCGCGAGCGTCGTCCCGCGCGGCGGCCGAACCTCGACCGGCACCTGGTAGTTGGCGCCGCCGACCCTGCGCGAACGCACCTCGAGCTGCGGACGCACGTTGTCGACCGCCTTCTTGAGGGCGATGACCGGATCGTTGGCGGTGCGCTCGCTGATGATCTCGAGCGCCTTGTAGACGGTGCGCTCGGCCAGCGTCTTCTTGCCGTCCAGCAGGATCTTGTTGATCAGCTGGGTGACCAGGACGTTCTGGTAGACGGGATCGGGTTCGGCGTCGCGATGTACGGCAGGGCCCTTGCGCGGCATGTCACTCCCCGCCCTTCTTGGCGCCGTAGCGCGAGCGGGCCTTGCGCCGCTCCTTGACGCCGGCGGTGTCGAGCGTGCCGCGGATGATCTTGTACCGGACGCCCGGCAGGTCTCGAACGCGCCCGGCTCTGACCAGGACGATCGAGTGCTCCTGCAGGTTGTGTCCGACGCCCGGGATGTAGGCGGTGACCTCGATGCCCGTGGTCAGGCGGACGCGGGCGACCTTGCGCAGGGCCGAGTTCG
>JBKPKU010000019.1:0-2351 GCA_046731295.1 Actinomycetota bacterium
GCCGCCGCCTGGGCGCCGATCGGGTACCCCTCGTCGATCTCGGCGAGCATGGGGTAGCGCTCGAGCGCTTCGTTCGCGCTGCCGACCGTCACGACCGAGCGCTGGGCGACCGCATCACCCAGGATGACCGGCGTGTCGACCGGGGTCTTCGACCATCGCGCGAGGAGCTCATCCGACAACCCGCGCGAGGCCACGACGTCGAGCTCGGCCCGATCGGGCGAGAGCAGCGCCACGGAGGCGACCGCCGCGCCGAGCGAGCCGATCGCCGTGTCGACGAGGGCTTCGCACACGTCCCGAACGGTGACGGCGTTCGCGAGCCGTCCCGTCAGGTTGTGGAGGTGGGCCAGGCGCGTGGACTCGGATTCGGCCGCCTGCCGCGCGCGGCGTTCGGAGGCGTGGGCGATGTCGCGGTCCTGGCCTACCTGGCGGTACCGGTCGGCCACCGCGCCGGCCACGCCGGACGCCGCGATCCACAGGACCACCGCGACCCACGCGCCGGCCTCGGCTTCGGAGACGAAGAAGACGAACCCGACGCCCCCGACGAGCGCGACGAGCATCCCCGCGAGTGGGCCGGCCAGAACGCCGGCGGTCACTGAGATCAGCAGGCCGAGGCCGCTCGGTGTCTCCGGGTAGGCTCCCTCGGAGACGCCGGAGAACGCCGCCGTGACCGCAACCTGCAGCCCCCACCCGAGGAGCAGGGCTGCCGAGAACGAGACAGGCCGGCCGCTCGGCCGACGACGGCTGCGCATGGAGGACCCCATGCTACGAGCGTGTTGCCGGGCGGTCGAGCGTCGCGCCGGGCCGGGTACGGTGCCGGGCTAGAGGCCCCTGAGCAGCTCCTCCCGGGCGATCCTGCGGGTGAGCACGGGGACGTATTGACGGATCGGCGACGTCGAGAACCGCCCGTAGATCCTCATGACTTCGGCACGAACGCGTTCGGGCCCGACGCGATCCCCGAACTCCTTCGTGAGGTCCACCACCAGGCTGTCGATCTGCGCTTGGTCGTCCAGACGCACCTCGCCCTGCCCCCTCTCGTGTCCACTACGCGAGCCCCGGCTGGGGGGAGCGCAGTCTAACCGGGGTGGGCCGGAGGGCGTCAAGATGCTTGTGGCGGAAGGAAGGGCGGGTTTGCGTCAGGTCCGCGGCAGGACCCGGTCGAGGAACGCCGGGCTGCCCCGCCAGTGCTCTTCCAAGACCGCCCGGTCGGTCCGCCGAAGCACGTGACGCAAAACCAGGGCGGCCACGACCGCGTCGTCCAGCGGCCCGAGCACGGGGATGAACTCCGGGACCAGGTCGATCGGCGAGGCGATCCAGGCCACGGCGAAGACCAGCCACGCCTTCGAGCCGCGCGACACGCGGGGATCCTTCAGCAGGCCGCGGAATAGGACGAGGAGGTTCGGGAGGAAGGCCGCGAGCTCCCGGGCCTGCGTCTTTCGGCCGGTGAGGAGGAGCACGCCGATCACGAGTCCCCAGACGACCGCCACGACCGCCACCGCGATCACCAGTCCACGAAGCACGGCGCCACCATACGGCCGCGTACGATCACCTGGGCGGATCGAGGAGGGGAACATGAGCGGATCGATCGCACCGGCACGATTCCACGAGCTCGGCTGGAAGGTCCTGGCGTACGCCGCCTGCACGCACTTCCGGACCGGGTCGCTCGGCGAGGGGATCGAGCTCGCCCAGGCGATCACCGGGCTGGGGGAGGCTTCGGGACGGCACCCGGACGTGGACCTGCGATCCGACGGCGTCACCGTTCGGCTCAAGGTGAACGAGAAGGGGCAGCTGAGCGAGGACGACGTCGCGCTCGCGGGCCAGATCTCGGCGGCCGCTCGCGAGCTCGGGGTCCCCGTCGACCTAGATGGCGTGCAGTCGTACCAGATCGCGATCGACGCGCTCGACATCCCCGGGGTGATGCCGTTCTGGGAGGCCGTCTTAGGGTACGTGCAGATCGGCGACATCCTGATCGACCCCCGCTTCGAGGGACCGGTGTTCTGGTTCCAGCAGATGGACGCTCCCCGACCGCAACGCAATCGCATCCACATCGACCTCTACCTGCCCGAGGACCAGGCGAGGGCCCGGGTCGAGGCGGGACTTGCCGCGGGCGGCCGCATCGCCAACGACGCGAACGCGCCCGAGTGGTGGACGCTCGCCGACCCCGAGGGCAACGAGGTGGACGTCGCCCCCTGGCCGGACGCCGGCCTGGCCTGACGGGCAAACCTCCTTCGGCGAGGTTAGGCGGGCCAGGGCCTGGGTATCGCCGGATCGAAAGGGAAGTGAGGCCTGATGGTTGCGAACGTCGGAGGCCTCGGGATCGCGATCCTGGTCGCGGTGGTTTTGGTCGCGCTCGC
>JBKPKU010000020.1:0-18647 GCA_046731295.1 Actinomycetota bacterium
GCCGAGGGCGACTATCACCGGATCGAGAACGTCACCTTCCCGCTGTTCGCGCACACGGAGGACTTCGTCGGCGTGATGGCGATCGCGTGGCTGCTGGAAGACGATCGCCGGTGAAGGGACGGATCTGGGGGAGCCGCGGATCCATCGCCTCACCCGGCAGGGACACCAGGCGGTACGGCGGCAACACCTCCTGCATCGAGCTCCGCCCACCGGGCTGCGATGTCGTGATCCTGGACGCCGGCACCGGCATCCGCGAGCTCGGCGTGCGGCTCATCGAGGAAGGCACGGAGCGGATGTTCCTCCTGTTGACCCATCTGCACGTCGACCACCTCGAGGGGCTCGGGATGTTCGAGCCCATCTGGCGGCCTCAGACCGAGCTCCACATCTGGGGTCCCGCCTCGCCGCTCGCCTCGCTCGAGGAGCGCATCGCCACGTACTTCTCGCCACCGCTGTTCCCGGTGCACCTGTCCGAGGTCCCGGCGCGCATCGAGTACCACGACGCATCCGAGTCCGAGTGGCAGATCGACGGCGCGCGCTTCGCCTCGACGGCGATCATCCATCCAGGTCCCACGGTCGGGTACCGGATCGAGTCCAAGGGGCGCTCCCTGGCGTACCTCACCGATCACGAGCCGGCGCTCGGCGCCGACATCGAAAGCGATCCGCCCGAGTGGATCTCGGGGTTCGGGCTGGCGCACATGGCTGACCTGCTGATCCACGACTGCCAGTACACGCCGGAGGAGTATCACGGGCGGTTCGGCTGGGGGCACTCGACGACCGAGCAGGTCGCGCACTTCGCTCGCAAGGCCGATGTCGACCGCCTCATGCTGTTCCATCACGACCCGATGCACTCGGACGACCAGCTCGAGGCCATGCGCGACGAGGTCATCGAGCGCTGGGACGTCGACGGCGACCGCTGCACTCTCGCGGCCGAGGGCGCCGAGCTCGTCGTCTGAGGGTGTTCACCAACGCCACGCTCCGGGTAGACCCCCTGCGTGACCGAGGAGCACCCAACCGCCCTGCCCTTCCTGCCTTCCCGCAAGACCTTGGCCACGCTCCGACGCGCCGCGGCCACCTGTGCGGGCTGCGACCTGCATCACCTGGGAACGCAGACCGTGTTCGGCGAGGGTCCTGTGCCGGCGAGCGTGATGCTGGTCGGCGAGCAGCCGGGGGACCGCGAGGACGTCGAGGGGCACCCGTTCGTCGGTCCGGCCGGCGGGATGCTCGACGAAGCGCTCGAGGAGGTGGGGCTGGACCGGGAGCAGGTCTACCTGTCCAACGCCGTCAAGCACTTCCGCTTCGAGATGCGCGGAAAGCGGCGCATCCACCGCAAGCCGTCGTTGACCCAGATCTCTGCGTGCCGTCCGTGGCTCGAGGCCGAGTTGATCGTGGTGAAGCCCGAGATCCTCGTGCTGATGGGCGCCGTCGCCGCGCAGGCAGTCATGGGCCGATCGTTCAAGGTTACCGAACACCGCGGCGAGATCCTGGACGCGCCAGATCTCGGTCCGAGGGTCGTCCCGACGGTCCACCCCGCCTCGATCCTGCGCGCGCCCGACGCCCGGGCGCGCGACGTCCAGCGGGCGGCGTTCGTTCGAGATCTGGCCGTCGTCGCTCGGGCCGCCGCGGCGGCCTGATTCGGATCGGGACTTCCCGATCCCCCGCGGATCCCGCGCGTAGCCGAGCGACCCGACGGGTACACACCCGGGTGAGACACCGATGCCGCTCGTCGGCACGCGACGGATGGGAGCGGCTGCTGGTGTCCACGTTCGCACGGAGGTGAGATCGATGGGCAAGGTCCCCGAACCGCACCGAAGCCCCAAGGCACCTGAGGACCGCGAGTGGGACTGGCACGGCACGGCCGAGGCGGACAAGTCGGACGCGATCATCGAGTCCGGCGGGTGGCAGCTGCTCGCGGACGCCCACGCCTGGTACGACCCGTCACAGGACGATGAGCGACGCGCCCCGCCGCACGAGAAGCAGGCCTACAAGCTCCCGCACCACGAACTGGTGGACGATCGACTCCGCGTCGTGTGGAACGGCGTGCGCTCGGCTATGCAGGTGCTGATGGGGGCTCGGGGCGGGGTCGAGATCCCCGAGTCCGATCGCAACAAGGTCTACGAGCACCTGGCGGAGCACTACCGGGAGTTCGACAGGGATCCGCCGCCCTTCCACTGAGCGCCTTCCCCCGTTTCGGACGTCGTCCCGTAGGCTGTGCGGTTGCTCATGCCCGGACGACGTTCCTTCCTCCCCGTGCTGCTCGCGTTCATGTGCGCGCTCGCCGCGTGCACCTCGAACGAGGGCAACCCACCGCGGCCGTCGCCGGAACCCTCGGAATCACCAATCCCCGAGACGCCTGACCTGACCATGCGGCTCGCGCGCGTCACCGGCGAGTCCGCGGGCGAGCACGTGCACCCGGCCGACCTGGCCGAACCCGCCGAGGCCGTCCGGCGCACGATCGAGGACCTGTACGGGACCGCGTTCCTGGCAACGACGTTCGACCGCGCCGCGCTGCTCGGCCTGTTCAGCGGTCAGGCCCGCCGGCAGGCCGCGGGCGACCTGGGGCACCTGACGATCGGGCCGGCCCTTTCGCGGATCGACGAGGTCGTCCCCGCCCGCGCCAAGCTGAAGATCGAGTTCCTGGCCGACGCGAACGCGCACCCGCTGGCCGCGTTCGCGGAGACGGAGTTCGAGGCGACCGCCGTCTCGGACGATGCCCACGCGCCGGTCGTCCAACGGGGCGAGTACGTCCTGCGAAAGCTGAACGACGCATGGCGGATCGTCTCCTACGACGTCCGCGGCCGCGTCCCGAAACCCCGGCAGATGGGTTCGGAGGAGGCGGCGGCCGCCTTCGTCCCGGGCCTGCCCTCGCCACGCCCGACGTTCGTGCTGGTGATCGGCAGCGACGCGCGCCCCGGCCAGGCGCTGACGAACACGCGGGCCGACTCGATCCACATCGTCGGCGTGAACCCGCGCCAGGGCCGCGTCTCGGTGCTCGGCATCCCGCGCGACTCGTGGGTCCCGATCCCCGGCGCGGCGACGAACCGCATCAACGCCGCGCTCGCGGCGGGCGGCCCCGAGCTGCTGGTGCGAACCGTCGAGCAGCTGAGCGGCATCCCGATCGACGCGTACGTGCTCACCGGGTTCCAGGGCTTCATGCAGCTGGTGCACGCGGTCGGAGGCCTCCAGGTTCGGATCCCCTACCCGATCGACGACACGAACGCGCGCGCCCACTTCAGGCGCGGGATGCAGCACCTCACCGGACAGGAGGCGCTCGCGTTCTCTCGCGCCCGCCACGACGTCCCGGCCGGCGACTTCAGCCGTTCGTTCAACCAGGGTCGCGTGATCATCGCGGCCCTGGCAGAGCTCCGGCGCCAGGTAGCCCGGCGCTCGCCGTCCGCGCTGATCCCCTGGGTGGTGGCCGGGAACCAGATCCTGCGGACCGACCTCGGGCTGTCGGACCTGTTCGAGCTCCTGATGGCGGCCCCCGCCTTCGACCCGTCGAAGGTGCGCAACGACGTCGCGAGCGGCAGCGGCGCCACGATCGGCGGCCGGAGCGTCGTGGTACTCGGCGAACGGGCCCGCACCCTGTTCCGGGACCTGCGGGGCGACGCGATCCTGCACGGATGATCGCCGGCCGTTGACGGCCCGTGCAATCGCCTGGCTGCGTGGGCCGTCGCGGGAAACACGTCCCTGGCCTGCGTGATTCGCGGGTTGCCGCGACAGCCCCTATCCTGCCCGCGTGATCGAGGCGTTCGTCTCGCCGGCCGCGCTCCGGGGCGGCGACCATGCGTACGCCGTCACGCGCTCCGAGGCCGACCGTTCGTGGCTGGCGCGCGCGTTCGTCGAGAACGCGGAGCGGGCGGACGCCCGCGCCCTGTACCTGACCGAGGGGCCAGCCGATGACGTTCGGCGGCTCGGGGTCCGGCGACGGCCGCGCCACCCCGGCGGGCTGGTGGTGGTCGAGGCCGCCCCGGTCCTGGCCCCCGGGGACACCTTCAAGCCCGAGATCTACGCGCGGGCGCTCGAAAGCGCCGTGGACGCCTCGCTCCGCGACGGCTTCGCGGGCGCCCATCTGCTGGTCGAGGCCGGGTGGAGCCTCGGCCGCATCCGCGGCGTGGACGCCTGGTGGGAGCTCGAGCACGTGCTGGGCGAGATGGCACTTCTGCGGCGAGGGAACTCGTTGGTCGTGTGCCAGTTCGACCAGGAGGCGTTCGGACCGGTCCGACTGCAACGCGCCGCGCGCAGCCACGCGGTCGAGGTCGTCGCGAATGCGAACGGATTCCCGGCGGCGGCGCCGATGCGCGTGCATCGCGCGGAGGACGACGTCCTGTACGTGGTGGGCGAGCTCGACCGTGGGACCGCGAACCTGCTGGCTACGGCATGCCGCGGGAGCGTGGGCACCGTGACGATCGACCTGGCCGAGGCCACGTTCTTCGACGCCGGCGCGCACCGGGCGATCTCGAGGATCGCCAAGAGCTGCAAGCGGGTTCGCCTGCGCAACGCGCCGCCGATCGTGCACCGCGTGGTGTTCGCGCTCCAGAGCGAGGCGGGACTCGAGCTCGAGGTCGAGGACGACGCGCTCTCGCTGCGCGTCGGCTGAGCGGCGGAATAGCCGCCCGCCCGATACCGTTCCAGTCCACGAACCTGCCACGAAGGAGATCCGGACGATGCCCGCCATCACCGTCGAGGACCCGACCAAGCTGGATCGCGTCCCGCCCGTCCCCGAGGGGGCGCGGGTGCGGCGCGTCCGTAGCGTCGCCGCCGCGCCGAGCGGCCTCGAGGGCGAGGGGTTCCCGGTCCGCCGCGCGTTCGCCGGCGTCGACCTGGCCGAGCTCGACCCGTTCGTCCACATGGACCAGATGGGCGAGGTCGAGTACGCGCCCGGCGAGCCCAAGGGCACGCCGTGGCATCCGCACCGGGGGTTCGAGACCGTGACGTACATCATCGACGGGGTCTTCGAGCACCAGGACTCCAACGGCGGGGGCGGGACCATCACCAACGGCGACACGCAGTGGATGACCGCCGGCGCCGGCATCCTGCACATCGAACGCCCACCGGAACACTTGGTGATCTCCGGCGGCCTATTCCACGGGATCCAGCTCTGGGTCAACCTGCCGAAGGCGGAGAAGTGGGCGCCGCCCCGGTACCAGGACCTTCGCGCCACCGAGGTCTCCCTGCTCTCGTCGCAGGACGCGGGGGCGCTCGTGCGCGTGATCGCGGGCGAGATCGCCGGGCACCCGGGCCCCGGCCAGACGTACACGCCGATGACGATGCTGCACGTCACGCTCGCGCCGAGCGCCCGGCTCGACCTGCCGTGGCGCGAGGAGTTCAACGGGCTCGCGTACGTCCTGGCGGGTGCCGGTTCCGCCGGCGCCGAGCGCCTGTCGATCTCGACGGGGCAGCTCGTTGTGTTCGGCCCCGGCGAGGCGATCCGGCTCGAGGCGGCCAAGGGGCAGGAGTCGCGCTCGCCCGAGCTCGAGGTGCTCCTGCTCGGCGGGCGCCCGATCCGCGAGCCCGTGGCGTGGTACGGGCCGTTCGTGATGAACACCAGGAACGAGCTCCTGCAGGCGTTCGAGGACTACCAGGCGGGCAGGCTCGGGACGATCCCGGCCGCGCATCACACCCCCGACCACATCGTGGAGTCGGGCACCGAGCCCGAGGACTGATCGAACCGGGCGTTTCCCCCCGCGCACAGCGGGTAAGGGGCTCCATCTGCGACCCGGAAGGAGGCCCGCCATGCTCGAGGTCACGCAGGCGGCATCGTCCGCGTTCCGAGCGTTCCTGGATCGAACGGACGTGAAGGGCAACGCCATCAAGCTCGTCGCCGAGCGGAGCGCCGACGGCGAGACCGGGATCGGCGTCGAGCCGATCGACCAGCCCGGCCCGAAGGACGTCGCGACGCGTTCGACCGACGTCGTGGTCGTGCTCGCGCCCGAGATCGCGCCGTCGCTCGAGGACGCGGTGCTCGACGCGCGCCAGACCGACACGGGCGCCGACCTTTTCGTCCGCGCACAGACCGCCTAGCGGCGTCGCGCTCCCCGGCTCGCGCTCTCCCCGCCTCGGCGATACCGTCCCGATATCTCGGCCAGGTATCGGCGAGCGAAGGAGGGCGCGATGTCGACATCCGTTCGAAGGACCCTGGCGGCGGTCACGGGTCTGGCGTTGTTCGTCGCGGGGGCGGCGACCGCTGCGGCGCTCCGGCAGACCGCCACCGGCGCCGAACACCCGCCGGTGCAGTCCCCGGCGTTCGGCCGGGCGGTGTTCCTCAGCCACGTGAACGATCCGGCGCGAACGCCGCTGTTCCCCGGCGACCCCGCGTTCCGCATCCGGACCGTCTTCACCGTGCCGAGCGACGGCTTCTACCTGGAGCTCATCCGGGAGGGCGCTCACACGGGCACCCACTACAGCGCGCCGTGCCACTTCCACGAGGGCGCCCTGTGCATGGACGACCTCTCACCCTCGGACCTGATCCTGCCCGCGGCGGTGGTCGACGTGAGGGACGAGGTGGCGAACGACCCCGACCACGTCGTCGGCGTAAAGGAGCTGAAGGCCTGGGAGGACACGTACGGCCAGATGCCCTCGGGCGCGGCGGTCCTGTTGCTGACCGGCTGCTCGGACGCCTGGGCCGGCAACGGCGACGCGAACTACTTCAATTGCGGCAGCGGGCGTTCGGGCGTGCACCAGCCCGGGTTCTCCCGCAACGCGGTGCGCTGGCTGATCCGCACCGGGGTGCTCGGCAAGACCGGCGCGACCGGGACGGACACGTTCGGACCCGACCCGTCTTCGGATGCCGCGTTCTTGCCAACCTGGCTCACGCTCCGCAAGCACCGCGTCACGATCGAGAACCTGACCAACCTGGACGCGCTGCCGCCGCTCGGCGCGTGGGTCGTGCTCGGGAGTCCCCGCAACGTCAACGGTTCGGGAGCACCGGGAACGGTGTTCGGGCTCGTGCCCTAGCGGTCTACGCCATGCACAACCATCGGATCGCGGGGAGCCCGTCGGCGACTCGCTCCCACCGCATGCCCGCGTCCTCCGAACGGTAGACCTCGCCGTCGGGCGTGCCGAACGCGACCTCGGAGCCGCGCGCTGCCACCCACCCAGAGTCGATGTTGCCGTCGAACCATTCGGGCAGGCCGTCGGTGCACTTCTCGAACCCGGCGCCGGCATCGAGCCTCGTCCGGTAGAGCGCGCCGCGGCCGCCGTGCGGTCCCGTGCACGCAGAGACCAAGACCGTGTCCCCGGCCACCGCCACGGCTCTCGAGTAGCTCGAATGCAGGCCGTCGCGCTCGGTGCGCCAGGTCGCGCCGCCGTCGACGCTGACGCACAGGCCCACGGCGCCGGCGGCCAGCACGACGTCGGGCTCGCCGGGGTGCGCGATCACCTGGTGCACGTCGGCGTCGATGTCGATCGTCGGCTCCCACCGCTCGCCGTCGTCCGAACGCGGGATGCCGCCCACGTGCACGTTGGCGTGGAGCCGCCCGTTCAGGTCGGCGGCCATCGAGCGCACGGCCGGCGGTCCGCCCCACGGCGTGTACCACGTGTCGCGGCCCTCGACCGACTCGAACGCCTTGACCCATGTGAGGTCGTCCCCGTCCAGCCGGAACAGGTGCGCCTCGTCGGTGCCGGCGAAGACGTCGCTCCGGGTCGGAAGGACGCAGCCGAGGTCCAACTCGGCACTCTCGGCGACGTCCGTCCACGAGCCGTCGGGCTCTCGTCGGACGACCGTTCGGCGGTTCGCGATCGCCAACACGGTCCCATCCATGGCGGCGAGCGCGGTCACGCTCCCCGCACCGAACCCCGGATCGGGCCCGAGCCCGTTACCGTTCGTCGAGAACAGCCCGGACGACGTGCCCACCAGCAGCTCGGTCATGCCTCCACCGTACGGGACGGCGCGGGAAACGGCGGCCTGGGCGGCCCGCTCACGCTGCACCCCGAGCACGTGGGCGGCGGCTGCCTCCACGCATGAGGCGCCTATGCGCCCGAACGCCAGTCGACCGGCGCGACGCGGACGGGCTGCGCGATGCCCTTGAGCGAGACCTCACGCTCGTCCCCGATCCCGAACGGAAACCCATCGCGCTCGATCGAGGAGACCGTGACGAGGATCTCCCCACCTTCGGCCAGGGCGCCGACGCGTGCGGCCTCGTGCACGCCGATCCCGGCGTAGTCGTCGGCGATCTCCGTGGCCTCGGCGGCGTGCAGCCCGATCCGCACCTGCGGCGCGAATCCCTGCCGCCGGCGCTGCTCGGCGAGTCGCCGCTGGATCGCGATCGCGCACGCTACGCCGTCCCCGGTCTCGGCGAACGAGGCGAAGAAGCCGTCGCCCGTCGAGTGGACGACCCGCCCGCGGTGCGACGAGATCTGCGTCCGGAGCATGTCGTCGTGCCATCGGAGGATGTCCTCCCAGGCCGCGTCGCCGATCGTCTCGATCAGGTTCGTCGATCCAACGATGTCGGTGAACATGAACGTGCGCTCGACGCGCCGGCCTCCGTCCTCGCCGGCCCGCAGGAGGGCGTCGCAGCGCTCGACGTCGAGCCGCGCGTGCAATCGCTCGAACGCCTCCCGCGCCGCCTGCAGCTCCAGACGGGCCGAGGCCTCGTCGCCGCCCAGCCGGTAGGCGGCCGCGAGGCAGCGACGCGCCTGCGCCGTCTCGAACGGCGCATCGGTCTCGGTCCAGTCCCGGACCGCGGCACGGAGCTCGGCGACCGCCGCCGTCGCGTCGTCCTCGAACGTCAGCACCATGCCGAGCGCCAGGTGCGCGGTGGCACGGAGCAACGGCGACTCGAACGCGGAGGCGATGCGGCCGAGCTCCTCGGCCGACTCGCGGGCTCCCGCCGCGTCGTAGGCGGCCAGCGCGATCTCGACGCGGGCGGGAAGCAGGCGGAAGCGTTCGAACGGGTCGGGCGCGTCCGCGAGCGCCGTCGCGATCGATGACCGCGCGGCATCGACCTGTCCGCGGGCGAGCCGGAGCAACGCGATCCCCGGCTGCGGCTCGTGCCCCAACCCGTGGGCCACCGAGAAGGCCTGCTCTGCGCCATCGAGGTCGCCCAGCCGAAGGCGGATCTCGCCCACCTCGTTCGCGGCCGCGCCGGCCTGTGGGAGCCGCCCGTACGCCTCGAGCTCTGTGCGCGCCTTGCTGGCCTCCGCCTCGGCCTCGGCGAGCGAGCCGCGCATCCGCATGAGCTCGGCGCGCTGCACGCGACACACGCCGGGAAACCCGGTGATCGACTGTTGCTCGCAGAGCCGGGACACCGCCTCGGTCCACTCGGCCGCGCGCCGGTAGTCGGCGATGCTCCGGCACACGCCCAGCGTCAGGCAGTAGATCGACCCCACGTTGAACGGCGCGAGCTGGCCGCCGATGGCCGCGAGCGTGCCCTCGTCGAGCAGCGGGAGCCCCTCCTCCAACTGCGTCTGGAAGACGAGGATGCCGCCCTGCGCGACCAGCGCGAACGCCTCCAGGTCGCGATCGCCGAACCGTGTGGCGATCTCGAGGGCCGCCTTCGCATGCCCCATCGCGGCGTCCGGACCCCTGCCGAAGCTCGACCGAACCAGCGCGATCTCCAGCCATCCCTGTTCGACGCAGTCGCCCTGGTCGGCGAGCAGCCGCGCGGCCCTTCGCTCCCAGCCGTTCCACAGCGCCGTCTCGTTCCGGTCCGCGTACTCCATCGCGAGGCGGATCGCGACCGCGGCGGCCCGACGCGGTTCTCGCTCATCCAGGTATGAGGCGAACGCGCGCGCGAACGCGTCCAAGCTCTCGTCCGGGTGAGCGCCCCACCACGCTGCCTCCCCGAGCCGCTCGAGGTCCTCGGCGGCGAGCGCGTCCCCGAGCGACGAGAAGACCTCGTACGCCTCCTGCCACGCGTGGTCATTGAGCGCCTTCCGCGCGCGCTCCAGGGTCTCGGTCATGTCGGGCGAAGGTTACGAGGGGCGGACGATCTCCGCGCCGGCCGCCTCGACCTCCGCGATCGCGCGGTCGCCGTCGCCCTCCTTGAGGTTCACCGCGCGGATCGCGTTCCACAAGACGCGGACCTTGAAGCCCTCCGAGAGGCCGTCGATCGCCGTCGAGTTCACGCAGTAGTCGGTGGCGAGCCCGCACACGACCAGGCGCGTCACGTCCCGCCCGCGGAGCAGCCCCGCGAGCTCGGTCGGTACCGTCTCCCCCGTCGTCGGGTCGCGCATGGAGAAGCCGGAGTAGCCGTCCTCCCCGTTCGAGCCCTTCCGCACGACCGGGCCTTCCACGTCGAGGCCCTGGTGGAACTCGGCGCCCCAGGTGTCCATCACGCAGTGGACCGGCCAGATCCCGCCGTCCTTGGCGAAATGCGGCGTGGACGCGGGGTGCCAGTCGGCCGTGTACACGACGGCGGCCCCGGCGGGCCTCGCCTCCGCGATCGCCTCGTCGATGATCGGCACGACGTCCTCGCCGCCCTCCACGTAGAGGCTGCCGTTCGGGTGGGCGAAGTCGTTCTGCACGTCGACGACCACCAGCGCGGTGTGCGGATCGTACGCGATGCGCGCCATCGATCCGATGGTACGCCGCGTTCGCGCGGACGAGCCCTCGCTCAGCTCCCCTGCTGCGTCGACCCTCCGTGCTCGGTGCGGCGCCACAATAGGTAGAGGCTCCCCATCGTCGCGATGAATCCGAGCGCGGACGCCACCAGGAACACGGTCTCGGCGATGTTGGAGTCGTCGCTCGAGGCGATGTTCGTGCCGATCGCGAGCGCCACCACCCCAACGCCGGCCCCCACAACCAGCGCCAGCCCGGCGGCGATCCGGTCGCCCGGGGGCAGCCGCAACCCGAACAGCCCAGCGGCCACGCCGGCGAGGCCGATTAGGACGAACGCGACGGTCATCTTCGTGTCGATCATGCGCTCGATCCTCGGCGCTGGACCGGGGCCGGGCAAGGCGTGTCGGGAAAACGCAACGGAACCGGGGGAACTTCGCCGCACGATCGACACGATCGGTGGCGGATCCGGGTTGCGGAGCGTGCGAGGGGGTCGGATAGTCGAACGCGGGAAACCGTTGCGAGGGGAGGCTTGCGATGGAAGGCTCCGCACCCACCACGTCGCCGGATCGGGGGCTCGCGAGGGAGGCGATCGGCCTCCGAGAGGTCTTCTTCCAGTCGGTCACCCACATGGCGCCGGCGGCCGCGGTCGCGTTCTCGATCATCGTGGGCGCGAACTTCGCTTCGGGCGCCCTGCCTCTGTCGGTCATCTTCGCGCTGGTCGGCTGCCTCCTGGTGGCGATCTCGATCGGGCAGCTCGCCAAGCACCTGCCCTCGGCCGGCGGCTTCTACACGTATACGGCGCGCGGGATCCATCCGGCGGTGGGCTTCCTGGTGGCGTGGGGGTACGCGTTCGTCGAGCCCCTGGTCGCGCCCGCGCTGTACCTGATCTTCGGGCAGGTCGTGGCCGGAACCTTGGACACCGAGTTCGGCTGGTCGTTCTCGACGTGGTGGTGGATCTCGGCGCTGGCGGCGGCCATCGTGGTGTTCCTGCTCGGCTTCTACGGGATCCAGATCAGCACGCGGGTGGGGACGCTGCTCGGGTTGTTCGAGATCGGCGTGTTCACCGCCCTCGCCATCTGGCTCATCGTGGATGCGGGAAGCGACAATACGCTGAAGGTGTTCGGGACCTCGTTCGCGACGGTGCCGGGGTTCAAAGGCCTGTCGGGCGTGATCGCCGGATCCGTGTACACGATCCTCGCGTTCATCGGGTTCGAGGCGGCGGCGCCGCTGGCCGAGGAGGCTCGAGATCCCCGGCGAACGATCGGACGAGCCGTGATCCTGTCGTGCATCGGGATCGGGATCTTCTACATCCTCACGACGTACGCGGCGGTCGTGTACTTCGGGCCGTCGAAGTTCGCCGGGTTCCCGATGTTCGGAGGCGGCAACCCGTGGGACGCCCTCGCCCGGGCGGCGTGGGGCGCCGGCTGGGTGCTCGTGTTCCTCGCGATCGCGAACTCGGCCATCGCCAACTCGAACGCCGGCTCCAACGCCGCCACCCGGACCTGGTTCGCCATGGGACGGATCCACCTGCTGCCGGCGATGCTCGGGCGGACGCACTCGAGGTATCGGTCGCCGCACGTGGCGGTGTTCGTGCAGTTCGTGATCGGGGTGAGCGTCGCGCTGTGGCTCGGGGCCCAGTACAACAGCCCGTTCCTGGCGTTCGCGATCCTCGGCACGATCATCGGCGCCGTGGTGATCGCGATCTACATGACCGTGAACCTCGCGTGCCTGCTCTACTACGCGCGCGAACAACGGAGCGAGTTCAACTGGTTCATGCACGGCGTGATCCCGATCCTGGGGATCGCGGCGTTCGTGCCCGCGTTCTTGGTGGCGATCGGGGTGGGCGGGTCGATCTTCGACTTCATCAGCCCGCTGCCCTACCCGTTCAGCGTGGTCGGGCCGGTGGTGGGGATCTGGTACCTGCTCGGGATCGCCTACCTGATCTACCTGTACGCGAGGAAGCCGCAGCGCGTGCAGGACACGGCCCGCGTGTTCATCGAGGAAGAGGTCGCGGAGGTGTCGGCGCCGATCTAGCACGAGGGGTGTCCACGAGGCGGGCCAGCCGCGGGGTGGAACTTCGCGGCGACGGCCGATATCGATTTCGATATCGCGCGCTGCGGAGAATACGGACCCCGCTCAGCCTCCGCCGCACGTGCACGAGCCGCAGCCGCACCCGCCGGCCGACGGGCCACCCTCAGCGGAAGTGCCGGCTACGAACGAGTACTGGCGCCGCACCCGCTCGTCTCCGCAGTTGGGGCACGCGAGCGCAGTGTCCACGGACGCCGTCATCGGGCGCCGCTCCTCGAACCGGTGCTCGCAGGCCATACACACGTACTCGTAGGCGGCCACGTCCAGAGGATACCCCGGCCCGCCGTCGGCCGGAATATCCGACCGCCGTCGTAACGTTGAATGGGGCCCCGACCCGCGAGGAGCACCCTGTGGCCACCTGCATCACCTGCGGCGACGAGCTGCATCCCGAACGTGCCGAGCGCTACGGCTACTGCACCAAGCCGGCCTGCCGGCAGGCCAATGCCGAGGAGCTGCCGATCGTGGCGATCGGCGTGAACAAGGCCTCGGACCAGTTCGCGATCCTGGACGAGCACACCAGGGAGGAGGCCGCGAGCGGCCGATTCAAGAAGCAGCCGGACGCAGCGGGTTCGAGGACCCGGCGTGCGCGAACGGCCCCCGCCGCCGGATCCGGCGAGGTCCACGAGGTCGTCCCGCACTCCACGGTCCGCCGCCCCTCGCGGCCGAGATGGAGCCCCGCCCAGGGGCGACTCGCCCTGACCTATCGGGCCATGGGCATGAACCCGGACCAGATCGCGAACAAGCTCGGCGTGAGCTCGTACATCGTGTCGCAGATCCTGGCCGAGGCGTCCGCCCGCGGGCGCCGCTGACCGAACCCGGCGCCCCTCAGCCCGCGCTCGTCCGGCTCCGGCCGAACACCGAGGCGTAGAGCCACACCAGCACCACGCCGACGATGATCGAGCCGATCCAGGCAATCCCGTCGTTGTTCGGGAAGATCAGCTCCCACAGGAGCCCGCCGAGGACGGCCGCGATCACGCCGATCACGATCGTCATCCAGATGCTCATGTTCTGTCGCCCGGGAAGCAGGGCGCGGGCGATCACCCCGATGACGAGCCCGGCGAGGATGTAGACCACGACGTCCCAGAACGAGATGTCGATATCCGCGAGCATCCGATCTCCTTCCGTCGGTGGGCCGGTGGCCGGACCCTCTGATCCGAGGGTACGCCCGCGTTCCACGTTCACGCGACCACCGGCCCGGGGCCGCCACGGAACGGACGCATCCCGTCTCGGGGGCCGTCGGCCCCGGCCCCTATGCTGCATGGATGAACTGCCAGGTCTGCGGCGAACCCCTCCCCGAGGGCGCTCGCTTCTGCCCGAACTGCGGCTCGGCCGTGGGCAGCCCGCTGGGCACGGAGGAGCGGAAGATGGTCACGGTCCTGTTCGCGGACCTCGTGGACTCGACCGGCCTCGCGCGGCGGGTCGATCCCGAGCGCGCCCGCGAGATCCTCGGGCTGTTCTTCGACGCGGCCTCCGAGGAGCTTCAGGCGCTGCGCGGGCGGGCGGAGAAGTTCATCGGGGACGCGGTGATGGCGGTGTTCGGCCTGCCCACCGTGCACGAGGACGACGCGCTGCGGGCGGTTCGGGCCGGGCTCGCGATCCGCGGCCGGCTCCGCCGGATGAGCAAGGCGCTCGGGCTCGCGGAACCCCTCGAGGTGCACGTCGGCGTCGAGTCGGGCGAGGCGGCGACCGGCCTCGGCCCGGCGGGCCAGCTGCTGGTGACCGGCCCGGTGGTGAACGCAGCGGCCCGGCTCCAGGACGCCGCCGAACCCGGCGAGGTGCTCGCGGGGCCGATGACGGTCGCGCTGACCGCGAACGCCGTCTCCTACGCCGACCGCCGGCCGATCGAGGCCAAGGGATTCGACGGCGAGCTGGCCGCGTTCCCGGTCGAGGGCCTGACGCCGCGTTCGGCGCGGCGGACGATCCCGTTCGTCGGGCGTTCGAGCGAGCTCGCGATCCTTCGCGAGAGCCTCACGCGGGCGACGCACAGCGGCCGGCCCGTGCTCGTGACGGTGCTCGGCGAGCCGGGGATCGGCAAATCGCGGCTGGCGGACGAGCTCGTTGCGAGCCTCGAGGACGAGGTGCCCGTGCTCGCCGGGCACGCGCATCAGTTCACGGACAGCGCGACGTTCGCTCCGGCGGCCACGATCGTGGCCGAGCTCGCGGGGCTGGACGAGAACGAGCCGCCGGACAAGGCCAAGCGCCGGCTGCACGAGCTCCTGGAGACCAACGCGATCGCCGAGGACCACCTTGTCGAGCGCCTTTCGCTGCTGTTCGGCCTGGCCACGCGCAAGGACCAGTCGACGTTCGTGGCCGACGTTCAGTCGGCGTTCGTGTCGCTGATCGACGGTCTCGCGCGCGACAAGCCGCTGGTGCTCGTGTTCGAGGACGCGCACACGCTGAAGGCGCCGATGCTCTCGCTGATCGAGCGGCTGGGCGCGCCGGCGCGCGAGGGACCCCGGCGCGCGCTGGTCCTCGTGCTTGCGCGGCCGGCCCTGCTCGAGGACCGGCCGGACTGGGGGACGCGCACGGTCAACGCCGCCAGGCTGCGCCTGGACCCGCTGTCGAACGCGGAGTCGATCGATCTCGCGCGCCAGGCCTCGGGCCGGCGCATCGAGGACGCCGAGGCGGCCGAGATCGCCGCGCGCGCGGGCGGCAACCCGTTCTTCATCATCGAGACGACCGGGATGCTGCTGCCCGACGCGAAGGACGTGGTGTGGGCGCCGCGCGCGGCGGACACGCCGCGCGCGGCGCTGCCCCCCACCGTCCAGGCCGTCGTCGCCGCCCGCCTGGACCACCTCCCGCCCCGCCTGCGCGAGCTGACCCGGCGGGCCTCGGCGTTCTTCGTCTCGTTCGACCTCGACGAGCTGCACGTGATCGACCCCGAGGCCACGCTCGACGAGATCCGCGAGCTCGAGGAGGCCGAGATCCTCGTGCCCGAGGACGACTCGCGGCCCGTGGGCCGCTGGCGCGTGCGCCACTCGACGCTCAAGGACGTCGCGTACGCGAGCCTGCCCAAGCGCGAGCGCGTCCGCCTGCACGAGCTGATCGCCGACCGCCTGTTCGCCCAGACCCACCCGACGTGGGCGGCCGAACACCTGGAGTTCGCCGCGCTCGCCTCGCTCGACCTGGACCGCAACGACCGCTCGGTCGCCGAACGCGCCGCGGACGCGCTCGTCGAGGCCGGTGACCGCGCCCGGCGACGGACCGAGAGCCGCTCGGCCACCGACTACTACGAGCGCGCACTTAGTCTCGCCGGCCCGGAGGAAGGCTGGGGCGTTCGCGAGGCCCGCGCCCTGGCCGGGATCGGCGAGGCCCGGTATTGGCTGGGTGACTACCCGGCCGCGCGCGCTGCTCTTGACCGCGCGGTGGAGCTCGGACGCGAGGTCGACGACCCGTTCGCGCTCGCGATCGCGCTGCGGTTCCTGGGCGACATCGTCATCAACGTGGATGGCGATGTCGACGGGGCAGAGCCGCTCCTCGACGAGTCGATCGCGCAGGCCGATCGGCTCGGTGACGAGGTTCGGCCCTGGGCGCTCGCCCGGGCGCTGCTGTTCGCCGGGTGGGTCCCGTGGACGCGTGAGGACAACGAGAAGGCCGAGGCGATCTGGCGGCGGGCGCTCGAGGTCGCCGACCCCGACGACGGGTGGGCGCGGGTGCGCGCGCTCAACTCGCTCTCGATCAATCAGACCGGCGGGCCCGACCGCGACGGGCCGGCCCGCGACGCGGCGCTCAGGCGCGCGCTCGAGCTGAGCGATCAGGCGAGCGCGCTCGCCGAGGAGATCGGCGACCAGTTCAGCATCGCGATGACCACGGTGCAGCGCGCGCGGATCTTCGAGGACCAGGAGCAGTACGAGGAGGCGATCGCCGGCTTCGAGCGCGCGATCGGCGTGTTCGAAGACCTCGGCGCGCGGTGGGAGCTCGGAGATGCGTACGCGGAACGGGGGATCTGCAAGCGCGAGCTCGGCCGCTACGACGAGGCCGAGGAGGACCTGAAGAAGGCGATCCGCATCTCGGAGGAACTCGGCGAACGCCAGCTCGCCAGCTGGACCTGGCGCGCGCTGGCCGAGGTCTCCGAACGCCGTGGCGACCATGCCGAGGCCGAGCAACGCCGCCGGCGTTCGCGCGAGGCGGAGGAGCGAGGGCCCCGCTAGACGGGCAGCGCCTCCCGATCGGCCGCGAACCGCGTGCCGGACCGCCGCGCCGAGCGGCGGTAGACCAGGTATGCCAGCGTGACCACCATGGTGGAGGCGACCAGCATCAGCGTCCCGATCGCGTTGACGGCGGGCGACGGCGCCGTCCGCGCCGCGCCGTAGATCGCCATCGCCACCGTCTGGTCCGCGCCCGTCTTGGCGAGCTGCTTCACCATCACGAAGTCGTCGAGCGAGAACGCGAAGATGATGGCCGCGCTCGCGAAGATCGCCGGCGCGAGCAGCGGGAGCGTCACCCGCCGGAGCGCCTGCAACGGCGACGCGCCGAGATCCATCGCGGCCTCCTCGAGGTCCACGCCCAGCGACAGGAGCCGCGACCGAACGATGATCACCGCGTAGGGGATGGCCAGCAGCCCGAGCCCGAGGAGTTGCGACCTCGTCCCCAGGCCGATGATTCTCAACGGGTTCAGGAACAGCAGGAACAACGAGACCGCGAGGATCAGCTCGGGCGTGATGAACGAGAACATCATCACGAAGTTCGACGAGCCCGAACCCCGGCCCCGCCACTTGTCGAGTGCGAGCGCGAAGCCCAGGCCGATGGGCACCGAGATCAGCACGGCGCCGGTCGCGAGCTTCAGGCTCTGCACGACCGCGTGACGCAGGTCGGGGTCGTGCAGGACGGACTCGTTCGGATCGGTGAGGTACCAGCGCAGCGAGAATCCCGACCAGATCGAGATCGACCGCGTGCTGTTGAACGAGAACAACGCCGCCGTCACGACCGGGACGAGCGTCCACACGACGTACGCGATGCCGATCACCCACAGGAACCGAGGCCGGCCCCAGGGGTTGGTCAGCAGGTCCCGGAACCGGCGCCCCGGAGCGGCCCCGACCGTCGCCGTGTGCACGGTCATGCCGTCCTCGCCCGTGCGGCCCTCGTCGTGCTCCACAGGTAGTAGACGATCGGGACGACCAGGATCGCCATCAGCACCAGGATCAGCGACGCGCCGCGGGGGATGAAGATCGGGACGTCGAGCGAGTCGACGATGAAGTTGCCGATCATCTTCGTGCCGACCGTGTTCGCCAGCAGCTGTTGCGTGAAGTAGTCGCCGAACATCGGCAGCCCCGCGATGATCAGGCCGGCCAGGATCGCCTGCCGGGTCTGTGGCAGCGTGACGCGGAAGAACGTTCGGGCCGGGCTCGCGCCCAGATCGCGCGCGGCCTCCAAGTGCGCGTTCGGGATCCGGTCCAGGCCCGCGTACAGCGGCAGGATCATGTACGGGACGTAGCCGTAGACGAGCCCGAGGATCAGCACCCACGACTTGCCCGACAGGAACGGGTACGGGGCGCCGATCGCCCCGACGTCCTGCAGCGCCCGGTTGATGTAGCCCTGGTCCTGCAGCAGGCCGATCCACGCGAGCATGCGCAGCATGTACGAGAACCAGAACGGAGCGAAGAACAGGGCCAGGAACAGCCCCTTCGCCCGCCCCGCGTGGCGGGCGAGGAAGTACGCGAACGGGTAGCCGATCAGCAGGCACAGCAGCATCGAGACCGCGACGTAGGCGAACGTTCGGATGAATGCGGCGTGGTAGATGCCGTCGGTGTGCGTGATGTTCGAGACCGTGAACGACAGGATGCTCGGGTCCCACCTCAGCGGGTTCCACACGAGCACCGGGGTCTGGAAGATGGGATCCAGCGTTCCGAACGCGACCGACAGGATCACGTAGAACGGCAGGACGAACAGCACCAGCAGGTAGAGCATCGCGGGGGTGGCGAACGAGGGCCAGAACCACCGGGGGTAGCCGGTGTCCGCCTTCGGCGCGGCGGCGATCGAACGCTGCCGCGCGGCGACGTCGCTGCTAGACACCCGCCTGGATCTCTTGGTACGCCGACTCCCACAGCGCGCTCACGTCGGG
>JBKPKU010000021.1:0-3613 GCA_046731295.1 Actinomycetota bacterium
CCTCCACCATTGCCGACCAGCCGCCCGCCACCAGGGTGACGACGAAGAGCGCAAACGCGCCGCCCAGGATCTGGTCGCGCAGCAGGAACAGCCGGTGCCTGGCGACCACCGAGGCGATCAGCAGGACCAGCGGCCACAGGATCAGCAGGTCGTGCGCGATCTCCCAGAACCACCCGAACAGGCCGGGGAGGTCCTTCACGAGCTTCGAGGTCGTCGCGTCGATCGCCGTCCGGTCCGGGGCGAACAACGAGACGAGCCCGAGACCGACCACCGACAGGACGAACAGGACGCCGTCGGTGGGCCGCCTGGCCCGGGACGCGTCGGCGGCCGAGGAGAAGAACCGGATGCTGAGATCGGGCCTGTAGTGGGAGATCCAGGAGCGGGGCCCGCGGCCGCCCCTGGACTCGGTGGCGACCTCGTCACCCCGGCGGCTCGTCGGCTTCATCCGTGCGCCATCCTCGACAAACGCGAAGGCCGCCGCTCCCAGGTCACGAGGGGGCGGCGGCCATCGGAGACTGTTCGCGGGCCGAACCTACACCTGCATCATCGCCTGCTGCTTCATGGACTCGTACTCCTCGGCGGTGATCTTCCCCTCATCGCGGAGCTTGGCGAGCTTGGCGACCTCGTCGGCGGCCGAGTAGCCGGTCACCCGCCGCTCGCGCTCCTGCGCGGCCTGCATCATCTCGCGGTCCTGCGCGGTCATCTTCGGCCGGGCGATCAGGTAGATCAGGATCCCGATCAGCGGGATGATGAAGATCAGGAAGATCCATCCGGCCTTCCCCCACCCGGACAGGTCGTTGCGGCGGAAGATGTCCGCGAAGACCGCGATGAACATCCAGATCAGCATGAACCAGAAGAAGAAGACGATCATCGCCCACAGCACACTGCCGAACGTCCATTCGTACGCGAGCACGTATCCCTCCTTGTCCCCTGTGTGACGGCGGCCGGAGCGTACCCTACGGCGACGGCCGGCGCACACACCCGGCCGCGGTGGCTCGCGTACACTGCGGCGACCGAACAGGGGGGAGCCGATGTACCTGATCCTGGCATTGCTCGCGATCGCGCTCGCGGCCGGCTGGATCGCGCAACTGATCGTCGGCCGCTCGCACGGCAGGACCGACTGGACCCAGGCGCTGGTCGCCGGCTTCATCGGCTCGTTCGTGGGTGGCCTGCTCGCCAGCCTGATCGCGGGCGACGGCCTCGACTTCCGGCCGAGCGGCCTGATCGGCTCGATCGTGGGGGCCGTGATCGTCACGGCCGTGTGGGGTCTGATCCGCGGTCGCCAGGCCGCTTAGCGACTCCGTGCCGTCGCGCGACCGCCTGCTCGCCCGGTTCGGGCTCGGCGCCGTCCTGCTGCTGGGCAGCCTCGCGGAGGCCCGCCGCGAACGACTGGCGAGCTACGAGGAGCAGGCCTTCCGCCTGGCGAACGACGCCACCGACCGGATCCGCGTTCCGGTCCGAGGCGTGATGCAGGCCGGAACGTTCGGAACCGTTCCCGGCGTCTCGGCGCTCGCCCTGCTGTTCCGGCGTCCCCGCCTGGCGGCGGGCCTGGCCGTCGGCGGAACGCTCGCCTGGGTCACCGTGAAGCTGATCAAGCCGGTCGGCGGCCGCGACCGCCCGAACGGAGTGCTCGACGACGTCACCCTGCGCGAGCGGATCGAGGGCGACCTCGGGTGGCCGTCGGGACACACGGCCGTGGCGACGACGCTCGCGTTCGTCGCCGCCCCGGAGCTCCCACGCCAGGCGCGTCCGGTCCTGGCCGGCATCGTCGCCATGGTCGGGTTCGGGCGAATGTACGTGGGGGCCCACCTGCCGCACGACGTGGTCGGCGGCGCGGGGCTGGGGCTGATGATCTCCGCCCTGATCCCGCCGGCCGACGGCGGCTGATCAGCCCTCGGCGCCGGCGCCCGACGATCCATCGCCGCCGCCTCCCGGCTCGGCCGCGATCGAACGCATTCGACGTCGGTACAGCGTGGCGTTCAGGAACTGCGCCGCGACGAAGACGCGCGCGACGATGAACAGGTACAGCATCATCACGATCGCGATGCCGATCGCGCCGTACAGGTCGCCCGAATGGTCGAGCCGGTACGCGAAGTACGTCGCCGCGGCGAGCCCGAGCGCCCGCATCCCCATCCCGAACAGCACCGCGCCCGGCAGCAGCGCGGTCCACGGGGCGCCGTTCCTCGGCAGGAGCCACAGCATCCACAGCGACAGCACGGACGCGAGCACCAGGCCGAAGACGAAACGCAGCACCGCCGGGACGCCGAGGGTCTCGGTCGCCTTCGGCAGGAACAGCTGCAGCGACACGAGCAACAGCCCGAACCCGGTCACGAGCAGCGATGCCTTGAGGGAGCTCACCGGGCGGCCCCGCTCGTTCCACGCGAGCTCGCTCACGAGCCGGATGCCCCGGTACACCCCGCGCCCGGCCCACACCGTCAGGAACGCGCCGAGGATCATCAGCCACCACCGAGAGCTGCCCGAGGCCGAGACGGCCTTGGCGATCGCCCCGGCGAGCGCCGCCGTCATCCCGACCCGGCGGGCGAGGTCGGACGGCTGCTCCTCGGCGAGCTGGGTGACGAGCCCGAACGCGCTCACCAGGAACAGTGCGAGCGGGATCAGCCACAGGAACACGCGATAGGCGAGCCCGCCGGCGAGCAAGCCGCCGGCTCGCGCCCGGTCGCTCTCGAACGCCTCCACCGCCAGGCGCACGGACGCGTGCTGCTCCCGGGCGCGCGCGAACTCGTCCCGCGCCCGCCGCTCCAGCTCCTCGGCCGACCGACGCGCGCGCGCGACGCGCCCGGGTTCGGGCGGCGTCGGTTGCGGCGGCTGGGTCTCCAAGCGAGGACCTCCAGGGCGGAGCCGGTCCGATCGTAGACCCGGCGAACCCGCGCGGTTGGCAGGGGGCCCGCCGGGAGACCATGATGTTGCCCCCCAACGAGAGGCGAGCCATGGAAGACGGCGCCACCGCTCCGCAGCCGCTGGGGAAGGTCGTCCCGCTCCGCGTCGCCGCCCAGCCGCCTCCTCCGCTCGACGAGCTGGTCGAGCAAGCGATCCGCATCGCGATCGGCCTGGGTGCCCTCGCGACCGAGGTCCTTGCCGAGGCGGTCGCGCGAACGCTCGGGCGCGAGCCGTTCGCCCAGGCTGAGCCCGCCGCCGAAGAGACACCGCGCGCGGCGACCGGTCTGCCGCTCGTGGCGGGCGCGGCGATCGGGCTCGGACTGGAGGTCGCCCGGTGGAGCGCCAGGGCGGCGACGACCGCGTTCCGCAGCGCCGAGCTGTTCTTCGGCCTGGTGACCAGCCCCGAGCCCGTCCGCGCGCCGCTCGAGCAGGCCTCCTCCAGGCTCCGGTGGCTGGACGAGCGGTGGCGCGAACAGCGCCCGAGGGACGAGGAGGCGGCGGCATCGTTCCTGCGGCTCCTGATCCCGCAGGTGGTGGACGCGACCTTGGATCAGGTCGACCTGAACGAGCTCGTGGCCGGGCGCGTCGAGATCGACCGGATCGTCGAGCTCGTCGACCTCGACCACGTGATCGCGCGCATCGACATGGACGCCCTCGTCGAGCGCATCGACATCGACCGGATCGTCCGGCGGATCGACCTCGGGGCGATCGTCGA
>JBKPKU010000022.1:0-4843 GCA_046731295.1 Actinomycetota bacterium
GCGAGCTCGGCGTGACCGCGAACGCGCAACCGCTGTGGGCCGTGTACGAGGGGCAGATGCTGAACCTGACGATCCCGTTCCTCGGCCCCGAGCGCTCGGGGTGGCAGTACCCGTTCGGGAGCCTGGTGCGCTCGGGGGCGCGGGTCGCGATGGGCAGCGACTGGTCGGTCTCGAGCCCGAACCCCCTGTGGGAGATGCACGTCGCCGTCAACCGGACCTCGCCGCCGGCGTACGAGTACGGGGGCGGTAACCTCGAGCCCTTCCTGCCCGGGGAGCGCCTCGACCTGCCGACCGCCATCGCGGGGTTCACGATCAACAGCGCCTACGTGAACCACCTCGACGATGTGACGGGCTCGATCGAGGTGGGCAAGCGCGCGGACCTGGTCGTCCTGGACCGCAACCCGTTCGAGCACCCGGCGGACCGGCTCGCGGACGCGAGGGTCGTGCGGACGCTGGTGGACGGCGAGCGTGTGTTCGACGCCGGCGACCTCGGCTAGCATCGGCGCTGACCAGCGGTCACGGGGGCTCGTTGCCACGGCCCGGGGCCCGAAGCACGATGGGCGCCCCGACCCGGGTCCCACGCGAGGAGGACTCCACGATGGCGTTCGACATGAGCCAGGTGCAGCGCGGCGCCCGCAACCGCCGCACCCCGTACTTCGAGGCGACGCAGAAGTACGACCCGAAGGGCTACACGGTCTACAACCACATGTACTTCCCGATCCGCTTCGACACGTTCGAGGCCGAGTTCGACGCGCTGCTGAACGGCGTGACGCTGTGGGACGTGGCGGTCGAGCGGTGCCTGGAGATCGGCGGCCCGGACGGGTTCCGCTTCGCGCAGCTGCTCACGCCCCGCGATCTGACGAAGTGCGCGGTGGGCCAGGGCAAGTACGTGCTGATCTGCGACCGGGACGGCGGGATCGTCAACGACCCGGTGATGACGCGGATGGACGAGAACACGTTCTGGTTCGCGCTCGCATCCTCGGACGCGCTGCTGTTCGCGCGCGGCCTGAGGAACGCCTACCCCGACCTCGACGTGACGATCCGCGAGGCCGACGTGGCGCCGCTCCAGGTGCAGGGGCCCAAGTCGAAGGACGTCTTGGCCAAGCTCGTCGGGCCCGAGATCCTGGACCTGCGCTACTACTTCTGGACCGAGTCGAAGATCGCGGGCGCACCGGTCGTGATCACCCGGACGGGATGGACATCCGAGGTCGGCTACGAGGTGTACCTCACCGACACCGCCAAGGGGTTCGAGGTCTACGAGGCGATCATCCAGGCCGGGGCCGAGTTCGGCATCCGCCCGACCGGTCCCAGCGACATCCGCCGCATCGAGGGCGCGATCTTCAACTGGGGCGCCGACATGACCTATGAGAACAACCCGCTCGAGATGGGCCTCGACCGCCTGGTCGAGTGGGACCTGTCCGACGAGGCGGTCCTGTCGCTTGCCGCACTTCGCTCGATCGGGGAGCGAGGCGTCGAACGGCGGATCAACGGCCTCGAGCTCGACGGGGACCCGTTCCCCGAGCTCAACAACGTGAAGTGGCCGATCGTCGACGGTGACGAGGCGATCGGAAAGGTGACCTCGGCGATCTACTCGCCCCGCCTGGAGAGGAACATCGGGTTCGGGTGGTTGCCCGCCGCACGCTCGAACGTCGGTGAGCGGGTCACGGTCCGCACCGAGTGGGGCGAGCGCGAGGGCACGGTCACCGAGATGCCGTTCGTCGACCCGAGCAAGCAGATCCCCGTCTCTTAGCCGATCCCTGAAGCACCGTTCAGCTGAGCCCGCTCGTGATCGGCGCGGGAGGGCTTGCCGTGGCGCCGGGGTTGAACGATGATTCAATCTCGGGCCGAGATCCGCCCGCCCGAGGACCCGAGCGACGGACCGAAAGGGGTCGAGACCGGCATGGTGAACGAACGGCAGGAGATGCTCGATGAGAGCGCGACGCTCTACTTCGGCCCGTGGTACCGGCGGTCCCCGTTCTTCGAGGCGACCAGACGAGCCGGGTGCACCGCGTACGACGTGTACAACCACATGCTCCTGCCCGGGTACTACGACGATCCCGTCACCGAGTACTGGGCGCTCCTGAACGACGTCACCGTGTGGGACGTGGCCGTCGAGCGAACCGTCGAGATCTCCGGTCGCGACGCCGACCGCCTGGTGGACTCGCTCACGTGCCGGGACCTCACGAAATGCGCGGTGATGCAGGGCAAGTACATGATCGTCACGGCCCCCGACGGCGGCATCTTGAACGACCCGGTGCTTCTGCACGTCGGGGAGAACCGCTGGTGGATGCAGCTCGCGGACTCGGACGCGGGCATGTACGCGCTCGGGGTGGCCACCGCGTCGAGTCTGGACGTCGACGTCTCGTACCCGCACGCTTACCCGATGCAGGTGCAGGGCGCCAAGGCGGCCAAGACGCTCGAGAAGCTGGTCGGCCCCGAGGTGTTGGACCTCAAGTACTACTGGTGCGACTGGTTCCAAGTAGGCGACATCCCCGTGCTGATCAGCCGGACCGGCTGGACCGCGGTGCAGGGGTTCGAGATCAACCTGCTGGATCCCGGCCGCGGCGACGACCTGTGGAACGCCGTGTTCACGGCGGGGGAGGAGTTCGGCATCCGGGCCGTCGCCCCGGTCGAGGCCCGTCGGATCGAGGCCGGGATCATGAACTACAACTCGGACATGACCCACGAGGACACCCCGCTGCACATCATGGGGCTCGAGCACCTCGCCGAGGACCAACCGCAGGACTACATCGGCAAGGCCGCGCTCGAGGCGCTCAAGGCGTCCGGCGTAGACCGCAAGCTCGTCGGGATCGAGTGGACCGGCGACGAGTTGAAGGCCGAGCTGACGCGGTTCTGGCCCGTGGTTCGCGACGGGCAGACGGTCGGCAGGGTCACCGACGCCATTTGGTCGCCGCGGCTCGAGAAGAACATCGGGTACGCCTGGGTGCCGATCGACCTGGCCGAACCCGGCAGGAGTATCGACATCGAGTCCGAGCACGGGCAGCTCACCGCCACGACGGCCGCGATCCCGTTCGTCGACCCCCGCAAGGAAGTTCCGGCGGCCTCGCTCCGCGAGCCGTAAGCGAGCGGACGGAGGGTCATCGCCCTGACACGGCCCCGGCTCGATCGCAGGCCACCGCCCACGGCGCCACCCGCCACCGGGTTCCACCGGCCACTGTTGGCGCTCGAACGGTGGACGAAGGAGACGCTGTGGGATTGCCGGATGTGCGGGCAGTGCATCCTGCATTCCACCGGTCTCACGTGTCCCATGCGCTGCCCGAAGAACATGCGCAACGGGCCCTGCGGCGGCACGTTGCAGGACGGGCACTGCGAGGTGGTCCCGGAGATGATGTGCGTGTGGGTGGAGGCGTGGGAGCGCTCGCGGAAGCTTCCGCTGTGGCGCGACCACATCGAGCACGTGGAGCGACCCACCGACTGGCGGCTCCAGGAGACGTCGTCCTGGGAGAACCTCGTATCCGGCCGCGACCGAGTGGTTCCGGGGGGATGGGCGGCCGGAGAGCATCACGAACACGCGCGCTGAGCGCATGAGACGCGACGCGGAGCCGGTCAGCCACCTCCACCGGTTGCTGCTCGCCGGCGAGTTCGTCGTGACCGCAGAGATGCAGACGAGCGACTCCGCCGATCCCACCGCGATCGTGCGCGACGCGGAGACGCTGAGAGGCTCCGCCGACGCCGTCAACTGCACGGACAACAGCGCCGCGCACACGCACGTCTCGGCGCTGGCCGCCTCCCGGCTGCTGGTCGAGACGGGGATCGAGCCCGTGATGCAGTTCGTCTGCCGCGACCGGAACCGGCTGGCGCTCCAGGCCGACCTGCTGGGGGCCGCGGCCCTGGGCGTGCGCAACGTGGTGTGCATGACCGGCGACGACGTCTCGGCAGGCGACCACCCGGAAGCCAAGCCGATCTACGACATCGATTCGGTTCACCTGATCCGGATCGCCCGGATCATGCGCGACCGGGGCACCTACCTCTCCGGCCGGCCGCTGGCGGACCCGCCGAACTTCCTGATCGGGGCCGTCGAGAACCCGTTCGCGCCACCCCGGGACTTCCGTCCGATGCGCCTGGGAACCAAGATCGAGGCGGGCGCCGAGTTCATCCAGACGCAGATCTGCTTCAACCTCGAGACGATGCGGATCTTCATGGCCCGCTGCCTCGAGCTGGGCTTGATGGAACACGTGTGGGTGCTCGCGGGCGTCTTCATCCCGACCTCGGCGCGGGGCACGCGGTACCTGCGGGATCACGTACCCGGCGTGGATGTCCCCGACCACGTGATCGAGCGCATGGAATCGGCCCCGCCGGCCGAGCAGCGCGAAGAGGGGATCCGGATCGCGCTCGAGATCGTGGAGGCCGTCCGGCAGATCCCCGGCGTCTCCGGGATCCATCTGATGACGATCAACCACGAGGAGGCGATCCCGCGAGTCGTGGAGGCCGCGGGGCTGCTCCCTCGACCCACGCCTGACGGTTGAGCCCGCCGACAGCTCTCAGGGAACCCTTAGGCGCTTCGGTGAACGTGGGTGAGGCGGGTGCCGAATCCCGCCTGGACCCGACAGACTGGAGACGTGACCATGAGGCGTGTCATCCTCGCGCTGGGCGTCGTGGCGGCGCTGGCGCTTTCCTCGTGCACCTCGGGGGGCACCGACACCACCGCGCAGCCCAAGGCGAACGGCTCTCCCGCGGCGAACTTCCCGTCGACCACCTCGACCCCCCAGACCGGCAGCGGCCGCGTCGTCGGCGTCGTGCAGCACGTGCTGCCGGCCGTCGTCAACGTGGTCGCCGAGGCCGGCGAGAGCAAGGGCGAGGGTACCGGCTTCATCGTCCGCTC
>JBKPKU010000023.1:0-49894 GCA_046731295.1 Actinomycetota bacterium
TCGGTCGAACGGCCACTTCTTCGCGCGTCTCGACGTCCAGCAGCCACGCATCTTCCCGGCGTGGCCCGCGTCGCGCCTCGGATGTCGATGGCGCATGCTTTGCCCGTGGGGCGTTCGAATGACCGCGCCGCGGTTACGCTCCCCGAGATCACCGCCGAGGGGCTCATCGCCGCGCGGGTGTTCGCCGCCACGCTGATCGGGTCGGCCGCGGCGTTGATCGCGGTGTCGTGGGACGACATCTGGCGGGTTTGCAACGAGATCTCGGGTCCGTGCACCGAGCGCTCGGCCGGCGCAATCATCCTGTCCTTCATGTCCGTGGCCGCGATCGGCTGGGGCGTGGCGATCCTGCTCCGAACGCGCGGACGGGCGGTCGACCCGGAGGGCACCTCCCGCTACACCTGGGCGCTCGGTGTCATGCTGGCGCTCGGGAGCATCTTCCTCGCCTCCCGCATCCCCGCGTACACCTGCGTCCGAGGCGAGTTCGACGACGTCCTGGTGCTCTGCCAGCACCCGCCGACCGTTTCGGAGGCGACCAGCTTGCTGTTGTGGAAGCGGGCGATCGTCCTCGTTGGACTCGTTCTCGGTGTGGTGGTGGCGATCCTGCCGAGGATCGTGAAGCTGACCGCGCCGGTCGCGGTTCTCGTCTGGGCGGCGGGTTTCAGCTGGCTGATCGCGGACACGATGGTGTGACGCAGGTTTCGCAAGGGCTGCCTGTATCCTGAGTCGTCCTTCCTAGGAGGTCGGGTATGAGCGACTTCGCATCGGGCCGCCGGCCGTGGCCGGGGGCAAGGCGGTTCCGGACACACCTCGACGCGGCCCGGAGCCTGTGCGACGAGTGCTCGGCCTCCGACTACGAGCCGGCCACCGAGGTGAAGTGAAGGCGTAGGCTCGGGTCCCGGGTCCTCGCTACCGGCACCGGCGTTCGGCGCGCGCGCTCGATGTTCCCGAGACGGCTCACCCGACGAAGCTTCATGACCCGCTCGGCGGCGGCCGCGGCCGGGGTGTTCCTCTCCTCCTGCTTCGGCGAGAAGATGTCGACCACGCCCATGCCGAGGCCGACCTTCAGCGCGACACCCGCGGCCGAGCTCGAGACACGCTGGCCGATCAAGCACGTGATCTACCTGATGCTCGAGAACCGGAGCTTCGACAACCTGTTCGGGCGCTTTCCGGGGGCGCGTGGCACCACGACGGGGATCCGCTACGGGAACGAGGTCCCGCTGATCCGATGCCCCGAGTGGCTCCCAGGCGATCTCCCGCACGACCGGGCCGCCTGGGACCTGTGCTACGACGACGGCGCGATGGACGGGTTCGCGATCGGCCCGTACGGGATCCTCTACGCCTACTCGCAGTTCCACCGCGACGACATCCCGAACTACTACGGGTGGGCCGAGGACTTCGTGCTGAACGACCACACGTTCGCCTCCGTGGCCGGTCCCTCGTTCCCCAACCACCTCTTCTTCATCGCCGGTCAGGCCGGCGGGGCCCGGGACAACCCCGAGAACATCCTGACGAAGCACCTGAACGACGGGCGGGTGTTCAAGAGCTGGGGGTGCGACGCGTTCGGCGAGAACGTGTACGTGGTGGTGGAGGACGAGCACGGCACTCAGCAACGGCACTCGACCTGTTTCAGATTCAAGACCGTCGGCGAGCAGCTGTCCGAACGCGACATCGACTGGGCCTTCTACTCCGCCGATCCGTACCAGGCGGGCTACATCTGGCAGGCGTATTCGGCGATCGAGGACGTGTACACCAACGAGGAGCTGTGGGACGAGCACATTTGGCCCGTGGACGATCTGCTGCGCGACATCGAGGCCGGGACCCTGCCACCGGTTACGTGGGTCACGCCGCGCTTCCAGCTATCGGACCACCCGCCGTTCAGCACGAAGCACGCCCACAACTGGGTGACCGACATCGTGAACGCCGTGATGCGCGGGCCGCTGTGGAACGACGTGGCGATATTCGTCACCTGGGACGAGTGGGGCGGGCTCTACGACCACGTCCGGCCGCCGAAGATCGACGAGGTCGACCTCGGGTTCCGGGTGCCGATGATGGTGATCTCGGCATACGCCAAGCGTGGGTACCTGGACGACGCGCTCTCGGACTTCTCCACGCCGCTGCGGTTCATCTCCGACAACTGGGGTCTGCCGTACAACTCGTCGCGCATCGAGGAGTCCCACACCTTCGAGCACGTCTTCGACTTCGACCGCAACCCCCGCCCGCCCGAGCCGCGGCGGAAGGTGGCCGCCACCAGCAAGTTCTACGACTGGCCCGACGACTACGCCGGCTGGCCGCCGGGGCTCCAACCCGAGCCACCGACGATCCGGTACCCGTGATGCAGCGGCGCGAGAGCCGGCGCTCGTTCATGCGCCGGTCGCTGCTGGCGGCGGGCGGCGCAGTGCTGGCGGCGTGCACCCGCCCCTTCCGCGCGGAGGTGACGTGGCTGCCCCCGGCCCCGATGGGCACGGCGCCCGACCCGGTGGACGCAACCATGTTCGACACGCAGACGCCGATCAAACGCGTCGTCTACATCATCAAGGAGAACCGGACCTTCGATCACATGTTCGGCGCGCTGCCCGGCGTCGACGGCGTGAGCGTCGGGATGGATCGGGGCGCCGAACGCCCGCTCACCCCAGCGACGCGCGGCGCGATCGCGCAGGACATCGAGCACTGTTACGACTGCGCGATCGAGGCGTGGAACGAAGGCAAGATGGACGGCTTCAATCGGGATGAGGCCTCGGATCGCGACGCCTACACGCAGTTCCGGCCCGAGGACCTGGGCAACTACCTCCACTGGGTCGACCAGTACGTACTCCTGGACAACTTCTTCACCTCGGCGCACGGTCCCTCGTTCCCCAACCACCTGTTCGCCATCGCCGGGCAGTCCGGGGGCGCGTTCGAGAACCCGGCGCAGGACAACCGCGAGCTCGAGAGGCGTCACCGTTCGACGGGGCTGTTCAAGGCGTGGGGATGCGACTCGCTCAGCAACGCGGAGGTCGCAGTCAAGGACGAGCAGGGCACGATCAGCCAGGTGTTCCCGTGCTTCGACATCGAGACCGCGGGCGACCTGCTGGAGCGCAAGCAGATCCCCTGGGCCTACTACTCGGCCACGCCGTACCAGAATGGCTACCTCTGGAACGCGTACTCGGCGATCTCACACGTGCGCCACGACGAGGAGCGGTGGGCGCGGCACATCTTCCCCGTCGACAATCTGGTGCGCGACATCGGGGAGGACCGGCTGCCGCCGGTGACGTGGGTCACGCCCCGCTTCGAGGTGTCCGAGCACCCCGAGTACAACTTCTGCTGGGGCGAGTACTGGACCACGGAGGTCCTGAACGCGCTGATGCGGAGCCCGTCCTGGAAAGAGACGGCGGTGTTCCTGACCTGGGACGACTACGGCGGTTTCTACGACCACGTCCCGCCGCCGCAGGTCGACGTGCTCGGGTTCGGGATCCGCGCACCGATGCTGGTGCTTTCCCCCTACGCGAAACAGGGGCACGTGAGCCACGAGCTGGCAGAGTTCTCCTCGCCCGCCCGGTTCATGCAGGACAACTGGTCGCTGCCCCAGCTCGCCGAGCGTGACCGGCGCGCGACTCCGCTGTTCGACGCGTTCGACTTCGACCAGCGCCCCCGGCCGGGCGAGACCCGGCCGCTGCCGCGAGACTGCACGGGCGAGATGTTTCCGGACGAGCCGCCTCGCCGCTATCAGTAGGCGCGCGGCTCCGTCAGCAGGCGACGGGGCCCGGCCACAGGTGCACGATGCGGTAGGTGCAGGGCTTGATGTGAATCCAGTGGCCGGTCGTCAGGTCGTCGGCGCGGGCCTTCTCGTACCCGCAGGTGCCCGAGATCGGCTCGAACGTCAGCTCGTCCTTGTGGATCGCCCATCGGTAGGTGCCGTGGTCTTGCGGACACCACGGGTCGTTGAAGAACGTGATCCGATCCCCGTCCACCGTGTACATGCCGAGCGCCCGGAAGTCGGACAGCTGGTGGTTGATCCAGTAGTTACCCCTCGACATCGCGATCGTGCTCACGCCGGCGTTCGGGAAGTACGGGGGGCACCGCAGGCAGCGGAACGGCAGGAGGCCGCCCACGTCGTCGAGCGTGAGGATCCGCATGTACGTGCCGTCGATCGGCGTCTTCTCGTCCGGCGGGGTCGGGGTGGTGTACGGGTACGGCATGTCCTCCGGCGCGACGTCGAACTTGCGCGTGTCGGTGAACTCCCAGGGATGCGTGGCATGCTTGGACGACAGCTCGATCGGGGAGGACTCGGGGGACGGTCGGGTGGTCGGCCTCGGGGTCGGGGAGGGGTCCGAGGTCGCGGCGGACGAGCCCGTGCACGCGGCCAGCAGCAGCAGTATCGACGCTACGACCGCCCGGGGGCGCCGCCCCCTCATGCTCATCGCCTGGGATCGCGCCAACCGGACCACCCCTCGCCTCATTCATACGCAGACCGAGCCGATGGCGGTCGCGTGGATCCCACAGCCTAGCGCTCGTTCGGGACGGTGCCCGTCGCCCGGGCCCTGGCAGGCTTCCCGCGACTGAGGCATGGTTGACGTTTCGACGGCAGGGAGGACTTGGGTGAGCGGTCTGCCCCACTGGAAGGACCTCGAGCGCAAGGACGTCCTCGCCATGGCGGCGCTCGGGGCCGTCTACGGCCTGACCGGGTTCCTCAGCCTGCGGCTGGCGCTCGTGGACCAGAACGTCACGCCGCTGTGGCCGCCGACCGGGATCGCGGTGGTGGCCTTCCTCCTGTTCGGGACCCGGCTGTGGCCCGGGATCGCGGTGGCCGCCTTCATCGTGAACCTCCCGATCACCTCCTCGCCGCTCGCCGCCGCCGTGACGGCCGCAGGCAACACCATCGCCCCGATTGTCGCGGTGCAGGTCCTGCGCCTCGTCGGGTTCCGGACCGAGCTCGATCGCGTTCGGGACGTGGTCTCGCTGCTGGTGGTGGCTCCCCTCACGATGTCGGTGAGCGCCACGATCGGCGCGACCACGCTGCTCGTGACGGAACAGATCTCGGCGGCCCACTACTTGCAGACCTGGGCGGTGTGGTGGGCGGGCGACTCGATGGGCGTCCTGGTCGTCGCGCCGCTCCTCCTGGTCATCTGGAACCAGGCGCACGGGCTCTACCGCTCGCCCAAACGGTTCGAGCTCCTCGAGCTGCTCGGCGTGCTGTCCGTCCTGGTCGTCATCTCGCTGCTCGCGGTGACGGCCACCGTGTCCGTCCTGTTCCTCGTGCTTCCGGTCGTGGGATGGGCCGCGTGGCGGTTCCAGCTGTGGGGCGCGGCGCCCGCGGCGCTGCTGGTCTCGAGCGCGGCGACGTGGGCGGCCGTGCAGGACCGTGGTCCGTTCGAGGGCTCGTCCCTGCTCGACAAGATGATCACGCTGCAGGGCTTCAATGCGACGGTCGCGTTCACCGCGTTCTTCCTGGCCGCGCTGGTCGCCGAGCGGGCCCGCTCCCGCGAGGCGCTTGAGCGCGGGGCGGCCGACCTCGAGGTCCGCGTCGAACGGCGGACCGAGCAGCTGTCCGACGCCAACCGGCGCCTGGCCGGCCAGATCACCGAGCGTCGCGAGGCCGAGTCCCGTCTCCGCCGCAGCGAGCGTCAGCTGGCCGAGGCCCACGAGATGGCCCGGATCGGCTCCTGGGAGTGGGACGTCGCGAGCGGCGAGGTCGCCTGGTCCGAGGAGATGTTCCGGATCCACGGGCTCGAGCCGGACGTCTTCGAGGTCACGTTCGAACGCGCGATGACGTTCGTGCACAAGGACGACCGCCCGAGGATCCGCGAGGACGTGGAGGCGCTGATAGCCGGCCGCCGAAACGAGATCCCGGACCGCGAGTACCGGATCGTCCTCCCCGACGGCGAGGTCCGGACCCTGCACGCACGGTCCAAGTTCTCGCTCGCGCCGGATGGGACGCCGGTGCGGGTAGTCGGGATCGCCCAGGACGTCACCGAACACCGGGCGTTCGAGCGCGAGCACCGGATCGCCGACACGCTGCAGCAGGCCCTGCTCCCGGCCTCGTTCCCCGAGGTGGAGGGCGTCGAGGTCGCCGCGCGGTACGTCCCCGCCGAGACCGGACTGGCCGCCGGCGGCGACTGGTTCGACGTGATCCCGCTCGCGGGGGGGCGCGTCGCACTCGTGATCGGAGACGTCGCCGGGCACGGCCTCGAGGCGGCCAGCCTGATGGGACAGCTCCGGCTCGCCGTGCGCGCCTACGCACTCGAGGGGCACCCGCCGGGCGTGATCGCAGAGCGCACGGACGCGCTCCTGCACGACGTGGCCGAAGACGAGATGGCCACGCTCCTGCTCGTGGTGTTGGACGTCGCGTCGCGCGCCGCCACCACTGTGGGAGCGGGGCACCCGCGACCGATCGCGATCTCGTCCGCGGGCGCGCGTCTCCTGCCCGTCGAATCGGCGCCACCACTCGGGCTCGGGGGCCGCGGGTCCTACCCCGAGTCCACGATGGTGTTGGAGCCCCAGACCACGCTGCTGTTGTACACGGACGGACTGATCGACCGCCCCGACCTGCCGATCGACGAGGGCATCGACCGGCTGCTCCGGGCCGCCGAGGCCAACGCAGACGCCGAGATGACCCGGATCTGCGAAGGCGTGCTGTCGGCGATGGTCCACGGGGACGCGTCGGACGACATCGCGCTGCTGGCGCTCCGGCTGCTCCCGGTCGAGGCCGGGGAGCTTCGTTTGCGGCTCCCGGCCGAGCCGGACGCCCTACAGCAGGTTCGGCGGCGGCTCCGCCGCTGGCTGGAGACCGTCGAGGCGCCGGACGACATGCGCGACGACGTGGTCGTGGCCACCTCTGAGGCCGTCTCGAACAGCATCCGTCACGCCTACGGCCCCTCGAGCGCGTGGGTCGAGATCGAGGCCGAGCTCGTGGGCGGAGAGCTCGAGGTCGTGGTGCGCGATCGGGGGCGCTGGCGTCCGCCGCGCGGGGGAGGCGGCCGGGGGATCGACCTGATGCAGGCGTGCATGGCGTCTGTGGAGATCGACCAGGGTCCGGAGGGGACCGTCGTCCGCATGCGCCGACCCGTACGGTCGGCGGTCGCGCCATGAGCCAGTTGGCGAACCTCGCGTTCGAGGAGCAGGGCCGGGTCGTGGTCGCCCGGCTCGCCGGCGAGGTCGACCTGTCGAACGCGGGCGACCTGCAGCAGTCGATGCTCGACGCGGTGCCGAACACGGCCGAGGGCATGGTCGTCGATCTGTCGGTCGTGAGCTACCTCGACAGCTCGGGGATCCGCATGCTGGGCGAGATCGGGGAGCGCCTGCGATGGCGGGAGCAGCGGTTCGCCGTGGTTGCGCCTCCTGGTTCGCGGGTGCGGGGCGTGCTCACGATCGCAGGCGCGGAGGGCGTCGTGCCGTTCGAGGACACGCTGGACGCGGCGCTCGAGCGCACGCGGGGCGCCTACGGTTGACGGCGGGAGGAGGACTGCGATGGAGCAGCGCGTGAGCGTCATCACGCTCGGCGTTGGGGATCTGCGTCGAGCCCGGACCTTCTACGAGGCCCTCGGCTGGTCCTCGGTCAGCGCGCCCGACGACGAGGTCGCCTTCTTCCAGGCCGGCGGGACGGTCCTCGCGCTGTGGGACCGGGCCCGCAACGCCGAGGACAGCGCGGTGACGGACGGCGGGGGATGGGGCGGCGTCACGCTCGCCCTCAACGTCCGCTCGCCCGCGGAGGTCGACGCCGCGATCGAGGAGGCCCGGCGCGCGGGCGCCCGGATCGGCCGGGAGCCCGGGGAGACGTTCTGGGGCGGCTACTCGGGGGTGTTCGTCGATCCCGAGGGTCACCCGTGGGAGGTGGCCCACAACCCCTTCTGGACCATCGCCGAGGACGGGTCGGTCCGGCTTCCCCCGGCCTCGGCCGGCTGAGCGGCCGCCACCGAATCGGCACCGCCGGCGCTCGAGGACGGCATCGGCGATCGCACGCTGCCACGCCGCCGGGGTTCGTCCGCGCCCTCGGGCGTGGTACAACCGCACCTCGGTCCGTCCAAAGGAGAGCGCGCATGTCGACCAGGAGACAGAAGCTGCCGGGCATCGTCAGCTTCACGGCCGTGCTGTTCACCCTGGCCGGGTTCTTCCACGCGATCCAGGGGCTCGGCGCCCTCGTCAAGAAGGAGTACTTCCACGAGAGCAACCTGCTCTACTCGAACCTGCAGGTGACCGGATGGGTCTGGGTGATCGTGGGCCTGCTGCAGATCGCTGCCGCGTACATGATCGTCGGGCGCGCGTCCGGCGGACGGATCCTCGGGATCGTGCTGGCGTCGCTCTCGGCGGTCGTCTCGTTCTTCACGCTGGGCGCGCTCCCCGTGTGGTCGGTCGTCGTGATCGCCGTCGACCTCCTGGTGATCTACGGGCTGACGGTGCACGGCGACGCGTTCGTCCCGGGAGGGATCGAGGAGGGCGCCGTCGCCGGCCCTCGACCCGAGCCCTCGGGACGGCCCTTCGCCTGAGGCGGATCGGCCGGGTGTGCTCGGCCGGAGGGCCTGGTCCGAACGTGCCCGGCGCGGGATTTCGACCTGAGAGGCGCCCAGGCGGCCTACAGAGGTTGCGCCATGTTGGGGCTTGCGCCGGAGCGAGCCGCGGGTGCATAGTTCGCTGTTGGATCGTCCGAGCTACGGGCTCGGCGATGGACGGCGGCGCGACGCGGGCACGCGCCGCCGTCTCCTTTCCGGGACCGTTCGCCCCTGCGGCGAGTGCTACCCTTGCCTGCCCGGGCGCGTAGCTCAGCGGGAGAGCGCTCGCCTCACACGCGAGAGGTCGCAGGTTCAAAACCTGCCGCGCCCACGATCTCCACGACGCGTTCACATCGGACGCACCACTGTTTTGTAACGTGCGTGGTTCGGACGCACCGGCCAAGCGAGGGGAGCCCGCGATGTCTGCCACGAACGAGATCGCCCCGCCCGAGGCTCGAACCGGCGTCGCCGCGCGGGCCGTGGGTCTCAGCAAGGTCTACGGGGAAGGCGCGGCCGCCGTCCGTGCGCTGGACGACGTCTCGGTGGACTTCGAGCGGGCGCGGTTCACCGCGATCATGGGGCCGTCCGGGTCGGGCAAGTCGACGCTGCTGCACTGTATGGCCGGGCTCGACACGCCGAGCACCGGGCGGGTGTTCATCGGCGACGTCGACCTCACCACGCTGTCCGAGAAGGCCCTGACGCTCTTGCGCCGCCGGAAGATCGGCTTCGTCTTTCAGGCCTACAACCTCGTTCCGACCTTGACGGCGGCCGAGAACATAACGCTGCCTCTCGACATCGCTGGGGAGCAGCCCGAGAAGGCCTGGTTCGACCGGGTCGTCGATACCGTCGGCATCCGCGACCGCCTCTCGCATCGCCCGTCCGAGCTCTCCGGCGGCCAGCAGCAGCGGGTGGCCGGCGCGCGGGCGCTCCTCAGCCGTCCCGAGATCGTGTTCGCCGACGAGCCCACAGGGAACCTGGACTCGAAGGCGAGCCAGGAGATCCTGACGTTCCTGCGAAGCGCCGTGAAGGACCACGACCAGACGATCGTCATGGTCACGCATGACGCCTCGGCGGCCAGCTTCGCCGACCGGATCGTGTTCCTGGGCGACGGCAAGGTCGTCGACGAGATGCTCGAGCCGACGACCGATCGGATCCTGGACCGCCTCAAGTCGCTCGAGGGCTGATCCGTGGTTCGAGCCGCGATCCGCAGCATCCTCGCGCGGAAGGTCCGCCTGTTGCTGACCAGCCTGGCGGTCGTGCTCGGCGTCGGCTTCATGGCCGGCACGTTCGTGCTGACCGACACGATGACCAACGCGTTCAACAACCTGTTCGACACGGCCTACTCCAGGATCGACGTGCTCGTGCGCAGCTCGAACGCATTCACCGCGCAGACCAGCAGCATCGAGGAGCGCGAGCCGATGCCCGAGTCCGTGCTCGAGCAGGTGCGCAGCGTCGCTGGCGTGAAGGAGGCCGTGGGCGACGTCGTGGGCTACGCGCAGGTCGTCGACCCGCAGACCGGCAAGGTGATCGGCACGTTCGGCCCTCCGACGGCGGCGTCGGCGTGGAACGACCTGAACGGCTTCACGCTTCGACCGGGCGGGTCGCGGCCGAGCGGTCCCGATCAGGTCGTGATCGACGCGGGGACCGCCGACACGCACGACATCAAGGTCGGGGACCGGGTGGAGATCGTGTTCGGGGGCCCGCCGGGCGAGTTCGACGTGGTGGGCATCGCCGGCTATGGCCAGGGGGACAGTCTGGGCGGCGCGACGTGGGCGCTGTTCGACCTGCCGACCGCGCAGCGCGTGCTGGGCAGGGAGGGCGAGCTCGACTCGGTCTCGGTCGTGGGCGATCCGAACGTGAACGCCGTCGATCTCCAGCGCCGGATCTCGGAGGTGCTCCCCGAGGGGGCGGAGGCCGTCACGGCCGCCACCGTGACCTCGGAGGCCCAGGACCAGATCGCCACCGGCCTCGGGTTCCTGCGAACGGCGTTCCTGGTGTTCGCGTTCGTGGCCCTGTTCGTCGGGGCCTTCATCATCTTCAACACGTTCTCGATCATCCTGGCGCAGCGGACGCGCGAGCTCGCGCTGTTCCGGGCGCTCGGCGCCAGCGGGCGCCAGGTCATGACGTCGGTGCTCGTCGAGGCCGTGGTCGTCGGCCTGGTGTCCTCGCTGCTCGGGATCGTGCTCGGCATCGGGATCGCGATCCTGCTGAAGGGCCTGCTGAACGCGATCGGCGTCGAGATCCCGTCGTCCGGGACCGTCATCCTGACGCGCACGATCGTCGTGTCGATCATCGTCGGCACGCTGGTCACGGTGGTGGCCGCGCTGGTGCCGGCCCGCCGCGCCGCGCGCGTCGCACCGATCGAGGCGCTCCGTGAGGCGCAGGACCGCCCGGGCCGGTCGCTCCGTTTCCGATTGATCTCCGGCATCGTGGTCCTCGCGCTCGGCGTGATCCCGCTGCTGTACGGGCTGTTCGGGACGCCGAGCAACGCGTTGTCGCTCGTTGGCATCGGCGTGGCTCTGACGTTCCTGGGCGTGGCGATGCTGACGCCGTTGTTCGCGCGCCCGGTCGCCGGGGCGATCGGCCTGCCGATCCGAAAGACCGGGGTGCCCGGCAAGCTCGGCGGGGAGAACTCGAGGCGCAACCCCCGCCGGACCGCGGCGACCGCCTCGGCGCTGATGATCGGGCTGGGCTTGGTGGTGTTCGTCGCGGTGTTCGGCGCGTCGGCCAAGGCCTCGACCACGGCCATCCTGGATCGAACGTTGAAGGCCGACTTCATACTGACCTCGCCCACCTTCAGCGGGTTCAGCACCGCGGCGGCCGAGGACCTGCGCGGCGTCCAGGGCGTGCAGACCGTGTCGCCGGTTCGACAGGCCGAGGTGCACATCAACGACGGGACCTCCTTCGTCTCGGGCATCGACCCCGCGACGCTTCCGGCGGTATCCGAGCTCGGGGCGAGTGGGGGCTCGATCGACGACCTGCAGGGCTCGAACACGATCGCCGTTTACGACAAGACCGCGACCGACAACGGGTGGAGCCTGGGCGACACGATCCCGGTCGAGTTCCCGGCGACCGGCAGCGTCGACATGAAGGTCGTCGCGCTCTACTCCGAGAACGGGCTGATCGGCGATTACGCGATCTCGCTCGACACGTTCGACGCCAACGTGGCGCAGCGGCTCGACATCTTCGTCCTGGTCAAGGCGGAGCCGGGTTCCGACCTGGCGGCCGTCCGGGGCGACATCGAGACCGCGCTGAAGCCGTACCCGAACGTAGAGGTGCAGGACCAGGCGCAGTTCCGCGACAAGTACGCGACGTTCCTGAACCAGATCCTGAACCTGGTCACCGCGCTGCTGCTGCTGGCGGTGTTCATCGCGCTGTTCGGCGTGATGAACACGCTGTACCTGTCGATCTACGAGCGCACGCGCGAGCTCGGCCTGTTGCGCGCGGTCGGCCTCACGCGGCGGCAGACGCGCTCGATGGTTCGGTGGGAGGCCGTGATCATCTCGGTCATGGGCGCCCTCCTGGGCGTCGTGATCGGAATCGCGTTCGGGTGGGCGCTGCAGCAGGCGCTGGAGCCCGAGGGGTTCACCGAGCTCGGCATCCCCGGCGGCCAGCTCGTCTTCTACGTCGTGTTCGCCGCGCTGCTCGGGGTCTTCTTCGCGATCTTCCCGGCCCGGCGGGCGGCCAAGCTCAACGTGCTCGAGGCCATCTCGTACGAATAGCGGCGGGGCTCACACGGGCGGCCGATATCATGACCGTCCCATGCCCAGGATCGAGCTCGCGGACGGTCGCGCCACCGAGGTCCCCGAGGGGGAGCCGATCGGCTCGGTCCTGCCGCCCGAGGCGATCGCCGCCCGGGTGGACGGCGACCTGGTCGACTTGTCGTTCGTCCCCACGACCGACGGCAAGGCCGAGCTCGTCCTGCCGAACGACGCCGACGGGCTCCACGTCCTTCGTCACTCGGCCGCGCACGTGCTGGCGCAGGCGGTGTGCGACCTGTGGCCCGGCACGCGGTACGCGATCGGCCCGCCCATCGACGACGGCTTCTACTACGACCTGGAGCTCCCGGGTGCGATCTCGGAGAGCGACCTGCCGCGGATCGAGGAGCGGATGCGCGAGATCGTCGCCGCCGATCAACCCTTCGTGCGCGAGGAACTCTCGAGGGCCGAGGCGCTCGAGCGCTTCGCCGACCAGCCCTACAAGCGGGAGATCGTTGAGAGCCTGGACGAGGGCGAGGTCTCCGGCGGCGAGACGGTCACCGTCTACCGCAACGACGGGTGGGCCGACCTGTGCCTGGGCCCGCACGTGCCCTCGACGGGACGGCTGGCAGCGTTCAAGCTCACGAAACTCGCCGGCGCGTACTGGCGCGGCGACGAGACCCGGACGATGCTCACCCGGATCTACGGCACGGCCTGGGCCTCGCACGACGACCTCGAGCAGCACCTGCGCCGGCTCGAGGAGGCCGAGAGGCGCGACCACCGCCGCCTCGGCCGCGAGCTCGACCTGTTCTCGTTCCCCGAGGAGCTCGGGCCGGGCCTCGCCGTCTGGCATCCCAAGGGCGGCGTGTTCCGCAAGCAGCTTGAGGACTATGTGCGCGACCTGCACCTCGAACGCGGCTACGAGCTGGTCGCCACGCCGAACATCGCCCGCCGCGAGCTCTGGGACACCTCAGGCCACACGGCCAAGTACGCGGACCTCATGTACCCCGAGATGCGCCACGAGGGCGACCCTGGGTACTTCGTCAAGCCGATGAACTGCCCGTTCCATGTCCTGATCTACAAGTCGCAGGTCCGCTCGTACCGCGACCTGCCGATGCGGCTATCTGAGCTCGGCGGCGTGTACCGGTACGAGCGGCTGGGCGTCGTGCACGGGCTCCTGCGGGCCCGGGGATTCACGCAGGACGACTCGCACATCATCTGCCGTGAGGACCAGCTGGTGGACGAGATCCTCAAGGTGTTCGAACTGACGCTCGAGATTCATCGCACATTCGGGTTCACCGAGCCCGTCGTGACCCTGTCGACGCTGCCGGGAGAGACCATCGTCACGCCGGAAATGGCCGAGCGCGCGACCGGCGCGCTGCGCGACGCACTCGAACGCAGCGGGCTCGAGTACCAGGTGGCGGAGGGGGAGGGGTCGTTCTACGGGCCCAAGGTGGACTTCCACTTCCGGGACGCGATCGGCCGGCTATGGCAGCTCACAACCGTGCAGTGCGACTTCGGCCTGCCCTCGCGCTTCCAGATGGAGTACGTGGGCGAGGACAACCGGCGTCACCGCCCGGTGATGGTCCACCGGGCGATCCTGGGCTCGGTCGAGCGGTTCAGCGCCGTGCTGATCGAGCACTACGCCGGGGCGTTCCCGCTGTGGCTATCGCCCGAGCAGGTCCGGCTTCTGCCGGTCGCCGACCGGCACGTCGAGCACGCGCAGGAACTCGCGTCACGGCTCCGGGATGCCGGCCTTCGCCCCGAGGTGGACGAGAGCGGCGAGACCGTCGGCAAGAAGGTCCGGGCGGCGCAGCTCTCCAAGACTCCGTACGTCCTGGTGATCGGGGACAAGGAGATCGAGTCGGGCGAGCTCACGGTGCGCGACCGCGAGGGGACCGAGACAAAGGAGGTCGCGTTCGACGCGTTCGCGCGGGCCCTGGTGGAGGAGGCCTCGTCCCGGCGCCTCACCCAGTCGTGGTTCGGAACCTGAGGTCTCGGCGCGCTGGTGGATCGGATCTGGTCGCCGTGGCGGATGGAGTACATCCAGGCCGCCAAGGAACAGGAAGACGGCGCCGGCTGCATCTTCTGCGACCTTCCCGTGGAGGGCGACGACGAGCGCACGAAGATCCTGCAGCGCGGCGAGCTCGCGTTCGTGATCCTGAACTCGTTCCCCTACAACCCCGGGCATCTGATGGTGGCGCCGTTCCGTCACGTCGGGGAGTTCCGGGCGCTCGAGCCGCCGGAGCTCGCCGAGGTCGACGCGCTGGTCGGGCGTTCGATCGAGGCGCTCGAGGACGAGATGCAGCCGCACGGCTACAACCTTGGCATGAACCTCGGCCGCGTGGCCGGGGCGGGCATCCCCGATCACGTGCACTGGCACGTCGTGCCCCGCTGGAACGGGGACACGAACTTCATGCCGGTGGTGGGGCAGACGCGCGTCCTCCCCGAGTTGCTCGAGGAGACCTACACGCGGCTCCGCCCGCGGTTCGGCCGATGAGTGAAGGGTCCGTCGACGTCGAGGACGGGCAACTGTGGTTCGAGACGGCCGGGGACGGACCTTCGATGATTGCGTTCCTGCATCCAGGTCTGTGGGACTCTCGAACCTGGGACGAGCAGTTCCGCTCGTTCTCCAGGAGCTACACCGTCGTGCGCTACGACGCGCGCGGGTACGGACGTTCCAGTCGTCCGGAGCCGGGCGCCCCGTACTCGCACGTCGAGGACCTCGTGGCCGTGATGGACGCTGTCGGACTCGACCGGGCCGCCCTCGTCGGCTGTTCCATGGGCGCGGCTACCGCGATCGACGCGGCGCTCACGCATCCGGAACGGGTGACCGCGCTGGCCCTCGCCGGCGCCGGGATCAACGGCGACTTCGATCTCACAACCGATGAGGAGGCGGAGCTCGAGCGGCTCAACCGCCCGGTCGAGGAGGCGATCGACGAGGGCGATCTCGACCGAGCCGAGGACGCGCGCCTGCGGATGTGGGCCGCGCTCGGGATCGAGGATCCGGCCGGCTCGCGGATCCGGCAGATCGCGTTCGACAACCTGCACGAGCTCACGATGGACGAGGCCGGCCGGCGCGACATCTCACCGCCCGCGATTGGGCGGCTCGAGGACATCGCCGCGCCGACACTGGTCCTTCCGGCCGATCACGATCCGCTCGCATACCGGCGCGTGAGCGCGATCCTGACCGAGCGTATCCCCAACGCCCGGCTGGTGCAGATCCCCGAGACCGATCACGTGGTGAACATGCGCCGGCCGGCTGAGTTCAACGGCGTGGTGCGTGAGTTCCTGGGGGAGGTCCTGTAGTGGAACGGACGTTCCTGGTGCTCGGGGCCGCGCTCGGGCTCGTGGGGGTGCTGCTCGGCGCGTTCGGCTCGCACGCGTTGCGTTCGAAGCTGACGCCCGAACGCGTCGCCACGTTCGAGACCGGCGTCCGGTACCAGCTGTGGCACGCGCTCGCGCTGTTCGCGGTCGCACTCGTCGGGTCGCTCAGGTTCGTCTCTCCGACGACGGCGACGGCCTACGTGCAAATCGAAGGCACGATCTCGTGGCCCGCCTGGACCGCGGGCTGGCTATTCGTGGCCGGGGTCGTCCTGTTCTCGGGCAGCCTCTACGTGCTGAGCCTCACAGGCAGGCGTGGGTGGGGTGCAGTAACGCCGTTCGGTGGCGCGTGTCTCGTGCTCGGCTGGGCGATGCTGCTCTTCGCGATCGTCGTGAAGTAGCCGCGCTACTTCTTCGCCTCTTCCTTCTCCTGCTGCGCGGCGGCGATGACCTTGTCCGCGAGGTGGCCCGGGACCTCCTCGTAGTGGGAGAACCTCATCGAGAACGCGGCCCGCCCGCCCGTCATCGAACGCAAGTCGATCGAGTAGCGCGCGACTTCGGCCTGGGGCACCAGCGCCTTCACGTGCTGCTTGCCGGCGCCGGCGCTCTCCATCCCCTGGATCTTGGCGCGCTTGGAGTTCAGGTCGCCCATGATGTCGCCGGTGTAGGACTCGGGCACCACGACATCGACCTCGACGATCGGCTCGAGCAGCGCGACCCCGGCCCGCTGCGCGGCGTCCTTGAGCGCGAGCGCCCCGGCGAGCTGGAACGCCATGTCGGACGAGTCCACCGAGTGGAACTTGCCGTCCACCAGCGTGCACCGGACATCGACCATCGGGTTCCCGCTGATCACGCCCTGCGACATCGTCTTGACGACGCCCTTCTCGACCGAGCCGATGAACTGGTTCGGGATGGCACCGCCGAAGATCTTGTCGACGAACTCGAACCCCTCGCCGCGCGGGAGCGGCTCGATCTCGACGTTGCACACGGCGTACTGGCCGTGGCCGCCGGTCTGCTTGACGTGGCGTCCGAGGCCCTTGCCCGGGCCTCGGATCGTCTCGCGGTAGGCGATCTTGGCCGGCGCGGTCGCGACCTCGACGCCGAACTTGCGCTTCATGCGCTCAATCTGCACGTCGAGATGCGCCTCACCCATCCCGTACATCACGGTCTCGTGGGTCTCGTCCGAGCGCTCGATCCGCAGCGTCGGGTCCTCCTCGCGCAGCCGCGAGAGCGCGGTCGAGAGCTTGTCCTCGTCCCCCTTCGTTTTGGGCGTGATCGCGAACGCCAGAAGGGGCTCGGGCATATCGATCGGCGGCAGCGTCACGGGGTCGTCCTTGGTCGAGAGCGTGTCGCCCGTCGTCGTGTGCGAGAGCTTGGCGACGGCGGCGATGTCGCCGGCCGGCACCTCGGAGACCGTCTCGTGTTCCTTGCCACGGAGCGCGAACAGCTGGCCGACGCGCTCGTCCGTGCCCTTGGTCGCGTTGTACACGCTCGCGTCCGGCCGCACCTTGCCCGAGAACACCCGGAACATCGTGATGTGTCCGACATACGGGTCCGACACGGTTTTGAACACGTACGCCGCGAGCGGCTCGTTGGGGTCACCGGCCCGCTGCGTCTGCTCGCCGGCCTTGTCGAGCACCGTGACGGGTCCGCGGTCGATGGGGGAGGGGAACTCGTCGGCCACGAACTGCAGCACGCGGTCGACGCCAATCGGCCGGGCCGCTGCGGCGCACAGGACCGGGGCGATCCGGGCCTCGGCGAACCCGCGTTTGACCCCGTGCACGACCTCCTCCTCGGAGAGCTCGCCCTCCTCGAGGTACTTCTCGATCAGGGCGTCGTCGGATTCGGCCACGGCCTCCATCAGCTTCTCGCGGTAGGGGTCGGCCTTGCCCGAGATGTCGTCGGGCCACTCGCCCTCCTCGGCGCTCGGGCCCGAGTGGTAGCGGTAGGCCTTGCGCGCGAGCAGGTCGGCGACGCCCTCGAAGTCGTGCTCCTCGCCGAGCGGGAGCTCGAGCGGTGCGACCTGCGTGCCGAACGACTGCACCAACTGGTCGAGCGTGTTCTGGAACGAGGCACGCTCGCGGTCGAGCTTGTTGATCAGGATCGCCCTCGGCACCCCGGCCTCGACGGCGAGCTCCCACGCGACCTCGGTCTGCACCTCGACGCCGTCCACGGCCGAGACGACCAGGATCACGGCGTCCGCCGCCCGGATGCCCGAGCGCACGTCCCCGATGAAGTCGGCATAGCCGGGCGCATCCAGCACGTTGATCTTCACGCCGTTCCACTCGATCGGCGCCATGCCGAGCGAGACACTGATTCCCTTCTTGATCTCCTCGGGCTCGAAGTCGCTGACCGTGTTGCCGTCCTCGACGGCGCCGATCCGAGTGGTGGCGCCGGAGGCGAACAGCATCGCCTCCAGGAGCGTGGTCTTGCCCGAGCCGCCGTGTCCCACCAGCAGGACGTTGCGGATGTCTTTGGCCTCGTACGTCTTCACCATGCCCCCGATCGGAACGAACGGAAAACGGACCGGGATTCTAGCGGCCGTGCCGCGGGCCCAACCCCCGGACGTGACCCACCGGGATGGCCGGGCGAACGCCGGTGCTAGGCTCGCCGAGGGTGGTGGGCGTGAGCGTTCGCGCGCGGGTGGACGAGCGCGCGGTGGTGCCGATCCTGTGCGTCGCCGCGGGCCTGCTGGTCCTGCTCGCGACCTGGCTCATGCTGGTCCGCGAGGCCGAGGCCGCGGGCTGGGTAGCCCTCCTCGCGGGTGGCGTGCTGGTGGCGGGCGGCGTCCTGCTGCGGCCGCGGGACCGGCTCGGGCGAGTGTTGCTGTCGTTCGCGGATCGGCTGTTCGACGGCTGCGTCCTGGGCGCGCTCGCCTGGATCACGCGGTCGAGCGACCCGTGGGTGGCCGCCGGCGCGCTGATCGCGCTCGCGGCCGGGTTCCTCGCCTCATACATCCGCGCGCGCGGCGGCTCGCTCGGGTACGGAATCGAGGAGGGCGTGATCACGCCCGCGATCCGCTACGGCGTGATCTCGATCGGCTTGATCGTCGGGTGGCGCTCGTCCGTGTGGGCGGTCGCGGTGCTGATGCTGCTCGCCTCGGCGGTCCGCGCGAGCCAGGTGGTCAAGGAGGAGCGTCTGTGAGAGTCGGGGTCGCGAAGGAGACGCCGAAGGAGACCGCGGCCTACTGGGGGTACCACGGCGCCGAGTGGCTCGCGATGACGCTGCCGGAGGGGGCGGGGCGGTGGCTGTTCGAGACAGGCGGGCGCCTGGCGCACGCGAAGCTGCACGGCGTTCGGGCCACCGTGGCCGCCAACCAGGCCCGGGTCCTCGGCGCCAAGCCGGGGGACGAACGGGTCGAGCTCGCCACGCGCGAGGCCTTCGGCCTGTACGCGCGGTTCTGGTACGACGCGTTCCGCATCCGGTCCATGCCGCTCGGCGAGTTCAACCGCCGGACCACGATCGTGAACGTCGAGAACGTCGACCGAGCGCTCGATGCCGGCCGCGGCGCCGTGTGCGCGCTCCCGCACATGGGCAACTGGGACGTGGCCGGGCACTGGTTCGGCGCCAATGGGTACCGCATCGCCGCGGTGGCCGAGTCGCTCAAGCCGCCGCGCCTGTACGAGCTGTTCCTGCGCCACCGCGAGGAGCTCGGGATGAGGATCATCGGGCTCGCCAGGGACGGGCACGTCGGGCAGCGGCTCAAGCAGCTCCTGTCCGAGAACTGGATGGTCGCCCTGGTCGCCGACCGCGACCTGTCCCGGAGGGGGATCGAGGTCGAGATGTTCGGCGCGCGCCGGAGCGTCCCGGCCGGGCCCGCCCTGCTCTCGCTGAGCGCCGGCGCGCCGCTGCTGGTGTGCCCGGTCTACACGCGGCCCGACGGCTGGGAGGTTCGGATCGGCGAGCCCCTCGAGATCGAGCGCACCGGCGTGATGCGCGAGGACGTCGCCGCCCTGTCGCGCCTTATGGCCGAGCGGTTCGAACGCGCGATCGCGGCCGAGCCCACCGACTGGCACATGTTCCAGCCGGCGTGGGAGGAGGCCGCCTCGACCGACGGCGCCGAGCCGGCGGCGTCGGTCCACCTCCGATGAAGGTCCTGCTGGCCTGCCCATACGACTGGGCCTCGGCGGGCGGCGTCCAGGTGCAGGTCCGGGAGCTGGCCGAACGGCTCCGGGCGCGGGACCACCGAACGCTGATCGTCGCTCCCGGACCGGATGCGACCTCGAACGGCCTCGTGCAGATCGTCGGGCGTCCGGTACGCGTGCCCTACGGTGGGACGGTCGCGCCGATCTCGTTCTCGCCGGGCTCGTGGCGCCGGCTGCGTTCGGCGATGCGCGCGTTCGGCCCGGACGTGGTGCACGTGCACGAGCCGTTCACGCCGAGCACGTCGATGCTCGCCACGCTGGCGGCCACGGCCCCGGTCGTCGCCACCTTCCATGCGTTCCTCGACCGATCGCGGCTGATGGAGATCTCGGGCCCGATCCTGCGGCGGATCGACCGGCGGATCGACGCCGCCGTCGCCGTCTCGGAGGCGGCGGCCGCGTTCGTCCGGCGCGTTCGCCGGGGGCCCGTCGAGATCGTGCCCAACGGCGTCGACGTCTCCCGCTTCGCCGAGCCGGCCGACCCGCCCGAGGGTCTGCCGCCTGGTCGTCGGATCCTGTGGGTGAACCGCCTGGATCCGCAGAAGGGGTTCGGCGTGATGGTGGACGCCTTCGCGCGGCTGGCCCGAGACCGCGACGATGTGTTCCTGGTGGTGGCCGGCGAGGGTCGCGACCGCGTCGCGCTGAGCTCGCTGCCTCGGCAGACGCGGAACCGTGTGGTGACGCTCGGCACCGTTCCGCACGACGAGCTTCCCCGGTACCACGCGGCCGCGGACGTGTTCTGCTCGCCCGCCGTCGGGCAGGAGAGCTTCGGGCTCGTCCTGGTCGAGGCGATGGCGGCCGGCGTCCCGGTCGTGGCCACCGACATCCCCGGGTACCGCGAGGTCGTTCGCGAGGGCGTGGACGGCCTGCTGGTCCGCCCGAACGATCCCGGGGCCCTCTCCGACGCGGTCCGGCGCCTCTTGTCCGAGCCCGAGCTCGCGTCGGCGCTCGCCGCCGTCGGCCGCGCACGCGCGCGCGAATTCGCGTGGGACGCCGTCGTCCCGCGGCTCGAGGCCGTCTACGGCCGGGCTCTGAACGGCACGCGCTAGGATGCGTTCGTGCCGCTCTGGTTGTGGATCGTCGTCATCCTGGTCGCCCTGCTCCTGCTGGGCGCCGTCCTGGTCTACAACCGGCTGGTCGCGCTTCGCGCGCGGGTGAACAACGGCTGGTCCCAGATCGACGTCCAGCTCCGGCGCCGCTACGACCTGATCCCCAACCTGGTCAAGACGGTCCAGGGCTACGCCTCGCACGAGCGCGAGGTGTTCGAGAACGTGACCGAGGCGCGTTCGCGCGCGATCGACGCGAACGCCGTCCCGGACCAGGCCGACGCCGAGAACCAGGTCACGCGCGGCCTCCGACAGCTCATGGCCGTGGCGGAGAACTACCCCGAGCTCAAGGCCAACGAGAACTTCCTCGCGCTCCAGGAGGAGCTCACGGGAACCGAGTCGAAAATCGCGTTCGCCCGCCAGTTCTACAACGACCAGGTCATGCGCCTGAACACGCTGATCGGCTCGTTCCCCTCCAACGTGATCGCCGGGACCTTCGGGTTCCAGACCCGCGAGTTCTTCGACATCGAGGATCCGGTGCGCGCTCCCTCCGAGGTCGAGTTCCCCGGGTAGATCCGTTGTACGAGCAGATCGCGTCCAACAAGCGCAAGACGTTCCTGCTGATCTTCGGCGCGATCCTGCTGCTGGGCGCCGTCGGGTTTGTGCTGGGGCTGTTCTACGCGAACAGCGGCCTTGTCGGCCTCGTCGGCGCGGTCGCGCTCGCCCTCGTCATGTCCCTGGTGTCGTTCTTCAGCGGCGACCGCATCGTGCTCGCCTCCACCCGCGCCAAGGAGGTCACGCCGCAGCAGCAGCCGCGCCTGCACAACATCGTCGAGGGTCTGTCGATCGCGGCCGGGATCCCCAAGCCCCGCGTGTACCTCGTGCCGGAGCAGGCCCCGAACGCGTTCGCGACGGGCCGCAACCCCGAGCACTCATCGATCGCGGTGACCGAGGGTCTGCTCGCCACGATGAACCGGGTCGAGCTCGAGGGCGTGATCGGTCACGAGCTCTCGCACGTCGTGGACCGCGACATCCTGGTCGGAACGATCGTCGCGACCTTGATCGGCGCCGTGGTGCTCATCAGCGAGTTCTTCATGCGCTCGTGGTGGTGGGGCGGCTTCCGGGGGCGGCGCGGCGGCGACAGCGGCGGCGGGGGAGCCGAGGCGATCGTGTTCGCGGTCGGGCTCGTTCTGCTGGTGCTCGCGCCGATCATCGGGCAGATCGTGCGGCTCGCCGTCTCGCGTCAGCGCGAGTTCCTCGCGGACGCACAGGGCGCGATGCTCACGCGGTACCCGCCCGGGCTCGCCAGCGCGCTGCGCAAGATCGCTGTGTCCTCCGGCATCCCCATGCGTTCGGCCAACAACGCGACGGCGCACCTGTGGATGAACCAGCCTTCGCGTGTCCAGGGCGAGGGGATGGGGACGCTCGAGAAGCTGTTCAGCACGCACCCGCCGATCGAGGAGCGTATCCGCCGCCTCGAGGAGATGTGACGATCCGAGGTAGATGACCGGAGGTCGTTGAGCCGACCTCCGCCGGCCGTTAGCATTCGGCCCCGTTTGCCAGAACCCACTCGACCGGAGCTGGGAGCCGCCCGACAAACGCATATCGCCCGCGACCCCTGGAGACCCGCATGCCCGGTAGCCATCGCCCAGACTTGCCCAGAACCCGCCGCTCAGTCACACGCCGCGGCGCGGTCATCGCCGCGGTTGCGACCGTTGCCGTCGTGGCCGGAGGGACGCTCGGGTACTTCGCGCTGTTCCCGCAGAAGGCCCCGGCGTTCGTCCGCAAGACGCTGCAGACGGTCGGTCTCGCGAGCCCGACGGCGGCCGAGGCCCCGCCGACCTGCCCGCTCACGGGCCTGCCCGCGCCGCACGGCGAGATCCCCGGGCGCCCGGCGCTGGCGGTCAAGGTCGAGAACGCGCCCGAGGCCAGGCCGCAGGCCTCGTTGAACGACGCCGACGTCGTCGTCGAGGAGCCGGTCGAGGGCGGCTACACGCGATTCATCGCGATCTTCCAGTGCCACGGCTCGAGCCGCGTCGGGCCGGTTCGGAGCGGCCGAACGACCGACCCGGACTACCTGCGGCAGCTTGGCCCGGCGGTGTTCGGGTACGCAGGAGGCCGCAGCGTCGTCAAGGCCCAAGTGCCGAAGGTGGGTCTGGTCGACGTCAACTACATCCTTGCGGCGAGCGCCTACACGCGCGACGAGTCGCGGCCGGCGCCCCACAACCTGTTCACCACGACCAAGGCCCTGTACAAGGCGTCGAAGTCCACGGAGGGTGCGCCCGAGCCGCTGTTCGCCTACGCGGACCGGTGGGACGGCCCGGCCAAGCGGATCGCCTCGGCGCACCTGCCGTTCTCGTCCGCCTCGGACGTGTACTGGCAGTGGAGCGGCGGGAAACACGCCTGGTTGCGCTCGCACGGCACCGTCCCGCACACGCTCGAGGACGGCGAGCGCGTCTCGGCCACCAACGTCGTGATCCAGGTCGTGAACGTGACCGACAGCTCGTATGTGGACGCCGCGGGCAACCCCTCCCCCGAGGTCGAGCTCACGGGTGACGGCCCCGCGTACGTGCTTCGTGATGGCGAGCTGATCCGCGGACGCTGGGAGCGCCGGTCGCTGAAGGCCGTGACCCGGTTCGTGACCAAGGACGGGACGAAAATCAGGCTCGAGCCCGGTCGCACCTGGGTCGAGCTCCTACCGAGCTATGTCGACGTCACCTTCGCCAAGCACTGAGCGCTGCGGGGGACGGGCTCGCGCGCAAGGCCCGGCGGTACACTCACGGTGTCTGATCGACCACGACCCGTTCGAAGGAGGAACCCGGTGGAGCGCGAGACCGGCACCTTCCGAGTGAAGTCCGGCCTGGCCGAGATGCTGAAGGGCGGCGTCATCATGGACGTCACCACGGCCGACCAGGCCAAGATCGCCGAGGACGCCGGCGCCGTCGCGGTGATGGCGCTCGAGCGGGTTCCCGCCGACATCCGCGCGGAGGGCGGTGTGGCGCGCATGGCCGACGCCACCAAGGTCGAGGAGATCATGAACGCGGTCTCGATCCCGGTGATGGCCAAGGCGCGGATCGGGCACTTCGTCGAGGCGCAGATCCTGCAGGCGCTCGGCGTGGACTACGTGGACGAGTCCGAGGTCCTGACGCCGGCCGACGAGGAGCACCACATCGACAAGTGGGCGTTCACCGTCCCGTTCGTCTGCGGCGCACGGAACCTGGGCGAGGCCCTTCGGCGGGTTGCCGAGGGCGCCGCGATGATCCGCACCAAGGGCGAGGCGGGGACGGGTAACGTGGTCGAGGCCGTCCGGCACCAGCGGACGATGCTGCGCGAGATCGGGTGGCTGCGGACCCTTCGCCCCGAGCAGCTCGTGAGCGCCGCCAAGGACCTCGGCGCCCCGGTGGACCTGGTCCGGATGGTCTCGGGGTCCGGGACCCTTCCCGTCGTGAACTTCGCGGCGGGCGGCCTGGCGACGCCTGCCGACGCGGCGCTGATGATGCAGCTCGGCGTGGACGGCGTGTTCGTCGGCTCGGGCATCTTCAAGTCCGAGGACCCCGCGCCGCGAGCACGCGCGATCGTCGAGGCGACGACGCACTTCCAGGACCCCGACGCGCTCGCCAAGGTGTCCCGGGGCCTCGGCGAGCCGATGCCCGGGCTCGACATCAAGGAGCTGGGCGAGGAGGGCCTCCTCCAGACCCGCGGCTGGTAGTCCCACCGTCGGGTGCTCTGGTCTCCCACCGCTCGCGGGTGATTGCGTACATCACCCACGTGCGGTCGAACTCGCGGTAGGTCTCCACGAGCTCCCACCCGACGCGGTCGAAGACCGTTCGCATGGCCACGTTCGCGGGATCGGTCGGGGCCTGGACGCGCTCAGCATCCGCGTGCTCGAACAGCCACTCGGTCAGGAGGGCGAGCGCCTCCCGGCCGTGACCCTTGTTCCGCGCGTGTGCTCGCAGGCCGATGCCGACCTCGAACACGCCCGGAGGCAGTCCTTCCGCGGGCACGAACGTCTGGATGCGCCCGATGCACGCACCGTCGAGATCGATCGCGAGGTCGAGCCACGGGTCCTCCAGGCGGCTCGAGCGTTCGAGCCGTGCCCGGAAGGCGGCCTCGCTCGGGAGCGCGGAGATCGACATCGGATCGGCCTCGACCATCTCCCGCCACTCGTCGTCGATCTCCTCCGGCGTGAGCGCGCGAAGCACGAGCCTCGGGCCTCGGATCGTGACGCTGGTCGGGCGGTTCGGCAGCCATGAGCCCTGCCTATCATGGTGTCCGTGAAGGCCGGCGTTCTCGCCCTCCAGGGTGACTTCCGTGAGCACGCTCGTGTGTTCGCGGACCTCGGCGCATCTCCCGTGGAGGTTCGGACGCCCGAGGACCTGGCCGGCGTCGACGCCCTCGCGATCCCCGGCGGCGAGTCGACCACGATCTCCAAGCTCGCGCGCAGCGGCGGCCTCGTCGAGCCCATCATCGAACGCGCGAGCGCGGGCATGCCGATCCTCGGGACATGCGCCGGGATGATCGTGATGGCGCGGCGCGTCGAGGGGCTCGAGCCGCTGCTCGACCTTGTCGACGTCACGGTGCGGCGCAACGCGTACGGGCGGCAGGTCGACTCGTTCGAGGCCGACCTGGACGTCGAGGGCGTGGAGCACCCCGTCCGCGGCGTGTTCATCCGCGCCCCGGTGGTCGAGGACGTGGGCGCGGACGTCCGGGTCCTCGCTAAGCTCGAGGGCGCACCGGTCGTGCTGGAGCGGGGCAACCTGGTGGTCGCCTCGTTCCACCCCGAGCTCGTCGGCGAGACCGGGCTGCATGCCTATCTCCTGAGGAAGGTCTGAGGTGTCCGGTCACTCCAAGTGGTCGACGATCAAGCGGAAGAAGGGCGCCGCCGACGCGAGGCGCAGCAACGAGTTCGCTAAGCTGCTGCGCGCCGTCGAGGTGGCCGCCCGAGAGGGCGGCAGCGGCGACGTGAAGGCCAACATGACGCTCGCCTCCGCCGTCGACAAGGCGCGCGCGTCATCGGTCCCGAGCGACAACATCGAGCGCGCGATCAAGCGGGGGACGGGCGACCTCGAGGGCGGTGCGCGCTACGAGGAGGTCACCTACGAGGGGTACGGGCCCGGCGGTGTCGCGATGTTCGTCGAGACCCTGACAGACAACCGCAACCGCACGAGCCAGGACGTCCGCCACGCGTTCACGCGCAACGGGGGGAACCTGGGCGAGAGCGGGAGCACGGCGTGGATGTTCAGCCGCAAGGGCTCGATCCAGATAGAGAAGGACTCGGCGGCCGACGAGGAGACGCTGCTCGAGACGGCGCTCGAGGCCGGCGCCGAGGACCTGAACGACGCCGAGAGCACGTGGGAGATCACCACCGACCCGGGCGCGTTCGCGGCGGTCCGTGACGCGATCGAGGCATCCGGGATACCGATGCTCTCGGCCGAGCTCACGATGCTGCCGCAGAACACCGTGCCGGTCGAGGGAGGCCAGGCCCGCCAGGTGCTCGCGCTGCTCGAGGGGCTCGAGGAGCTCGACGACGTCCAGAACGTCTACGCGAACTTCGACATCCCCGAAGCGGTGATGGCCGAGCTCTCCGGCTAGAACCGGTCCGCTCGGATGATTGCTCCGCCCCCACGCCGCGCCTAGACTGGCGAACGGATGTTCGATTCCTGCGTGCTCGGCGTCGACCCCGGCGTGTCCGCCCTCGGGCTCGCCGCCGTCGCGCGGCGGGAGCGCCGGCCGGTCCTCCTGTTCGCGGAGACGGCCCGAACCCCGTCCGACCTCGACGAGCCCTCCCGACTGCGCCTGCTCCACATGGCCGTCCGGGCCGCGATCACTCAGCACGCGCCGGGCTCGATGGCGATCGAGCGGATCGCCTGGAACAAGAACCAGGTGAGTGCGATGGCCGTGGCGCGGGCGACCGGAGTCGCCCTGCTCGCCGCCGCCGAGGCCGGCCTTCCGGTGCATGAGTACGGCTCGCTGGAGGTGAAGATGGCGGTGACGGGCCAGGGCAACGCCGACAAGGCGCAGGTGCGCGAGGCCCTCGAGCGGTTCCATCGCCTGCGCGACCTCCCCGAGCAGCCGGACGCGGTGGACGCGGCGGCCGTCGCGCTGTGCCACCTGACGCAGGCGCGCCTTCGAGCGGCGGCCGCGACGTGATCGCGTTCCTCGAGGGTGAGGTGGCCGAGCGCGCGGGCGGGCGCGTCGTGATCGCGGTCGGCGGCGTGGGGTACGAGATCCAGGTCCCGGCTTCGACCTTGGCGTCGCTACCTTCAGTCGGGAAGCGGGCGCGCGTCCACACCCGGATGATCGTGCGCGACGACGCGATGACGCTGTTCGGGTTCGGCAGCCCGGACGAGCGCGAGCTCTTCGACCTCCTGGTTACCGTGAACGGCGTTGGGCCGAAGGTCGCGCTGTCGTTCCTCTCGGTCATGTCGCCGAACGCGTTCCGCCGCGCGGTCTCGGCCGGCGATGTCGCGGCGCTCACCGTCGTCCCGGGCGTGGGCAGGAAGGTCGCGCAGCGTGTGGTGCTCGACCTCAAGGACAAGCTCGGAGGCGAGGATGTCGTGATCGTGGACGGGCCGCTCGCCGATGTTCGGGATGCGCTCCTCGCTCTGGGCCTGTCGTCGACGGAGGCGAGCGAGGCGATGGCCGGACTACCGGCCAACGGCGGCCGTTCCACCGAGGACCTGCTCCGGGACGCCTTGCAGCGCATGGGTGGGACGCGGGCGGACGAGGCCGGGGTAGGGTGATGCGCGACGTGACGGAGGAACCCCGCATCGTCGATGCCGAGGTGCCCGAGGAGGAGCGCGAGTTCGACGCCGCTCTCCGGCCGCGACGGATCGACGAGTTCGTCGGTCAGGACCGGATCAAGGAGCAGCTGGCGCTGCTGATCGACGGCGCCCGCGCGCGGGGCGAGACCGTCGACCACCTCCTGTTCTCGGGCCCGCCGGGGCTCGGGAAGACCACGCTCGCCGGGATCGTGTCCAATGAGCTAGGCGTCGGGTTCCAGCCGACGTCGGGGCCCGCCCTCGACCGTCCGGGCGACCTGGCGGCGATCCTGACCAACCTCGAGGAGGGCGACGTCCTGTTCGTTGACGAGATACACCGGATGCCGCGCGCGGTCGAGGAGGTGCTGTACCCGGCGCTCGAGGACTTCAAGCTGGACGTGGTGCTCGGAAAGGGCCCGAGCGCGAGGACCATCCGCCTCGACCTGCCGAGGTTCACGCTCGTCGGCGCGACGACGCGCCCGGGCCGCATCACGCTCCCGCTCCGCGAACGCTTCGGCTTCTCGCCCCGCCTGGACTACTACGGGATCGAGGATCTCGGGGCGATCGTGCACCGCTCCGCGGGGATCCTGACCGTTCGGGTCGACGAGGAGGGCGCATCCGAGATCGCCCGGCGCTCCCGGGGCACACCGAGGGTGGCCAACCGCCTGTTGCGAAGGGTGCGAGACTTCGCCGAGGTCCGCCACGACGGCGCCGTGACCGGCGCGGTGGCCCGCGCGGGCCTCGAGCTGTTCGAGGTGGACGAACGGGGCCTCGACAAGCTGGACCTCGCGATCCTGTCCACGATCGTCGTCAAGTTCGGCGGCGGGCCGGTAGGGCTGTCCACGCTGGCCGCGGCCGTCGGGGAGGAGACCGACACCGTCGAGGACGTCGTCGAGCCGTACCTGCTGCAGCTCGGCCTCCTGCAGCGCACACCGAGGGGCCGCGTGGCGACCGAGCGCGCCTACCGGCACCTGGGGGCGACGCGCGGGGGCGCCCTGCCTCTCACCTAGGGCCGCCCACGCCCGCCTGTGGAGAACGCGTGAACCCCGTCCTGACCTGCGGCGAACCGAGCGGTAGCCTGTATGCTGCCTCGTCATCCCGTAGGAGGCTCGTCAACCCATGGTGCTCGGAATCCTCGCCCAGCAGCAGAACTCGGGCAGCTCCCTGATCGGTCTCGCGCTCCCGATCCTGCTGATCGTGGGCTTCTACTTCCTGTTGATCCGGCCCCAGCGCAACCGTCAGCGGCAGCAGCAGGCCCTCGTGGCCTCGCTGGAGGTGGGTGACGAGGTCATGACCAACGGCGGCATCTTCGGCACGATCGTGGACATCGACGACGACGAGGGCATCGTCACCGTCGAGATCGCGCCTGGAACACGGATCCGGATGCTGCGGCAGGGCATCTCGCAGCGGTTCGTCGAAGAAGACGTCGACGAGGGCGAGGGCGACGGGATCGACGAAGAGGTCGACCGGGAGCCGTGAGCGCGGAACCGGCGCCGGCCGAAAGCCCGTCGGAGCCGGCGCCGCCGGCCGCCGGACCCGAGGTCATCACCCTCGAGGACGTCCAGCAGGACGAGGAGCTGTCCTCGTTCATCTCGGCCGCCGACCGGGTGATGGAGGGGCTCGGGTACACCGAGCACGGGTTCCGCCACGCGAACCTGACGGCGCGGATCGCTTTCAACGTGCTGTCCCGCGCGGGGTTCGACACGCACACGGCCAACCTCGCGTGCGTCGCGGGCTACCTGCACGACGTGGGCAACATGATCAGCCGGTACGCCCACGGGCAGACCGGCGGGGTGCTCGTGTACCAGGCGCTGCGCGACCGGGTACCGTCGGCGGATCTGTCCCAGATCGTCGCAGCGATCGCCAACCACGAGGAGGACAACGGCTACGCGGTCTCGCCGGTCTCGGCCGCGGTGATCCTTGCGGACAAGTCGGACGTGCACCGCAGCCGCGTGCGCAAGTCGGGGCAGATCGAGTTCGACATCCACGATCGGGTGAACTTCGCGGCCGAACAGTCGTTCCTGCGCGTAGACTCGGAGGCCAAGACCGTGAGCCTCGAGCTGACGATCGACACGCAGATCAGCCAGGTCATGGAGTACTTCGAGATCTTCCTCGGGCGCATGCAGCTGTGTCGGCTCGCGGCCGGGATGCTGGACTGCAAGTTCAAGCTGCTCATCAACGGCGCGGAGCTGGCGTGAGCGGCGTGAGGAGTTCGTCGTGAAGAAGAAGCAACGCAACCTGTGGATCTCGCTGGTGTTCGTCGTCGTGCTCGCCGTGGGCTCGGTCGCGCTCTTCGTGACCGGCACACGCCCGGTCCTCGGCCTGGATCTCGAGGGCGGTGTCTCGGTCATCCTGTCGGCGCCGGACGGCACGCCCGAACCGGTCATGAACCAGGCGCTCGAGAACATCCGCAACCGCATCGACGCGTTCGGGACGGCGGAGCCGCTGCTGTTCGTGACCGGAAACACGATCGAGGTGCAGATCCCCGGGCTCGCGCGCGGCACGATCCGCGAGGAGGCCAAGACCCAGTACTGCGTCACGGACGATCAAGGGAACACGTACGACTGCTTCCCCAAGCAGGCAGACGCGACCGCGGCGCTGTCGGCGGCGGCCGTCAAGCCGGTCGTTACCTCGGTGTGTCTGACGGGAGGCGTCGACTGGGGTGACTCGGCGCCGTGTTTCGGGACGCAGAGCGACGCCGACGCTGCGATCAAGGCGATGGACGTGAAGAAGCAACAGGGTCAGTTCTGCGTGACGGGCACGGGCCTGCCCGAGGATCCGTGCGACTTCACGTCGCGTCAGGACGCCGAGGCGGCGATCGCCGCCATGACGACGACCACGACGCAGAGCTTCTGCATCCAGGGCGAGGGGGACCAGACGCTGTCGAACGCTCTCGGTCCGGCGTGCGTCACGCCGACCGTCGAGAAAGACGAGGCCGCTCAGCAGGCTGCCGACACCAAGGCCCGTCAGGCGGTGGATGCCCTCCTCGACGGCATGGCGATCCAACGATTCGATCAACAGTTCTGCGTGGTGAGCTCGGCGGACAAGAGCCTCGGCTGTTTCCTGGACCGCGACTCGGCCGAGGCGAGGTTGCAAGAGACCGGGCAGGAGCGTCTGCTCCAGGTGATCGGCGAGACCGCCCGGTTGGAGCAGCGCGAGGTCCTCGGCGTCATCACGCCGACCGACCCGTCCTATGCGTCTACGCCACTTACGTGCGCGACGCCTGCGGAGCAGGAGACCAAGGAGTGCTCGTTCGAGGCGCTGAAGGACCAGAACGTCGTCTTCCAAGACCGGAACAACCAGACCAAGTACCAGCTCGGGCCCGTCGAGATCACGGGCGACGCGATCGACAAGGCCACCGCGACGTTCAACTCCGGGTCCTCCACAAGCGTCGGCAAAGGCTGGGAGATCCAGTTCACGCTGACCGGCCCCGGGTCGGACACCTTCGCCGACGTGACCACCAGGTTGCAGGGGCGCCAGCTCGCCATCGTCGTGGACGACAAGGTCATCTCGGCGCCGACCGTGCAGAGCGCGATCACCGGCGGCAACGGTGTGATCACCGGCAGCTTCAGCGAGGCGCGCGCCAAGGACCTGGCGACGCAGTTGAACGCCGGCGCGCTGCCCGTGGAGCTCACGACGCAGCAGGTGCTCACCGTGAGCCCGACGCTCGGTGACGAGTCCCTGAAGGAGGGCATGATTGCCGGGATCGCCGGCCTGATCCTGCTGGCGCTCTACCTCCTGTTCTACTACCGGATCCTGGCCGTCGTGGCCTGGGTCGGGATGCTCATCTGGGCGATCCTCGCGCTCGGGCTGATCGCGCTGGCGGGGCGCACGATCGGGTACAACCTGACGCTCGCGGGGGTCGCAGGTCTGGTGATCTCGCTCGGCGTGACCGCGGACTCCTACATCGTGTTCTTCGAACGGCTGAAGGACGAGGTCCACGGCGGGCGCTCGCCGCGGGCCGCCGTGATGCCGGCGTTCAGTCGCTCGTTCCGCACCGTCGTGGCGGCGGACTTCGTGACCGCGATCGCCGCGGCCGTCCTGTACGTGACGGCGATCTCCTCGGTCCGAGGGTTCGCGCTTACGCTCGGCGTCGCCACGCTGCTGGACCTGTTCGTCGTCTACTTCTTCAAGCGGCCGGCGGTCGCGCTCCTCACCCGGAGCGATCGCATCGTGAACTGGCCGGTGATCGGGGTGAGGGCGGGCCTGGCCGCAGACCATGAGGTGGCCGCGGCGCCCGAACCAGCCCCGGCGATCGCAGGGGGTTCCGAATGAACCTCCGGCGCGCCTTCGACACGTTCCGCGGGTACCGCCACCCGGAGTTCCGCATCATCCAGCGCCGGCGGCGGTGGTTCATCCTGTCCGGCACGGTGATCGCGATCTCGATCATTGCGCTCGTCTTCCGGGGCCTGAACTACTCGATCGACTTCACGGGCGGCTCGTTGATCGAGTACCGGCTGGCCAACGAGGTGACGGTCGAGCAGGTCCGCGACCTGCTCGCCCAGGATCCGTACGATCGTGGCGACGCCGAGGTGCAGTTCGTCGGCGGCAACCAGGTCTCGATCCGAACCACGGCGCTCACGGACCTGAGCGCGAGCGAGCGGACCCAGCTGTTCGACGAGCTCGCGCAGCAGGCCGGCATCAGCCCCAACGACATCAGTGCGCAGGTCGTCGGTCCGACGTGGGGAGAACAGATCTCGCGCCAGGCGCTGATCGGCCTCGTGATCGTGCTACTCGCGATCACCTTGTACATCACGTTCCGTTTCGAGTGGAAGATGGCGATCGGCGCCATGGCGGCCATGGTCCACGACGTCTTGATCACGGCCGGCGTCTACGCGCTCACCGGACGCGAGGTGTCACCGCCGACGGTCATCGCGATCCTGACGATCCTCGGGTTCTCGCTGTATGACACCGTCGTCATCTTCGACAAGGTCAAGGAGAACACGGAGTCGTCAGCGCTGCTCGGCAAGGACACCTACGAGGGCGTCGCGAACTACTCGATGAACCAGGTCCTGATGCGCTCGATCAATACCTCGCTCGTGGTCATCCTGCCGATCCTGTCGCTGCTGTTGTTCGGCGGTGCGACCCTGAAGGACTTCGCGTTCGCGATGCTGATCGGCGTGGTGACGGGCGCCTATTCCTCGATCTTCATCGCGACGCCGATCCTCGTCATCCTGAAGGAGCGTGAGCCACGCTACCAGCAGCTGCGCGCCCGGCTGGAGGGCCGGCGCGGCGAGCGCCGACTGCGCCCCGTCCCGACCCCGGTCGAGAACGTCGCGGAGGAGGAGCGGGAGGCCGCTCCGGCCGCGGTGGCCGCCGGCGCGGGTTCGAGGAGCGCGACCCGGAGCGGCCAGTCATCGTCGTCCCGGCCCCGTCCCAAGAGCAAGCGTCGCCCGCCCGCGAAGCGCCGGCGGAGGTGACCCGCGTGGATCTGGATCAACTCAAGGGGCTCGTCCGCGATGTTCCCGACTTCCCGCAGGAGGGCGTCTTGTTCAAGGACATCACGCCCCTTCTGGCGGACGAGCTCGCGTTCTCTACCGTGATCGATCTCATCGTGGTGCAGTTCGGCCGCGGGAACGTCGACAAGGTGGTGGGGATCGAGGCCCGTGGCTTCATCCTGGCCTCGGCGGTCGCCTACCACTTCGGGGCCGGGTTCGTCCCGGTGCGCAAGGCCGACAAGCTGCCATGGGAGACGGAGGCCGCCAAGTACTCGCTGGAGTACGGCACGGCGACGCTCGAGATCCATCGGGACGCGGTCGCGCCGGGGGAGCGGGTCCTGATCGTGGACGATGTGCTCGCGACGGGCGGGACTGCCAAGGCCACCGCGGAGCTCGTGGAGCGGATCGGCGGCAAGGTCGTCGGGATCTCCTGCCTGATCGAGCTCGACTTCCTGAACGGCCGCGAGCGCCTGCGGGGCTACGACCTGTATACGCTGCTCCGCTACTGAGACCCGGCCACGAGGCCCGAAACACGATCTGCGCGGACGCGCAGCGTAGACTGGGTGTTCGGGGGTGCGAGGAGCCGGGGTGGACACGGGCGAGGAGGTCAGGACCGAGCGGCGAGGCGGCCTGCTCTCGCGCCTGCGCTCGGCCGAGCCCGACACGCGGGAGGGCATCGATGGCCTGCTCCGGACCGTCAAGGGCTACAACGCCAAGGCGGACCTGAAGGAGATCGAGCGCGCCTACCGGTTCGCCGCCGAACACCACGAGGGCCAGAAGCGCCTGTCGGGCGAGGACTTCGTCGAACACCCGTTGGCGGTCGCCCGGATCCTGGCCGACCTCGGCCTGGATACCACCACGCTGCAGGCTGCGCTCCTGCACGACACCGTCGAGGACACAGAGGTCAGCGTGGAGGAGCTCGACGTCGAGTTCGGCCCCGAGGTCTCGCGCATCGTTGACGGCCTGACCAAGCTCGATGCGTTGTCGTTCCGAAGCCGCGAGCACGAGCAGGCGGAGAACGTCCGAAAGATGATCGTCGCGATGGCGGGCGACATCCGCGTGTTGCTGATCAAGCTCGCAGACCGACTCCACAACATGCGCACGCTCTCGGCGCTGCCGCCGGACAAGCAGCGGCGCATCGCGACGGCCACGCTGGAGATCTACGCGCCGCTCGCGCACCGGCTGGGCGTCCAGCAGATCAAGTGGGAACTCGAGGACCTCTCGTTCAAGGCGTTGCACCCGGGTCCGTACCGCGAGATCGCGAGCCTGGTCGAGAAGCGCCGGAGCGAACGCCAGCAATACGTCGATGGGGTGCTCCAGGCCGCCAGGACCCGGCTGCGCGAGGGCGGCCTCAAGGCCGAGGTCGACGGCCGTCCGAAGCACCTGTACTCGATCTACGAGAAGATGGTGATCGGCGGCAAGGAGTTCAACGAGATCTACGACCTCGCCGGCATCCGGATCCGCGTGGACTCGGTGCGCGACGTCTACGGGGCGCTCGGCGCGATCCATTCGTTGTGGAAGCCCGTGCCCGGGCGCTTCAAGGACTACGTCGCGATGCCCAAGTCGAACATGTACCAGTCGCTGCACACGACGGTCGTGGGTCCGCAGGGCCGCCCGATCGAGGTGCAGATCCGGACCAAGGACATGCACCGCACGGCCGAGTTCGGGATCGCCGCGCACTGGCGGTACAAGGAGGGACGCGACGGGAAGAAGGCCAAGGAGGCGGCCGATCTCGCGTGGCTTGGGCAGATGCTCGACTGGCTGAAGGACATGGCCGATCCGCGAGAATTCATGGAAGGTCTGCGGATCGACCTGTACGGCGGCCAGGTCTTCTGTTTCACACCCAAGGGCGACGTGATGAACCTGCCGGTGGGGGCCACGCCCGTCGACTTCGCGTACGCGATCCACACCGAGGTGGGGCATCGGACGATCGGCGCCAAGGTCAACGGCAAGCTGGTGCCGCTCGACTACGAGCTTCGGACCGGCGACACCGTCGACATCCTGACCTCGAAGGCACAGGGTGAGGGGCCGTCGCAGGACTGGCTGCGTTGGGTGAAGACCCCGCGTGCGCGCAACAAGATCCGACAGTGGTTCAGCCGGGAGCGCCGCGAGGACGCGCTCGAGGAGGGGCGGGAGCAGCTGCAGCGGCTGATGCGCAAGCAGAACGTGCCCTTCAAGCGGCTCGCCACCGAGGACGCGCTCGTGCACCTGTCGGAGGAGATGAAGTTCCCGAGCCTCGAGTCGCTCTACGTCGCCATCGGGGAGGGGCAGGTCTCGCCGCAGTCGATCGTGGCGCGCCTGGCCCGCAACGTCCAGGGCACCGAGGAGGAGGTCAGCGAGGTGCCCCTCGCGCGTCCCGTGCACCTCGGGCAGCAGAGCTCGACCGACGTGACCTCCGGCGTGGTCGTCCCGGGCTCGGAGGACGTGTGGGTCCGGCTCGCCCGCTGCTGCACGCCGGTGCCCGGCGACGAGATCCTCGGGTTCGTGACGCGCGGTCAGGGCGTCTCGGTCCACCGGACCGACTGCCCGAACGCGAAGTCCCTGCTCGCCCAGCCCGAACGCCTGATCGACGTCTCCTGGCGGGCCGGCAAGCCGACCTCGTTCGTGGTCGCGATCCAGGTCGAGGCCCTGGACCGCACCAGGCTCCTGTCGGACGTGGCGACCGTGCTCTCGGACCACCACGTGAACATCCTGTCGGCCACCTCCGCGGTGGGGCGGGACCGGACCACGATCCTGCGGTTCACGTTCGAGCTGGCCGACATCACCCATCTCGCCGAGATCCTGGGGGCCGTCAAGAAAGTCGAGAACGTGTACGACGCGTTCCGCGTCGTGCCTCGGTGAGGGTTCTCCTCCAGCGCGTCTCCCGGGCCTCGGTCGGCGTTGGCGACGAGCTGGTTGCCGAGATCGGCCCGGGCTTCCTGCTGCTGGTCGGCGTCGGCAGGGACGACGGGTTCGGTGCCTACGACCGCCTGGCCGACAAGATCTTCAACCTGCGCGTGTTCGAGGACGAGGTGGGCAGGATGAACCGCTCGCTCTCCGAGGCCGGCGGCGAGATCCTCGTCGTGCCGCAGTTCACGCTCTACGGCGACGTTCGCAGGGGCCGGCGGCCATCGTGGGACGGCGCGGCGCCGCCGGAGATCGCGGCGGACCGGGTCGAGGCGTTCGCCGAGGCGCTCGAGTCTCGTGGCGCAAGGGTTCGGCGCGGCGCGTTCCGCGAGCACATGCGGGTCGAGCTCGTGAACGACGGCCCGGTCACGCTCTGGATCGACTCGGCCGCGCTCTGAACGCCGGCTAGAGCAGGCGGGCCTGGTTCTTGCCGGGGCGCCGGCCGCGGCCGACGGCGGGAGGCGCCGGGTGCTCGACAAGAGCGACCACGCGGTCGGCCATGAAGCGCCCGCTCCGAACGGGCGTCCCGCTGCGCGTGACCTCGGTCACCTCGATCACGCCGCGGGACGTGCCGACCTCGACGCGGCGGCCGGCCCGGGTGGCCTCGATCTCGTAGGTGAGCACGCCGGCCCCCGAGTCCACCACGACCTCGACCCTGTCGCCCCTCATGGTCCGAGCCTACCGTTCGCGGCCGACACGAGCCTCGCCGGGCTGGGCCTCGCGCGCCCGCGGATAGACTGCCCGGCATGTACCTGGACGCCTTCTCCGACAACTCGTTCGAGACCAACTGCTGGCTGCTCGGGGCGGACGGGATCGAGGACGCGGTGGTCGTCGACCCGGGCTTCTCGCCCGAACGCGTCCGAGCCCTACTCGAGGCCGAGCAGCGACGTCCGGTCGCGGTGTTTGCGACGCACGGCCACTACGACCACGTGGGTGCGGCCGCCGAGTTCTGCGGGGACGACCTGCCCTTCTACATCCACGAGGCCGACGCGGCCGCCTTGACCGACCCGGCCGGCTGGGGCGCCGGAGGAGGGACCCCGCTCGTGCCGGTCAAAGACGTCCGGACCGTGGTGGACGGCGACGTCCTGACGCTCGCCGGCTTCCGGATCGAGGTGCTGCACACGCCGGGACACACGCCGGGAAGCGTGTGCTTCCTGACCGACGCGATCGTGCTGTCCGGCGATCTGGTCTTCGCTGGCTCGGTGGGCCGCAGCGACTTCCCGAACTCGAACCCGGCCGACATGGCCGGGTCGCTAGCGCGCTTCCTCGAACTGCCGGACGCGAACGACGTCCTGCCCGGCCACGGCCCCAGGACGACCGTCGGCCGCGAACGCGAGCACAACCCCTTCCTGCGGGAAGGCTGAGTGGAGCTCCAGCCGCCGAGAGGCACCGCCGACCTCCTGCCGCCCGCGTCCGACGCGATGCTCGGCCTGTACGAGGCCGCCCACCGAGCGGCGCGGCTGTTCGGGTTCCGGTACATCGAGACGCCGACGTTCGAGCACACGGAACTCTTCGCCCGGACCTCGGGTGAGACCTCGGATGTCGTCACGAAGGAGATGTACACGTTCGAGGACAAGGGGGGGCGCTCGCTCACCCTTCGGCCCGAGCAGACCGCGAGCATCGTCCGCGCCTATCTCTCGAATGCGCACGACCTCCCGAGCCCGTTCAAGGCGTACCACGTCTCGCAGGAGTTCCGGCACCAGCGGCCGCAGGCGGGGCGCCTCCGGGAGTTCCGGCAGTTCGGGGTCGAGACGATCGGCGTGGCGGCGCCCGGCGCGGACGTCGAGGTGATCGCGCTCGGCGACCGGTTCATCCGCGGCCGCGGCGTCACGGACCTCGAGCTGCCGATCAACTCGATCGGCGACGCCGAGTGCCGGCCGGCGTACCGCGAGAAGCTGATCGCGTACCTCGAACCGCGCGAGGACGAGCTCGACGAGGACTGCCGGGCCCGCCTGCACACGAACCCGCTCCGCGTGTTCGACTGCAAGGTCGACGGGAAGACCCCACTCGTGCTCGGCGCGCCGGTGATCTCGGACAACCTGTGCCAGGCGTGCGCCGAGCACTTCGCGGAGGTCCGCAACGGGCTCGACGCCCAGGGGATCGTGTTCGTGCACGATCCTCGGCTGGTGCGGGGACTCGACTACTACACGCGGACGACGTTCGAGTTCGTCTCGCGCGCGCTGCCGGAGGCGCAGTCGTCGGTCGGCGGTGGCGGGCGATACGACGGGCTCGCCGAGGTGCTCGGCGGCCCCGCGACCCCGGGGGTGGGGTTCGCGCTCGGTCTCGATCGGATCCTGCTCGCGATGCGCGAGACCGGCGCCGAGCCGCCCGGAGAGGCCGGACTCGCGTGCTTCGTGGTGGCTCTGGGTACCGAGGCGGCGACCGTCGGCGCGCGCCTGGTCAAGAACCTGCGTGAGGCGGGGATCCCCGCCGCGTCGGCGTTCGAGGAACGGCCGCTCAAGGCGCAGCTCAGGATGGCGGACCGGGCGGGGGCCGCGTACGTCGCGATCGTGGGCGAGCGCGAGGTCGAGGCGGGAACCGTGCAGCTCCGGCGCCTCGTCTCGGACGAGCGCGAACGCGAGCAGGAGCAGGAGGAGGTACCGCTCGACGACGTGGTGAACTGGTTCTCCCGGACGGACTGGGCGGCCGAGCGATGAGCGAACGCACCGAGAGCGCGATGCGCACGGCGCTTCGGACCCACGCGTGCGGCGAGCTTCGCCGGGACGACGCGGGCGAGTCCGTCACCCTGTGCGGCTGGGTCTGGCGCCGGCGTGACCACGGCGGCGTGACGTTCGTCGACCTTCGCGACCGGGAAGGCCTCGTACAGCTGGTCTTCCACCCCGAGGACGCGCCGAACGCACACGCGGCCGCCCAGCACCTGGGCTCCGAAACCGTGGTGCGTGTGTCCGGCGAGGTGCGCGAGCGCCCGGCGGGCACCGTGAACCCGGACCTGCCGACCGGTGAGATCGAGGTCGCGGTCAAGGACATCGAGGTGCTCTCGGAGGCCGACACGCCGCCGTTCGTGGTCGAAGACCGGATCGAGGCCTCGGAGGAGTTGCGGCTGCGCTATCGATACCTGGACCTGCGGCGGCCCGAGATGACGAAGGTGCTGGCCCTACGGGCCGCGATCAACCGGATCATCCGCGAGGAGATGGAGTCGCGCGGGTTCATCGAGGTCGAGACCCCACTGCTCGGCCGCAGCACCCCGGAGGGGGCCCGGGACTTCCTGGTGCCTTCCCGGCTGTGGCCCGGCACCTTCTACGCGCTGCCGCAGTCGCCGCAGCAGCTCAAGCAGCTGCTGATGGTCGCCGGGCAGGACCGCTACTACCAGATCGTCCGATGCCTCCGGGACGAGCAGCCACGCGCGGACCGGAGCTTCGAGTTCACCCAGCTCGACGTCGAGATGGCGTTCGTCGACGAGGAGGACGTGTTCGCGGTCATCGAACCGCTCTACGCGCGCGTCGTCCGCGACATCCAGGGCGTGGAGGTCCCGACGCCGTTCCCGCGGATGACGCACCGGGAGATGCTGGAGCGGTTCGGCTCGGACAAGCCGGACCTGCGGTACGGGATGGAGCTGTCGGACCTCGGGGAGGTGTTCCGGGGCACCGGGTTCAGGGCGTTCGGCTCCGTGCTCGGGAGCGGGGGCCTGGTGAAGGGATTCGCCGCGCCGGGAGGGGCCGAGCTGTCTCGCAAGGAGCTCGACGACCTGGTGCAGGTGGCGAAGTCCCGTGGGGCCGCGGGTCTGGTGTGGGTCGTGGTCGAGACCGACGGGATCCGCTCGCCCGTCGAGAAGCACCTGTCGGCCGAGGAGATCGAGGGCGTTCGCGGCGCGACGGGCGCCGACCCCGGGGACCTCGTCCTGATCGTGGGTGACAGGCCCGACCGCGCCAACGTGGCCCTCGACGGGCTCCGGCGTCACATGGCCGAGCGCCTCGGTCGGATCCCCAAGGGGGAGTGGCGGTTCTGCTGGCTGGTCGAACCCCCGCTGTTCGAATGGAGCGAGGAGGAGGGCAAGTGGGTCTCGGCCCACCACCCGTTCACCGCGCCGGCCACCGACGACCTGAACCCCGATACCGCGACCTCCCGCGGCTACGACCTCGTTCTGAACGGCTACGAAGTGGGCGGAGGCAGCATCCGGATCCATCGGCCCGACGTGCAGCACAAGGTGTTCGAGGTGCTGGGCCTGTCGGAGTACGAGATCCAGGAGAAGTTCGGGCACCTGCTGCAGGCGTTCCGGTTCGGCGTGCCGCCGCACGGCGGGATCGCGATGGGGATCGACCGCCTCGTGATGCTCATGGCGGGCAAGGACACGATCCGCGACGTCACGGCGTTCCCCAAGGCGCAGTCGGGCGCCGACCCGCTGACCGGCGCCCCGGCGCGCGCGTCGGACGAACAGCTCCGAGAGCTCGGCATCGCCGTCACGGCGGGGCCGCAGGAGGAGCAGGAGGAGGAAGATGGCTGAGCAGCTCACCGGGTCCGACCTCGAGCTCCTGACGAACACGAACTTCGCGACGTTCGTCACGATGAACCCCGACGGCACGCCGCAGGCCACGATCACGTGGGTGGACGCGGCCGAGGGCCATGTGCTCATCAACACCGCGAAGGGCCGCGTGAAGCACCGCAACTGCGAGGCGAATCCGCGCGTCGCCCTCTCGGTCATGAAGGACTGCGACGCGTACGACTGGATCTCGATCACGGGGACCGTGGTGCGGTTCGAGACCGGCGAGCGCGCGGAGAAGCACATCGACGAGCTCTCGCATCGGTACGACGGGCACGGCTACACCTACACGCCGGGGCAGGAGCGCGAGATCCTGTGGATCCGGCCCAAGCGCGTCATCCGGTACAAGGACTGAACGAACGATGGCCGACGTCCCCCTCGCGGCGCGGATGCGGCCCTCGTCGTTCGACGAGTTCGTCGGCCAGACGCACCTGATCGGCCCCGGTAAGGCGCTGACCCAGCTGCTGGAGGGCGGCCACCTGCCCTCGATCGTGCTGTGGGGCCCCGCCGGGACGGGCAAGACCACCCTCGCGTACCTGTTGGCCGACGCCGTGGGCGGGCAGCTCGTGCAGCTGTCGGCCGTCTCCTCGGGCGTCGGCGACGCGCGCAAGGTGATCGCGCAGGCCAAGGACGGGCTGTTCCGAACGGTGCTGTTCGTGGACGAGGTGCATCGCTGGTCCAAGGCGCAGCAGGACGTGCTGCTGCCGGCCGTCGAGGAGGGCACCGTCACGCTGCTCGGCGCGACGACCGAGAACCCGTACTTCTCGCTGGTCACGCCGCTGCTCTCGCGGTGCATCCTCCTGCAGCTCGAGCCCCTTGCACCGGACGAGGTCCGCACGGTTCTCGAACGTGCACTGGCCGACGAGGACCGGGGGCTCGCCAAACAGGGGATCGAGGTGACCGAGGACGCCCTCGAGCACCTCGTCGAGGTCGCCGGTGGCGACGCGAGGATCGCCCTCACGGGGCTCGAGGCGTCCGTGCTGGCCGCGCGCTCGGCGGGCGAGCGCTCGGTCTCGCGCGAGCGCGCAGCCGACGCGGTCCAGAAGAAGGCGATCGTGTACGACCGGCAGGGCGACGCCCACTTCGACGTGATCTCGGCGTTCATCAAGAGCATCCGGGGTTCGGACCCCGACGCCGCGCTGTTCTGGTTGGCCCGGATGATCGAGGCCGGCGAGGATCCGCGCTACATCGCCCGGCGCATGGTCGTGCACGCGAGCGAGGACATCGGCCTGGCCGACCCGCGAGCGCTCCTGGTGGCGGTGGCCTCCGCCCATGCGGTCGAGTACGTGGGGCTGCCCGAGGCCCAGCTCAACCTGGCCGAGGCGGCGATCTACCTGGCCCGCGCGCCGAAGTCCAACAGCGTGATCGCCGCGCTCGGGCGTGCGCAGAGGGACGCGTCGTCGGCCGAGCCCGTCCCGCTCCACCTGAAGGAGCCCTCCGGCCATCCGGGGCTGAAGAAGCTCGGCTACGGCAAGGACTACAAGTACCCGCATGACTACCCGGGGCACCGGGTCGAGCAGGAGTATCTGCCGGCCCGGTTCTCGGGGGCGCGCTACTACGAGCCGTCCGGTGAGGGCGAGGAGACGGACGTCGAGGGTGCGGACTCCGGGGAACCCGACGCCGGAACGTCCGGGGAGTCGCCCTCGGTATGATGCGCGGACCCGGAACCGCGGCGCTCCGAGCCGTGGCTGAGAGGAGGCCGGCACGATGATCGGTGCGCTCGACGGAGGAGACGTCGCCCTCATCGTGCTCTCCTCGTTCTGGGGCCTGTTGGTCCTGTTCCTGTGCATCGTGCTGATCAACACGTTCCGGGTGCTCGAGAGCACGAAGATCCTGATCGACTCGATGCGCGAGGAGACCGTTCCGCTGCTCCGGGAGGTCAAGGGCTCGGTCGAGCGGACCAATCGCGAGCTCGACCGCGTGGATGTCGTGCTCGAGGCCACGGGCGAGATCGTGGGCCGGGTCCAGCGGATCTCGGGTCTGGTCGAGGAGGCGGTAGCGAGCCCGCTGGTCAAGATCATCTCGCTGGGGGCGGGCCTTCGCCGTGCCGTCGGCCGGTTCGGGGCCAAGAAGGGCGCCGCGTGAGGCGGCTGTTCTGGGTGGCCCTCGGCCTGGGCGCCGGGGCCGCCGGCGCGATCATCGCCTCGCGCTTCGTTCGCAGGCAGGCGGCCAAGGTCGCGCCTGCCAACCTCGCCCGCGAGGCCCGCGGCGGCATGCTGGACCTGGCCAAGCTGGTCTCCGAGTCGATCAATGAGGGGAAGGTGGCCATGCAGCGGCGGGAACACGAGCTGCGCTCGGAGCTCGAGGACGCGGAGCGGCGCGCGGGAGCGGGCCTCGGGTAGCGCGCGAGCCCGCGGCGCACCCGAACGCGTATCCCACACGTGAGACAGGGACTGCTCCGCTCGTTCGCCGCGATCCCGCTCGGCCTCGCGCTCGCCGCCTGCGGCTCGTCGTCGGTGGTCGGCATGGAGTCGATGATGCGTCCGACCCCCGCACCGCCTGCCGGAACGACCACGAACGCGGCCGGGCCGGACCGGGTCGATCTGACCGGCCGGTTCGTCAAGCTCACGGGGTTCCCCTGCCATCGCAGCGACCCCTACGTGGGCAACGAGACCGTTGTGTTCCTGGGCAGCGACGGCAGCCGGACGACGATCGTGACTGACAGCGCGAACTGGATCGGGCTGGGAGCGACGCGCCGCGCGCCGCTCGGGCAGTGCCGCCAGGTGGCGCCGTTCGAGGCCGAGCTGCCCGTGGCCGCTCGCTACGTGGTCCTGATCAACGACCGAAGGCTCCCGCCGGTGAGCCTCGCCACGCTCCGGGCCGAGGGGCTCCGCCACACATTCCGCCTTCCGTAGGGATCCGTGGGCCGATCCGTCGCGGTCCGGCGCAGGCCCGCCGATAGACTGTGCCCCCATGGAGGGCGATCGGATCCGCGAGTCGTTCCTGCGCTTCTTCGAGGAGCGCGATCACAAGCGCGTCCCCTCGTCCTCGCTGATCCCGCCGCCCGAGTCCGGTCTGCTGCTGACCAACGCCGGGATGAACCAGTTCATCCCGTACTTCCTCGGTCACGCGTCCGCGCCGTTCCCTCGGGCCGTGACCTGTCAGAAGGTCTTCCGGGCGGTCGACATCGACAACGTGGGGCATACGGCCCGTCACCTGACGTTCTTCGAGATGCTCGGGAACTTCTCGTTCGGCGACTACTTCAAGCAGGAGTCGTGTAGCTGGGGCTACGAGCTGGTCACGCAGGTCTGGGGCATAGAGCCCGCGCGCCTGTGGGCGACCGTGTTCGAGACCGACGACGAGAGCGTGGAGATCTGGCGGGGGATCGGCCTGCCGGACGAACGCATCGTCCGGCGCGGCACCGAAGACAACTACTGGTGGACGCACGCCGCCGGTCCGGCGGGCCCCTGCTCGGAGATCTACGTCGATCGCGGCGAGAAGTACGGGCAACCGGGAGGCCCGGCGGTCGACGAGGAACGCTTCATCGAGATCTGGAACCACGTCTTCATGCAGGACGAGGTCGACGACCGTCAGCGCATCCTGCACGAGCTCCCGGCCAAGAACATCGATACCGGCTCGAGCCTAGAGCGCGTCGCGACCGTGCTGCAGAACGTCGACAACGTCTTCGAGACCGACCTCATGGAGCCGATCCTCGAGGTCGCCGAGTCGCTCGCCGGCCGCAAGCACGGCGGGGACGAGCGCGCAGACGTCTCCCTCAAGGTGATCGCCGAGCACGGTCGAGCGACGACGTTCCTGATCGCCGACGGCGTCCAGCCGTCGAACGAGGGCCGCGGCTATGTGCTGCGCCGGATGCTGCGTCGGGTCGTCTCGCACGCGCGTCGACTGGGGATCGAGCGTGACGTGATGCCTCCGCTGGTCGGCCGGACGGTCGAGCGGTTCGGGCCCGCGTACCCCGAGCTGGTCGAGAACCGCTCCTACATCGAGCAGGTGGTGACCTCGGAGGAAGAGCGGTTCGCCGGCACGCTCCGGCAGGGGATGACCCTGTTCGAGACCGAGGTCGGCAAGGCCGGGCAGGCCAAGCGGCTCCCAGGCGACGCGGTGTTCAAGCTTCACGACACGTTCGGTTTCCCCAAGGAGCTGACGGCCGAGCTCGCCGAGGACGCGGGGCTCGAGATCGACGAGGCTCGTTTCGACGAGCTCATGGCCGAGCAGCGCGAGCGCGCGAAGAAGGCGGCGAAGAAGGGACGCGCCGAGGAGGAGCTCGCAGAGGTGGCCGGGCAGGCCGGCAAGACCGAGTTCGTCGGCTACCAGACGCTCGGGTCGGACGGACGGATGCTGGCGCTCCTCGGTCCCGGGGGCCGCGAGGGGGTCGCGGGGGAGGGCGACGAGATCCGGTTCGTCCTGGACCGGACGCCGTTCTATGCAGAATCGGGCGGGCAGATCGGGGACCGGGGGCTGCTTCGGACATCGGGCGGCAGCGTCCGGGTGACCGACGCGCAGTTTGGGCCAGGCGACGTGATCGTGCACACCGGCACGGTCGAGTCCGGCGAGGTGCGCGAGGGCGACGAGGTCCACGGCGAGGTGGACGCCGAGCGTCGGGAGGCTACGGCCCGCGCCCACACGGCGACCCACGTCGTGCACTGGACGCTTCGCCACGTGCTTGGCGACCACGCGCGTCAGGCCGGGTCGCTGGTCGCCCCCGGGCGGCTGCGCTTCGACTTCCCGCACCACTCGGCGGTGCCGCGCGACGTGCTCGTTGAGGCGGAGGAGCTCGCGAACCGCCGTTTGGCGGAGGACGGTCAGGTCACGATCTACGAGACCACGCTGGAGGAGGCCAAGAACCAGGGCGCGATCGCGCTGTTCGGCGAGAAGTACGGCGACTTCGTCCGCGTCGTCGAGGTGGGCGACTACTCGGTCGAGCTGTGCGGCGGCACCCACGTCAACCACACGGGGGAGGTCGCGATCGTGCGTATCCTGCACGAGGCCTCGATCGGCGCCGGCATGCGGCGGGTCGAGGCGCTGGTCGGCCCCGAAGCGATCCACGAGATCAACCTCGAGCACGACCTGCTCACCGCGGTGGCCGAGGCCCTCGGCACCGACCCCAAGGGCGCGCTCGAGCGCGCGCGGCACTACGTGCAGCAGGTCAAGGAGCTCGAGGGCGAGCTCGAACGGCAGGCTAAAGCGGGGCAGAAGGAGCGGGCGGTCGAGCTCGCTGTCGGAGCCCGGGCCGTGGACGGCACAAAGCTTGTCGTGGCGGAGGTCGACGCCGACGCCGACGAGCTCCGGGGGCTCGCGCAGGACGTGGCCAACCGCCTCGAGGAAACGGGTGGCGCCGCGGTCGTGCTCGGCACGGGGCGTGGAGGCAAGGCGCTCCTGGTCGGGGCCTGCTCGCCCAACCTCGTGGCCAGGGGTGTGACGGGCCCGGCGCTGCTCGATCCCGCCGCGACGATCGTTCAGGGCGGCAAGGGCGGCAAGCCCGCGCTCGCCTTCTCCGGCGGCCGCAGGGGCGACGCCATCCGCGAGGCGCTCGACACCGTCGAACCCCGCCTGAAGGAGCTTTTGCAGGCTGGTGGCTGAGGCCGGCCGGGTCCTGGGGCTGGACCTCGGCGACGCCCGGATCGGCGTGGCGATCTCGGACGACGGCCGGCGCATAGCCGTTCCGATGGGGACCGTTCGGACCGGCGCCCCGCAAGACGTGAGGGCGATCGCCGACCTGGTGGCCGAGCACGGCGTGGCGCTGGTCGTCGTCGGGCACCCGCTCCTTATGTCCGGCGAGGCCGGCGAGCGCGCCCATCTGGCCGAACGATTCGCCGAGGCTCTCCGCGCGATCCTGTCCATCGAGGTCCTCCTCCAGGACGAGCGCCTGTCAACGGCCGAGGCGGAGCGGGCCCTACGCGATGCGGGGGCCTCCGGGCGCGACCGCCGCAGGACCGTGGATCGTTCGGCGGCAACTGTGATCCTGCAGGCCTGGCTCGACGCGCAAACGGGCTGAGGCCCATCGGTTTCCGGCGGCTGACCGGGATCAACGCGGCCGGCCGCTATGCTGCCGAACCGGATGCAGGACGCCCCCCCGACGGACCGCCTCGATCGCCCGCGCCACCGCTCTCCCCACACGCGGAACCGGGGCTTGCGCGTCTCGCTGGTGCTGCTGCTGGTGCTCGCCGGCCTGGGCATCGCCGCGACCCGCTACTACGGCTGGTGCTCGGAGGCGTCGGGACGGCAGCGGGCGGTCACATTCAAGGTGGCGAAAGGCGCGAGCGGCGCCGAGGTAGTGGACGCGCTGCACGAGCAGGGCGTCGTGCGCTGCGGGCTGGTCTCCAGGTGGCTGCTGCGTCGCAGCGGCCTCCAGGACGAGTTTCGGGCCGGGACGTTCGACCTGACCACCAACATGACGCCCGAGGCCGCGTTCGCGGCCCTGACCGAGGCCCCCGACCCGGTCCCGACGGTGCGCCTGACTATCCCCGAGGGCTACCGACTCACCCAGATCGCCGACCGCGTCCAAGAGACGCTCGGCATCCCGGCCAAGGCGTTCCTGAAGGCGACCGAGGAGACGGACCTCGCGCTCCCGCCGTACCTGCCCGCGAACGCGCAGGGCATCGAGGGGTTCCTGTTCCCGGAGACCTACTTCGTGCGCAAGGACGCGAGCGCGGAGTCGATCGTCGAGCGCCTGCTCGATCAATTCGGCACGGAGGCGGAGTCGCTGCCGTGGGACAACGCAAAGGCGCTTGGGGTCACGCCGTACCAGGTCGTCACGATCGCCTCGATGATCGAGAAGGAGGCGGCGCTGGACCGCGAGCGCCCGATCATCGCGGGCGTGATCTACAACCGGCTGAAGGCGCACATGAACCTAGGCATCGACGCCACGCTCCTGTACGACGACCCGACGCCCGACGGACAGCTCAGCTTCTCCGACCTCGGGGCCGATACCCCGTACAACACGCGCGTCAACCCGGGCCTGCCGCCGACGCCGATCGCGAGCCCCGGCCGCGCCTCGCTGGAGGCCGCCCTGAACCCGGCAGACACGCCGTACTTCTATTACGTGCTGTGCGGCGAGGACGGCCATCACGCGTTCGCCGTGAACGCGGCGAGACACGAAGCCAACCGCGCTCGCTGCGGTGAGTGAGGTGCCGGACCGGGCCCCGGTCATCAGAGGCTCGACGCGCCTGGCCGGCGTGATCGGCTGGCCGGTCGACCACAGCCTGTCGCCGGCGATCCACAACGCGGCCTTCGCGGCGCTCGGCATGGACTGGGTGTACGTGCCGCTGGCGGTGCCGCCTCCGCGCCTGGCGGTGGCGATCCGCGGGCTGCTGGCGCTCGGGTTCGCGGGGGCGAACGTCACGATGCCACACAAGACCGAAGCGGCCGAGATCGTCGACGCGTGCTCGGACGACGCCCGGCTGCTGCGGGCCGTCAACACGATCGTGGTGGGTGCCGACGAACTGTCGGGCCACAACACCGACGCCCTGGGGTTCGAGCGCTTTCTGCGCGAGGACGCGGGATTCGACCCTGCGGGCCGGAGCGCACTGGTGTTCGGTGCCGGCGGGGCCGCGCGGGCATGCGCCCTCGCGCTCACGCGGGGCGGGGTCGCGAGCCTCGCCGTCGCCGTTCGCGAAACATCGAAGGCCGACGACCTGCGTGCGGTCGTGAAGGACCAGAGCACGGCCGTGCGCGTGATCGATCTCGACCGAGCCTCGGAGGTTCGAGGCGTCGACCTGATCGTGAACGCGACGCCGCTCGGCGTCCACGGAGAGGCGTTGCCCCTGCCGCCGCTCGGGCCGGGCGTCGTGGCCGTGGACCTGCTCTATCGGCCGAGCGCGACGCCGTTCCAGACCGCGGCGCGGGAGGCGGGCGGTGTGATGTTCGGCGGCCTCGGCCTGCTGCTCCGGCAGGCGGCGATCTCCTTCGAGCTGTGGACGGGACAGGCGCCGCCGCTCCCGGTGATGTCCGCGGCTGCCCTGAGCGAGCTGGCCGAGGCGGGACCTTCGCCCAAGGGGTAGCTCGACCAACCACGCGGGCCGAGCCGTCCCGGCAGACGATCCCCAGGAGTTCCTACACGAGCACCAGGGCTGCCTCGCGGTTTCGGGGCCGCCCATCTGTTCATGCCTGCACGGCAACCATTTCGGCATGACCACGGCGTTCGGGGCCATCACGTCCCTTCTCTCACTCTCGGGTAAAGGACGCGGTCCCGGACACCGAAAACCGGTCTAGGTGCGCGTCATCAGACGCGTCACGGCACAGAAGGGGGGAGGTGACTCCGTGCTCGAGCGCTTCCGGCAGCGCCCGAAAGACGACGAGGGCTTCACCCTCATCGAGCTGATGGTGGTCGTTCTCATCGCCGGCATCACGATCGCCATCGGTCTGCCGACCGTCCTCGGCGCGCGTCAGCGGGCTCAGGACCGGGCTGCGCAGTCGGATCTTCGAAAAGGGATCGCGGCCGCGAAGAAGTACTTCACGGACGGCACGTATCTCGGGTTTGATGAGACCGAAGGCGAGACCATCGAGCCGTCGCTGAGGTGGGTGGCGTTCGCCGATCCGGTTGTGGGTGCCGTTGCCGTGGATCAGCCTGCTGCCTCTGGCGACGACGTCCTGCTGGTTGCAGAGAGTGGATCGGGAGCGTTCTTCTGCATCTACGGCAGCGCTCCTGCGGGTACGACGTTCGGAACCGGCGCCGATTTCGCAGCTGTCGACACCGGCGCGGAGTGTCGGGACCCACGCTGGTGATGCAGGTCGCCGGCTAGGCATCCAGGGCCTGCGGTAGCGTTCGGCCGCCCATGACGACCTCGGACATCCTGCTGCGGATCGCGATCGCCCTGCCGTCCGGCTTGGTGTTCGGGAGCTTCCTGACCGTGGCGATCCACCGCGTGCCGGCGGGGGAGTCCCTGGTCCGGCCGCGGTCCCGCTGCCCGAGCTGCGACGCGCCGCTGCGCAACGTCGACAGCATCCCCGTCGTGTCCTGGCTGATGCTTCGGGGCCGGTGCCGCGCGTGCGGTGCCCGGATCTCGGCGGCGTATCCCCTCACCGAGCTCGCCACCGGAGGGCTTTTCGTCGCGGTGGCCCTCGTGTACCAGGACCCCTGGCAGGCGATCCTGCTCGCCCCGTTCTGCGGGACCCTGATCGCGCTCTCGATGATCGACATGCGGGTCAAGCGGCTCCCCAACCGGCTCGTCTACCCGTCGGTCCTGATCGCGGCCCCCTACATCGTGGTCGCCGACCTCGCCGGGGGGCACCTGGACGCGATCCGCGCCGGCATCGGCTTCCTCGTTTACGGCGTCGGGTTGCTGATCGTGGCCCTCATCGCCCCGAGTGGCATGGGGATGGGCGACGTGAAACTCGCCGGCCTGATCGGACTCGTCCTGGGTTCGATCGGCCTCGGCCTGGTAGCCGTGGCCGCCGGGGTCGGGATCCTGCTCGGGGGAGTGGGGGCCATCGTCGCCCTCCTGGCTGGCGCGGGCCGCAAGTCGAGGGTGCCGTACGGACCGTTCATGGCCGGCGGCGCCCTGGTCGCCGTGTTCGTGGGCCAGCACATCGCGAACGCCTACCTCGACCTCATCAGCTGAGGCCTGGCCTACCCCGGAGGTCCGCCCGCCCCACGGCCTGTTACTGCTGTGACTTCTGAACAATAGAGCTAATTACATCCATGTTATTTAGCCTACCGTGTCTAAAGTGGCATCTGGGGTG
>JBKPKU010000024.1:0-8593 GCA_046731295.1 Actinomycetota bacterium
TGCTCGGCCTGATCCGCGAGGGCGAGGGCGTCGCCGCGCAGGTCCTGCAGAAGCTCGGCGCCGACCTGAACCGCGTTCGCCAGACGGTGATCCAGCTCCTGTCCGGCTACACCGCCGGCAAGGGCGAGACCACGCCGGGCGGACAGGGCGAGCAGGGCGGCCAGGGCTCGATGGTGCTCGACCAGTTCGGCCGAAACCTCACGCAGCTCGCGCGCGACACCAAGCTCGATCCCGTCATCGGTCGCGAGAAGGAGATCGAGCGGGTCATGCAGGTGCTCTCGCGCCGGACCAAGAACAACCCCGTGCTGATCGGCGAGCCCGGCGTGGGCAAGACCGCCATCGTCGAGGGCCTCGCGCAGGACATCGTCAAGGGCGAGGTGCCCGAGACGCTCAAGGGCAAGCAGATCTACACCCTCGACCTCGGCGCGCTGGTCGCCGGCTCGCGCTACCGCGGCGACTTCGAGGAGCGGCTCAAGAAGGTCCTCAAGGAGATTCGCACCCGCGGCGACATCGTGCTGTTCATCGACGAGCTGCACACGCTCGTCGGTGCCGGCGCCGCCGAGGGCGCGATCGACGCCGCCAGCATCCTCAAGCCGATGCTCGCGCGCGGCGAGCTCCAGACGATCGGCGCGACCACGCGCGACGAGTACCGCAAGCACCTGGAGAAGGACGCGGCGCTCGAGCGGCGGTTCCAGCCCATCAGCGTCGAGGAGCCCTCGGTCGCCCACACGATCGAGATCCTCAAGGGCCTGCGCGACCGGTACGAGGCGCACCACCGGGTCTCGTTCACAGACGACGCCTTGGTGGCGGCCGCCAACCTGTCCGACCGCTACATCAGTGACCGCTACCTACCTGACAAGGCCATCGACCTGATCGACGAGGCCGGCTCGCGCATGCGGATCCGCCGCATGACCGCGCCACCGGACGTGCGCGAGGTCGACGAGAAGATCGCCGAGGTTCGGCTCCGCAAGGAGAGCGCGATCGACGCGCAGGACTTCGAGAAGGCGGCGTCCCTGCGGGACGAGGAGCGCCAGCTCGTCGAGGAGCGCCAGCGCCGCGAGCGCGAGTGGAAGTCCGGCGAGATGGACGTGCTCTCGGAGGTCGACGAGGAGGAGATCGCCGAGGTCTTGTCCACCTGGACCGGCATCCCGGTGTTCAAGCTCACCGAGGAGGAGACCGAGAAGCTGCTCCGCATGGAGGACGAGCTCCACAAGCGGATCATCAGCCAGGAGGACTCCATCAAGGCGGTCAGCAAGGCGATCCGCCGCACGCGTGCCGGCCTGAAGGATCCCAAGCGCCCCTCGGGCTCGTTCATCTTCCTCGGGCCCTCGGGCGTCGGGAAGACCGAGCTGTCCAAGGCGCTGGCCGAGTTCCTGTTCGGCGATGAGGACACGCTGATCCAGCTCGACATGTCCGAGTACATGGAGAAGCACACGGTCAGCCGGCTGATCGGCTCGCCCCCCGGCTACGTCGGGTACGAAGAGGGTGGGCAGCTCACCGAGGCCGTTCGGCGCAAGCCGTTCAGCGTGATCCTGTTCGACGAGATCGAGAAGGCGCACCCGGACGTGTTCAACACACTCCTGCAGATCCTGGAGGACGGGCGGCTGACCGACTCGCAGGGTCACCAGGTCGACTTCAAGAACACCATCATCATCATGACCTCGAACCTCGGCACGCGGGACATCCAGAAGGGACCCGGCATCGGGTTCGCGGCCCGCCCCGACGAGAAGCTGACGTACGAGAAGATGAAGGACCGAGTCATGGACGAGCTCAAGAAGTCCTTCCGGCCCGAGTTCCTCAACCGCATCGACGAGGTCATCGTCTTCCATTCGCTGACCCAGGAGGACGTCAAGCAGATCGTCGACCTGATGATGAAGCGGGTCACCGCCCAGCTGGAGGCCAAGGACCTCGAGATCGAGCTCACGGATGCGGCCAAGACCCTGCTGGCCGAGCAGGGGTACGACCCCGCGCTCGGGGCCAGGCCGCTCCGCCGGACGATCCAGAGGCTCGTCGAGGACCCGCTGTCCGAGAAGCTGCTCTGGAAGGAGTTCCGGGCGGGGCAGACGATCATCGTCGACGCGCGCGACGGCGAGATGGTGTTCGAGGGCGCCGGCGTGCCTCCGGACGTCCCGCCGGTCGAGCTCGCGGCGGATTCGTCGGAGGCCTGACCGGGTACAAATACACGTGGGTTCGGCGTGACCGTGTCGAACCCCGCAAGACCGAGGGCCCGGCAACCGAGAGGCTGCCGGGCCGTTCGGTATCTGGGCTCGGTCCGATCCTGCGGGACTCGGGCACGCGGGCGGACGGGGTGTGGGCGCCGTGACGTAGGGTCGGGCGCATGGGTCTGGGGAACGAGGAGTCCTGGGTGGTCGAGACCTCCCGCGACGGCCGGAAGTGGCGCCCTCTCGGGAAGGCCTGGAAGTCGCCGGGCGAGTCCGTGCTCATGCACGTGTCCGTCCGCTACGTGCGGTACCGGCGGCTCCTACCCACCGAGGAGACGGAGTGGAGCGAGCCGCTCGAGTCCGAGGGCGCCCTGCCCATGACGCTCGTGCGGATGGAGGACCACGCCCGGCAGGACCTGTGGCCCGACGACTCCCACATCGGCCTGCCCGTGCTGCTGCCCGGCGGCGAGACCGGCCGGCTGAAGGCGTTCGAGCATGCGCCGGACGGCTCGAGCTGGCGGTACACGCTCGAGTTCCGCGGCGCGCGCGAGGATTAGATCTCGATCCCCGTCCGCAGCTCCTCGGGCACCAGGTCGGCGAACTCCCACGCGGTCCACAGATCGCGCGTGATGCGTTCGGGATGCGAGCGGATCCCGAACCGCTCGAAGTGGTCGCAGATCCGCGACACGTCGCGCTCGAGCAGCGCCCGGGCGTGGCGGTTCTTGCGCGGGTCGACCGCCTGCGGGAAGTCGATGACCGTCGCGTGTCCCTCCCACACGAGCACGTTGTACGGGGACAGGTCGCCGTGGATCACGTTCTCGTACAGCATCCGTTCGATCGCGCGCATGACCTCGTCGAGCAGGTCCCTCGCCTCGTCGGCCTCGGGCCGGTGCGCCTGCAGCTGCGGCGCGGCATGTGTCTCGTCGCCGACGAAGCTCATGAGGATCGCCTCGTCGGTGGCCGCGAGCGGCCGGGGCACGGCGGCACCCACGGCCGCGAGCGCGCGCAGCGTCTCCCACTCTCGGCCGACCCAGAGCGCCCCCTGGACGTGCCGGCCGAACCTCGTCTTCTTCTCGAGCGCCGCGCGGATCCGGCGCTCCTTGATCCATTCGCCGTCGCGGTAGATCGACTCGTCGCGGAAGTCCCGCCGCCCAAGCGGGTGGTAGACCTTCAGCGCCACGAGGTCCTCGCCGGTCATGGATCGGTTCGCCCGGCACAGGTGGACGGAGGCCTCCTTGCCGGTCTTGATGATACGGACGACCTCGGTGACGAACCCCTCGCCCAGGAAGTGGTCGAACGGCGTGTCCTCGACGTCGTCGTCTCGGAGCTCTTCGATGTCCAACGCGGTGTCCTTTCGCGGTGTCGGTCGTCGTGGCTGAACCGGCGTCGACGTGCGTGTGTGCATGCCGCTCGCGCCGGTGGCCGGGAACGAAAGAAGCCGCCCCGTCGGGGCGGCTCGGCGAAAGGACGCCGGGTGGTCGGGCTAGCGCCCGGACCCCGAGGGATGCGGCGAAACGGCCAGGACACTCGCGGCCATCGTGCATCCCTCCTTCCGGTCGACGAACATTCGAACCTGGGGAGTGTACCCGCCGGAGCGGGGCGCTGTTGGTGGCGCGGCCCGATGCGCACGATGCACTCGGCCACCGCCATGGGGGTGTGGGTGACCGCGCGGAAACCCTCGCCGTCGGGCAGCAGCTCCTGGGCGACCGAGACGACCGTCGGGCCCTCGTCGGTGAGGAAGCCGACGGTTCGGACGAGGTAGTCGCGGGATGCGATCGATGCCGTTGAGCGGGAGTGCCTGCACGCGGTTCCTCCCCTCGCGCGACGACACTACACGCGAGTACCGACACGGCCTTGCCCGATCCGTGTCAGACGGTGCGGCTAGGGTCCGCGCGTGGGCAAGGTTCGAACGGTCCTGTCGTGCCGCGAATGCGGGCAGCAGTTCGCGCAGTGGGCCGGCCGGTGTCCCGGATGCGGCGCGTGGGGAACGATCGAGGAGCGCGGCGGCCGCAGCCCGGCGGTCGAGCTCGAAACGCTCGAGCACGAGGACGTGGACGAGCGCCGGATCCCGACCGGGCTGCCCGGCGTCGACCGGGTGCTCGGCGGCGGGCTGGTGCCCTCGACGGTGGCGCTCTTGGCGGGCGAGCCGGGGATCGGCAAGTCCACGCTGCTGCTGCAGCTGGTGGCTGGCTTGTCGGCCGCGGGCCACGCTTGCCTCGTGGCCTCGGGCGAGGAGTCGCGCCGGCAGGTGTCGGCGCGGGCACGGCGGCTTGGCATCGACGGTTCGGCGCTTTCGTTCGTGTCCGGCCGCGAGCTCCCGGGTGTGCTCGAGGCGGCCCGCTCGAGCCGACCGGCGCTGCTCGCCGTCGACTCCGTTCAGGCCCTGCGCGATCCGGCCGCCGGCCAGATGCCCGGGGGCACGTCCCAGGTCCGGGCGTGCGCGGACGCGCTCGTCGGGGTCGCCAAGGCGGAGGGGATGTCGGTGCTCGTGACCGGTCACGTGACCAAGTCCGGCGACCTGGCCGGGCCCCGCACCCTCGAGCACGCCGTCGACGTGGTCCTGTCCTTCGACGGGGACCCGCGCTCTGGGCAGCGGATGCTTTCGGCCGACAAGAACCGGTTCGGCGCCGAGGGCGAGGTGGCCTGGTTCGAGATGACCGGCACCGGCCTCCGGGAGATCGATCCCGCGGGGCTGCTGCTCCCGGGCGGCAACGTCGTGGGCGCGGCCGCCGCGCTGCCGCTCGCGGGCCGCCGCGCGCTTGCGGTCGAGGTGCAGGCGCTCGTTGCAGGAGGCGGGGACAGCGGCACCGGCCGGAGGCAGGTGAGCGGCCTGGACCCGCGCCGCTTCCAACTCGTGGCCGCGGTGCTCGAGACCCTTGGGGTGCGGCTCGGCCGGGCCGACCTCTTCGGCGTCACCGCGGGAGGCGCCCGGCTCGGCGAGCCAGCCGGGGACCTCGCCACGGCCGCCGCGATCGCCTCGGCCGCGTCCGGCGTGCCGGCGCCGCGGGCCACGGCGTTCGTCGGCGAGATCGGGCTGACGGGAACGGTGCGTCCGGCGCCCGCGATGAACGCGCGCCTGTCCGCCGCCGCGGCGGCAGGACTCCGAACGGTCTTCGTCCCGGAGGTGGTGTCGGCAGGCGGTGACCTGCGGCAGATTCCGGTCGGGCACGCGCTGGAAGCTCTCGGGTGGGCCATGGGCTCCTGGGGAAGCGGCCCGAGCGCGCGGGCATCGTAGGTCCGTGCCGTCGGACATGGCCGAATGCCGACGGTGACGGGGTTGCACGATGGCCCGAAATGTGCCTCTGACCTGGACTTTTGATTTGCGAGGGAGAGGTGACGCGTGCTACCCTTGGTTTCGTTCGGACGTTCAATCAGTCCTCGTCAGCCGACGCTAGGGGGTCATGTGTTCCGCAAGGGCGATACGGTTGTGCACCCCGAACACGGTGCAGCAGTGATCGAAGAGCTGTGCGTGAGGGAGTTCCTCGGAGAGAAGCGCAGGTACTTCAAGCTTCGGGTCTCCTACGGCGATCTCACCCTGATGGTCCCCGTGGACAGCACCGAAGAGGTGGGTCTGCGTTCGGTCGTCGGCAAGAACGAGGTCAAGAAGGTCCTGAACGTCCTTCGAGAGGACGAGTCCAAGATGGCCGCCAACTGGAGCCGCCGCTTCAAGAACAACATCGAGAAGTTGCGCTCCGGAGACATCTACCAGGTGGCCGAGGTCGTGCGTAACCTGTCGATCCGCGAGCGCGACCGCGGGCTGTCCGCGGGCGAGAAACGGATGATCTCCAAGGCGCGGCAGATCCTGGTCTCCGAGCTCACGTACGCCACCGGCGGCGGTGAGGAGAAGGCCGAGGCCATGATCGACAAGGTCCTGGACGAGTCCCACGGCGCCCGGGTGATGGCCGAGGCCTAGCCGGCCGGTACCCTCGCCAGTGCTCGTGCACGCGGATCACGGCGACCGTCGTGCGTAACGTCATCGAGACCACGACCGGCCGGATGGTGTTCGCGAGCCTCCAGTAACCTCCCGATCGTGGACGGCGCCGTGGCGATCGTGCTGGCCGCGGGTCTGGGCGAGCGGATGCACGCCGAGATGCCGAAGGCGCTGATGGCGTTCGACGGCACGACGATCGTTGCCCGCGCCGTGGAGCGGGCCCTCGCGTGTCCCTCCGTCGCGAGCGCGGTCGTCGTGGCCCCCGGCGGATGGGAGGACCCTGTCCGGACGCTCGTCGAGCCGCTCGGCGTCGAGACCATCGTCACGGGTGCCGCCACCAGGCAGGGATCAGTGACGGCCGCGCTGAGCGCCGTTTCGGACTCGACGCGCCTGGTGTGCCACGACGCCGCGCGGCCGCTGGCGACCGCCTCGCTCTTCGAGCGGGTGCTGGATGCGCTCGACGGATGGGACGGCGTGGTCCCGGTGCTCGGGATGGTCGACACCGTCAAGCGGGTTCGGGACGGCACCATCGAGCGCACCGAGCCGCGAGAGGCCCTCGCCGTCGCGCAGACTCCGCAGGCGTTCCTTGCCTCGGCGCTCCTTGCGGCTCACGAGCGAGCCTCGCGCGATGGGTTCGAGGCGACGGACGACGCGTTGCTGCTCGAGCGCGCCGGGTTCCGCGTCCGCGCGATCGAGGGGGAGCGGACCAACCTGAAGATCACGACCCCGGAGGACGTTCGGCTCGCGGAGGCGCTCGTCTCGCCGACCGGATGGCGATCGTGACCGTCCCGATGGTGGGGCTCGGGTTCGACGTGCACGCGTTCGCCCCCGGCCGACCGATGCTGCTGGGCGGGATCCTCGTGGACGGGCAGGATGGGCTCGCGGGCCACTCCGATGGGGACGTCGTGTGCCACGCGCTCGCCGACGCGATGCTCGGGGCGGCCACGCTCGGAGACCTCGGCGAGCACTTCCCGGACACGGACCCGGCGTTCGCCGGGATCGGGGGCCTGGACCTGCTGGGCCGGGTGGCCGGCCTCGTCCGGGACGCGGCGCGCGAACCCGTCTCTGCAGACCTGACGGTGATCGCCGGCCGCCCCGCGATCGGCCCGATCCGAGATCGGATGCGCCGCGGACTCGGCGAGGCGCTCGGGATCTCGGCCGAACGGATCTCGGTCAAGGCGACACGGCCCGAAGGGCTCGGACTGACCGACGAGGGCGTCGGGTGCATCGCGATCGCCGTGCTGACGACCACGTGACCCGAGGCCATCGCGGGAGCGGCCCAGACGCGTCCGAGCCGGTCGTCTCGGGCAGGCGAGCGGTGCTCGAGGCGGTCCGGGCCGGGATCGCGAGCCGCGTGCTCGTCGCCCGCGGCGCCCGCTCGACCGAGGGGCTCCGCGACGTGCTCTCGGCCGCGGAGGAGGAGGCGGTCCCCGTGCGCGAGACGGAGCGCGACGAGCTCGACCGGCTGGCCGCCAACCATCGCGGCCTCGTCGCCACGGTCCGGATCCCGCGCCCGATCGGCGAGCGGGAGCTCGCCTCGTGGCCGTTCGGCGAGCAGGACCTGGTCGTGGTCCTGGATGGCATCACGGACCCGCAGAATCTCGGCGCCGCGGCGCGCTCGGCCGAGGCCGCCGGCGCCGCGATGCTCGTGACCCGGACGCGGCGTTCGGCCAATGTCACGGACGCCGCGATCAGGGCGTCCGCAGGCGCGCTCTTGCACCTGCCGCACGCCCGTGTCGCGAACATCGCTCGCGCGCTCGCCCGCCTGCAGGGAGCCGGCTTCACGGTGGTCGGTCTTGACCAGCGCGCCGAGCGGACGGTGTTCGAGGATGACCCGCCATCAGGAAAGGTGGCGATCGCGATCGGGTCCGAGGGGGAGGGGCTGCCGCGACTCACCCTCAAGGCGTGCGACGTCCTCGTGCGCCTGCCGATGCGCGGCCGCGTGGGCTCGCTGAACGCCTCGGCTTCGCTGGCTGCCGCCCTGTACGCGTTCGTGCTCCCGGGCCGGGCCGACGGATCCGGATCGGGGCCCGCGGAACCGACTTCGTGAGGTCGGGGCCGGCCCACGATCCCGAATCTTCTCGTGCGCGTGCGGGGGACGCGTGATCGTTCCGGCTCTGGGGCACTTGTGACCAAGTAGGGACCTGTTCGCCCTGGGGTGCGCCACCCGCTGTTAGGCTCGCCCGAACGCCGGCGTAGCTCAGGGGCAGAGCAGCTGTCTTGTAAACAGCAGGTCGTCGGTTCGAATCCGACCGCCGGCTCAGACTAATTCCGCAGGTGAGGGCACGTATCGATCACAGACGGTGCGTCCCATCTTGTCAAACTGGCGGTGGAGGCAGCATTTGGCAGCACGGCGCCTCGAGCCGGTTGAGGGCCGCTGGAAGAGGAAAGGAGGTTGACAGATCCGGGCCTCCTCAGGCGTCGGCGCCCCGAGCGCAAGCACGCGACGCTGTCCCTCGGTCGTGCCGCTGCCGAGCTCGCCGAACCATACGCCCACGTC
>JBKPKU010000025.1:0-8322 GCA_046731295.1 Actinomycetota bacterium
TTCGATTCGCTCGACGCGCCGGTCATGCGCCTGTCGCCGCCACACGTGCCCGTCCCGTTCTCCCCGCCGCTGGAGGACGCGTACCTGCCGCAGGTGGCCGAGATCGAGGACGCCGTTCGCAAGCTGTCCGCTTGGTAGAGCTCGTGGAGGCCGGATGACCGCGATCAAGATGCCGCAGCTCGGCGAGACCGTCGTCGAGGGAACGATCCTGAAGTGGCTCAAGCAAGAGGGCGACCAGGTCGCGCTCGACGAGCCGCTGTTCGAGATCTCGACCGACAAGGTGGACACCGAGGTGCCGTCTTCGGCGGCGGGGACGCTGACGAAGATCCTCGTGGCCGAGGGCGAGACGGTCTCCGTCGGCACCGAGGTGGCCGAGGTCGGCGAGGTCGGCGCGGCGGCATCCTCGGATGCCGCGCCCGCGGCGGCACGGCCGGCTGCGCAGGCGCCCGAACCCGCGGCGGAGGCACCCCAACCCGCGGGGGAGGCACCCCAACCCGCGGGGGAGGCACCGGAACCCGCGGCGGATGCACCCGCACCGACGGCCGCGCCCGCGCCCCCCCCGGCGCCCGAGCCGGTTCCGTCGCAGATGGCGGCATCGACTCAGGCCGAGCCGCTCCCCGACCGTGGGCCGCGCTCGCAGATCCTGTCCCCGCTCGTGCGTCGGCTCGCGACCGAGCACCAGGTCGACCTCTCGCAGGTGACCGGCACCGGCACCGGCGGCCGGATCACCAAGAACGACGTGCTGGGGTTCGTCGCCTCGCGCGGACAGGCGGCACCGGCCGCCGTCGCGGCTCCGGCGCCGGCGCCCGCACCGGCACCGCCTCCGCAACCGGCCGCCGTGGCGCCCGTCCCGGCGACCGCCGGGGAGGAGATCGTCCCGGTCTCCCACATCCGAAAGCAGATCGCCCAGCACATGAAGGCGTCGCTCGAGGTCTCGGCGCGCGCATGGAACGCGGTCGAGGTGAACATGGAGAACGTCGCCCGGCTGCGCGAGCGCGCGAAGGACGCGTTCAAGGCGCGCGAGGGCTTCGGCCTGACCTACATGCCGTTCGTGACCAAGGCCGTGACGGACGCGCTGCTGGTCTACCCCATGGTCAACAGCGAGCTCCGGGGCGAGGAGATCGCGGTCAAGCACTTCGTGAACATGGGCATCGCGGTCAGCTACGACGAGGGACTCATCGTCCCCGTCCTCAAGGGCTGCGACACGATGAACCTGCTCGGGATCGCCCGAGGGGTCAACGACCTCGCGACGAGGGCGCGCGCGAAGAGGCTGCAGCCCGACGAGGTCCACGGCGGCACGTTCACGATCACGAATCCGGGGCCGTTCGGCTCGATGATCTCGGTCCCGATCATCAACCAGCCGCAGACCGGGATCCTGGCGTTCGACAGCGTCGAGAAGCGGCCCGTCGTGATCGACGACACGATCGCGATCCGGCATATGGTCTATCTCTCCATGTCGTGGGACCACCGCGTGATCGACGGCGCGCTGGCGGCGCAGTTCCTGGCGAGGATCAAGCAGAACCTCGAGACATGGGACTTCGCCGAGGACCTGGCGCTCTAGCCCGATGGCCCGCCTGATCCGCCCGGCCGGACCCGTGGACTACGACGAGGCGAACGAGCGGATGCACGCGCTCGCCGGACGTCGGCTCGCCGGCGAGGGCGAGGACACGCTGATCCTGCTCGAACACCCGCCCGTGTACACGGCAGGGCGGCGGTGGAAGCCCGACCACATCCTGTGGACCGAGGACCGTATCCGCGCGGCCGGCGCCGAGCTCCGGTTCATCGACCGCGGCGGATCGCTCACGTTCCACGGGCCGGGGCAGCTCGTCGGGTACCCGGTGTTCGACCTTGGGCCTCGACCGGACGCGATGCGGTACGTGCGCGACCTCGAGGAGGTCGTCATCCGCGCCGCGGCCGACGTCGGCGTCGCGCTGCACCGCAGCGACGTCCAGACGGGCGTGTGGTCGGGCCCGCGCAAGGTGTGCGCGATCGGCGTCCGGCTCATGCGGATGCGCGTGTCGCTGCACGGCTTCGCGCTGAACTGCACGACCGACCTGTCGTGGTACGACGCGATCGTCCCCTGCGGCCTGGCCGACGAGGGGGTCACCACGATCTCCCACCTCGCCGGGCGGGAGATCACGGTCGAGGAGATGACCCCGATCGTGGCGCGGCGGTTCGAGGACGTCTTCGGCGCCGCGCTCGAACCCGGCGGCGAGGCATGGCCGCCGACCCCTGCCGAGGCGCTGGCGGCGGGCGCGCCGGCGTGAGCGACCAGCGGATCCACTCCGCGGCGGGCCGCGGGTTCGAGGCCGCGGTCGAGCACTACGAGCGGGGTCGGCCGAGCTATCCCGACGACGCCGTGACGTATCTGGTCAACGAGCTCGGGATCCGCCAGGGCACCGACGTCGTCGACCTCGGCGCCGGCACCGGCAAGTTCACCGAGCTCATCGTGCTCACGGGCGCGAACATCACTGCCCTCGAACCCGTCGCGTCGATGCGCGCGGCACTCGAGCGCAACTGCCCGACGATCCGGACCTTCGATGGGACCGCCGAGTCCATCCCAGTCGAGGACGGGTCGTTCGACGCCGCCGTGGCCGCGTCGGCGTTCCACTGGTTCGACGGCGAGCGCGCGCTGCCCGAGATCCACCGCGTGCTCCGACCGGGATCCGCGCTCGGCCTCATCTGGAACGCACGCGACGAATCCAGCGACTGGTCCGAGCGGCTGACCGAGATCTTCGACGAGCTCGCCGGCCCCGGCCAGCCGCGGTACCGGAGCGGCCGGTGGCGGGAGGCGTTCGAGCGGACGAACCTGTTCGGGCCGCTCCACCACCGGGTCGCATACCACGTCCACCACGTCACGCCGTCGGCGTTCCTGGACCGGGTGCTCTCGGTGAGCTATGTGGCTGCGGCATCCGAGGCGCAGCGCGAACGCGTTCGCACGGAGGTGGCGGAGCTCCTGTCGACCGACCCCGAGCTCCGGGATCGCGACGAGATCGTGATGCCGTACAGGACCGACGTTTTCTGGACCCGGCGCCGCTAGGCGTCGGCCACGAGCGTGTATCGCGGGCGAGCCTCGAGCGACCCGAGCGGCCACGGCTCGTGGAGCTTGGCCGCCCACTCGACGTCCCGGAGCCGCTTGATCCGGACGGCGGACCATCCCGCCTCGTACACGGCGTCGATCAGCGGCAACGGCGAGGGCAGCCGCGCGAGCGGGAGCTCGGCCAGCACGTCCTCGGGATAGGGCGCGTGGTGGTCGTCTGGGACGGCCATGATCCGGCGGAGCGCGTCGGCCAGCAGGTCCTTGAGCCTGCGGCGCAGGTCGGTCTCGCCCCAGACGCCCTCGAACAGCACAAGGCGCCTCGAGACCTCCCTCCACCGCGCCATCGCGCCGACCGGGTCGGGCATCGTCCACAGGACGTGACGCTCGATCACGGCGTCGAACGGCCCCTCGGGCGGCTCGGTGGCCGAACCCACGACGAATCGCATTCGCTCGTCGAGACCCCGCTCCTTGGCCTTGAGCTCGGCGCGGCCCAGCATGCCGGGCGACAGGTCGAGCGCGGTCACCTCGTAGCCGAGCTCGGCCGCGAGCAGCGACAGCGCCCCGGTGCCGGCGCCCGCGTCGAGCACGGTCGCGCCGGGCGTGGGGAGCGCCTCGGCAAGCGCCTGTCGCCACGCGGCCGCCTCCAGCGTGTCCGAGATCGAGTGCGAGCGCGTCTCGTCGTAGGTGTGCGCGTCTGCGTCCCAGTACTCGCGGATGCGATCGTGGACGCCCTCGGTGCTGACCGGGTCCCCGGCCTCGCTTGTTGCCATGCGGCCTCCTAGAACAGGGCGGCGGCGAGCCTGCGCCGGTATTCGACGACGAGCTCGTCAGCCTCGCCCAGCACGGTGAAGACCTCGAGCATCGCCTGCCGCGCGTCGGGGTCATCGGGCAGCGCGCCGAGCATGCCGTCCAGCGCCTCGCGCCACATGCCCTTGGCGGCGAGCCGCCTGGCCGAGGCGAGCGTCCCGGGATCGGTCAGGTTCGCCCAGTCACGGACCTCGAGCATGGCCAGGACGCGTTCGGCCTCTGAGTCCGGAAGGGCCGGGGCGAGCGTCTGACGGGCCTCTTCCTCCCGGTCTGTCTCGGCAAGGATCCGCCCAAGGCCGACGCGCGCGTCCCGGTTGTTCGGGTCGACCTCGAGCGCCTCGCGGTACTTCTGCTCGGCGTCGTCGAGGTGGCCCTCCAATTCCTCCTCGAGCGCGTCCTCGGCCTCGAGCTCGGCCTCGGTGGGCATGAGCCCGTCGATGAACTCGTTCACCATCGGCTCGGGGATCGCCCCCACGAACCCGTCGATCGGCTGGCCGCCGCGGAACGCGACCACCGTCGGGATGCTCTGCACGCCGAACTGCCCCGCGGTGTACGGGTTGGCATCCACGTCGAGCTTCGCGAGCAGGAAGGCCCCGCCGCGTTCGTCGGCCACCTTCTCCAGGATCGGGCCGAGCGTCCGGCACGGCCCGCACCACGAGGCCCACAGGTCGACGACGACGGGCCGGGTCTTGGACTCCTCGATGACGGTCTGGACGAAGTTCTGGTCCGTCGCCTCGACGACGACCGGCCCGCCCGAACCCGTCTGCTCCTGGGTCTCCTGCACGGACCCAGGGTAGTCAGCTTCTGGAGGATTCGTCGACCGGGACCACGAAGGGCCGATGCTAGACTCGCCGTGTGGCGACCCGAGTCACGACGGAACCGTCGCACGAGGCCCACGGCCTGTCACCCGAAGACCTCCGATCGATGTACCGCACGATGGTGACGGCCCGACTGATCGATGAGGCCTCCTTCCGACTCAATCGGCAGGGCAAGGCGCCGTTCGTCGTTCCCGTCTCCGGTCACGAGGGATGCCAGGTCGGGACGGGGTGGCCGCTGCGGCCGGGGCGGGACATCTGGGTCCCCTACTACCGCGACGTCGCGATCGTCCTGATCGCCGGCATGACGCCCTACGAGGTCTTCCTCGGGCTGTTCGCCAAGGCCGGGGACCCGTCCTCGGGCGGGCGGCAGATGCCCAGCCACTGGGGTTCGCGCCGACTCGGCATCATCAGCCACTCCTCCCCCATCGCGACCCAGGTGCCCCACGCGGCCGGCATCGCGTGGGCCGCCCGATACCGTGGCGAGGACACCGTCGTGGGCTGCTGGTTCGGCGAGGGCGCCACCAGCGAGGGCGGCTGGCACGAGGGCCTGAACTTCGCCGGCATCCACAAGCTGCCGGTCGTGTTCGTGTGCGAGAACAACCGATACGCGATCAGCGTCGCGCAGCCGCTGCAGATGGCGATCGAGAACGTCGCCGACCGGGCCGCGGGGTACGGGTTCCCCGGCGCCATCGTGGACGGCAACGACGTGCTCGCCTGCTACGGCGCGATGAAGACGGCGGTCGAGCGCGCCCGCGCGGGCGACGGCCCGACGCTGATCGAGGCCAAGACCTACCGCTACTTCCCGCACACCTCCGACGACGACGACCGCTCCTACCGTACGCGCGAGGAGGTCGAGGAGGCCAAGCACAACGACCCGATCGCCCGGTTCGCCCAGACGCTCAAGGACCAGGGCATCATGGACGACGCCGCGATCGAGGGCGTGTGGGCCGAGACCAAGGCCGACGTCGACGCCCAGATCGACCAGGCCTGGAACGCCGCCGACCCCGAGCCCTCGAGCCTGGGGCGCCACGTGTACTTCGAAGGGGACGCGTGACCGAGAAGAACGTGGTCACGGCGATCCACGACACCCTGCACGACGAGATGGCCTCGGACGACCGCGTGGTCGTGCTCGGCGAGGACATCGCCACCCGCGGCGGCGTCTTCCGGGTGACGCAGGGGTTCCTGGACGAGTTCGGCGAGCAGCGGGTGATCGATACGCCGCTCGCCGAGGGCGGCATCATCGGGATCGCGGTCGGGATGGCGCTCCACGGCCTCCTGCCGGTAGCCGAGATCGAGTTCGCCGACTTCATCCACCCGGCCTACGACCAGATGGTCTCGGAGGTCTCGCGGATGCGGTATCGCAGCAACGGCGACTTCGGCCTGCCGATGGTCGTCCGAGCGCCCTGGGGCGGCGGCGTGCACGGCGCGCTGTACCACTCGCAGTCGATCGAGGCCACCTACGGCCACATCCCGGGCATCAAGGTCGTGGTGCCGGGGACGCCATACGACGCGTCGGGGATGCTCCGGGCCGCCATCAAGGACCCGGACCCGGTGCTCTTCCTCGAACACAAGCGCACCTACCGGCTCATCAAGGGCGACGTGCCCGACGAGCCGTTCGAGGTGCCGATCGGCAAGGCCGACGTGAAACGCGAGGGCGACGATCTGACGGCGATCGCGTACGGGCTCTCGCTGCACCTGTGCCTGGAGGCCGCTGCCAGGATCCAGGACGAGAAGGGCGTTTCGGTCGAGGTCGTCGACGTTCGGACCATCAGCCCGCTCGACAAAGAGACGATCCTGGCTTCGGTCGTCAAGACCGGCAAGGCGCTCGTGGTCTACGAGGACAACCGCACCTACGGCGCGGGCGCCGAGATCGCGGCCACGATCGCCGAGGAGGCCCTGTTCGATCTCGACGCGCCGGTCGCGCGGATGGGCGGCCCCGACGTGCCGGCCATGGGCTTCGCCACCAACCTCGAGCACGCGTTCATGCCGAACGCGGACACGGTGGTCGAGCGCATGCTCGAGCTCGCCCGCTTCTAGCCCGGCGGCCGCACACGTAGACTGGCCGCGATGCCTGTTCGCGAACACAACCCGCGGCAGCGGCGCCTGTACCTGCCGATCGTCTCGACGAACGGCGCGCCCGCCTCCACCGAGCGCAAGCCGCCCTGGCTGAAGGTACGTCTCCAGCGCGGCCCCAACTACCGCGAACTCGAGTCGATCATGCGCGGCCGCTCGCTCCACACGGTGTGCGAGGAGGCGATGTGCCCGAACATCTCCGAGTGCTGGGAGGAGCGCGAGGCCACGTTCCTCATCCTCGGGGATCGGTGCACCCGGCGCTGCGGGTTCTGCGACGTGATGACGGCCAGACCGGGCCCGGTCGACGAGGACGAGCCGGAGCGGGTGGCCGACGCGGTGCGCGCGATGGGGCTGCGCTTCGTCGTGGTTACCGGCGTAGCGCGGGACGACTTGCCCGACGGCGGCGCTCGCATCTGGGCTCGGACGATCCGCGCGATCCGCGAGGCCGTACCGGAGTGCGGCGTCGAGGTCCTGCCGACGGACTTCAAAGGCGGAGAGCGCGACATCGCCACCGTGATCGGGGCGAAGCCCGACGTGTTCGCCCACAACCTGGAGACGGTTCGGCGTCTGCACGGGCGGATCCGCCCGGCGTTCGGCTACGAGCGGACGCTCGAGGTCCTTCGGACGGCCAAGCGCGTGCGCGAGGGACAGGTCACAAAGTCGAACCTGATCCTCGGCATGGGTGAGCGGCCGAAGGAGATCCCGCAGGCGCTGCACGACCTCGCCGACGCGGGCGCCGACATCGTGACGATGGGTCAGTACCTGCGGCCGACCCAGCACCACCTGCCGGTCGACCGGTGGGTCACGCCCGAGGAGTTCGGGCAGTGGAAGGAGCTGGGCGAGTCGTTCGGGATCGCCCACGTCGAGGCGGGCCCGCTGGTTCGAAGCTCCTACCACGCCGGCTCGCAGTTCCGCCGCGCGATGGACGCCGCGGTCGCCTGAGCCTGTTTGAGGTGGAGGAGCCGGCCTGTACGCCGGATCCTGTACCGGCCCGAGGGCCGGTGGCGACCATCTGTCTGAGCGCTCCACGAGCGCCCCGGGGCCGAAGCCCTCGTGCGGCCTACCCGGGAGCTCGGACGGGCCGTCCTCGAACGCTCCCTGCTTGGCCTAGCTCCGGGTGGGGCTTGCCGAGCCGGACCGGTTACCCGGCCCGCTGGTGAGCTCTTACCTCACCGTTTCACCCTTACCGCTCGCGCGGCGGTCTTCTCTCTGTTGCGCTTTCCGCGGGTCGCCCCGCCTGGGTATTACCCAGCACCCTGCCCTGCGGAGTCCGGACGTTCCTCGAGCGTTGCCGCCCGCGGCCGCCCGGCCGGCTCCTCCGGGCTCAGTATAGGAAGCGGGTGGCTCAGAACCGGAGCCCCGGCCGTATCATTCGGCGCATCCATGCGTGTGCGGGGCGCGTTCGTGTTGCTGTCGGCGATCTCGTTGGCCGCGTGCACGAACGAGCCCGTAGGCCCCGCCGCCCCGATCGCCCCGGCGCAGCTCACTCCGGCTCCCGCGCTCGACGCGTCCGCCGCCCGCGAGGCCGTGGTCCAGTTCGTCGAGGCGTACCGCGATTCACCCACCGATGGCATCGATCCGCTG
>JBKPKU010000026.1:0-2350 GCA_046731295.1 Actinomycetota bacterium
CGAACGCGTTCGGGCCCTGTCCGACCGGGATCGTCGCCTCGGAGCTGCCGGTCGAGGGGTCGAGGCGCGTGATCGTGCCGTCCAGATGGTTGGCCACCCAGACCGAGCCGAAGGCCGGCAGGATCGAGGTCGGCCCGCTTCCCACCGGCTGCGTGAAGACGACGCTCGGTCCGTCGGGGTCGATACGGGCGACGGAGTTCGGGGCGACCGAAACCCAGACGGCCTCGGGCGTGTATGCCACGCCCGACGGCAGGCCACTGAGTGGGACCTTGACGGCCTCCTGGGCGGCGGGATCGACCTTGAGCAGGGTGCCGCCGACCGAGTCGGCCACCCAGAGGACGCCGCCGCCGAAAGCGATCCCGGTCGGCGACGCGCCCGCCCGAAGTTGCTGGCTCTCCTCGTTGGTCTCGGGATCGATCCGGCTCACGGTGCCGTCGCCCGCGTTGGTCACCCAGACGGAACCATCGCCGACCGCGACGCCGGAGGGGGCATTCCCGACCCGGATCGTGTCCGTGACCGAGCCGGTGTCGAGCGCCAGACGCGCCACGACGCCGCGGTCCGGCTGGGCGACCCACAGGCTCCCGAACCCGACCGCGCTCGCACCCGGCCGCTCGCCGAGCTCGCCGGTGAGCTCCACGCTGCCGTCGGCATCCATGCGGGCGATCGAGTTCGTCCCGAGACGGACCGGTTCGTCGTTCGTTCCGATCAGCGGGATCGCGATGGCGATCAGGGCGACGACAAGGACGGCGGCGCCGGCCAGGATCCAGGGGCGGCGCGACGTGCCGGGTGCCGGAAGGGGCGCGGTGAACGGGCGGAGGCGCTCGGCCGGATCGGCGCCCTCGGGTACGACGCGGACCACGGCGACCGGATCCGAGATGCCCTTGAACGTCAGCGAGCCGCGCTCCTCGTATCGAACACCGTCGAGCCGCCGCGCGAGGTGCGTCACCTCACGGGAGGCGAGGATCTCGCCCGCCTTCGCCTGGCCGCAGAGGCGCGCGGCCAGGTTCAGCGCGCCGCCGCGGTAGCCGCCCTGAACCTCGACCGCCTCCCCGGCATCCAGCCCGATGCCGACCGTGAGCGGGAGCTCCGGCTGTTCGAGGGTTTCGTCCACGAACCGCTGCTGCAGGTCGACGGCGGTCCGGATCGCCTCTCGCGCCGAGGCGAACACACACAGGGCCTCGTCTCCGCGGAGCTCGAGCAGCGTCCCGCCGCGGGCCTCGACCGTCTCCCGTGCGATGTCGGCGAACTTCGCCGCGAGCTTGGCCGCCGCCTCGTCGCCGCGTTCCTGCGTGAACAGCGTGTAGCCGCGGACGTCCGCGATCAGGAACGTCCGGATCTGGGCGTCGCTGGCTCCGTCGTTCCTCTGCAAGGCAACCGGTGGGGGCTCGGCCATCGAGGGATTATCCGATGTGAGTATGCACCGTGCCATGAGTGTTGCCTCACCTTGAGGGTCGTCTCAGCGCACCGCACATGTCTGCGATATCCCTGGGGACGCTCATCTACCTTGGCGCTCGGATCGATTCGCTCGCATCGAGATCGCCGTCGACCGCAACCATACGCCGATCGCCTGCGCGGGCCGTGGAAGAGATGGACGCGTGGTCGTCGAGTTGGCCGCGTACCTCGAGGGCACCAACCACGCCGGCACGGTCCGCGACATGGTCGTCAGCCGAGGCAAGAGCAACGTGCTCGCCGTGATGATCGATCCGCGGAGCCCAGCGGCGACGCTGGTCGATCCGCTGGAGGCATTGCGCGTAAAGCTCACCTTGGTAGACGTTTCCACCATGGCTGCCGCACATGGAGACTTCGCCGACCAGCTGAAAGCCGGCAAGCTGGCGATCGAGCCGCATCCTATGCTGACCGCCGCAGCGCAGCACGCGCTGACGCGCCCGCTGTCCGGTGCCGAAGCCCTCGAGCGGCGAAAGCCGGTCGTGGACACGAGCCCGATCGTCGCTGCTGAGTTGGCCGTGTGGGGCGTGCTGCATGTCGCGCACCCCCCGTGCCACGTATCCACGTCTATGAAGTGGCGGAAGGAAAGGAGCCGAGATGAACGGGAACACCGAGGGGACCGAGCCGCCGCTCTGCGGTTGTTGCAGGCGGGTGCCGGTTTCGTATTTGCACTCATGGGCTGGACGCAATTCTTCGAGGCGAAGGGCATCGAGGTCGCGGAGGATCACCTCGGACGGCCGTCGGTGGCGCGTCACGTCTTGGCCCACTTGCTCGACGAGCAGCGGGAGCGTGAGGCCCAACTTGCCGAGGCGGCGCAACTGGAGACCGCTCCTGTTCCCGCCGGCCTCCCCGCGGTCGATGGCCTCACGCCGATGGAGTCGATCAGGGCCAACGATCCGGCTAC
>JBKPKU010000027.1:0-3103 GCA_046731295.1 Actinomycetota bacterium
GGACGGGGTTGTCCGACCGCTTCCGGTGCATCCTGTTCGACTTCCGATCGCACGGGCGGAGCGCCCGGGCCGCCGGCGGGGACCTCTCGCCCCTTGCGCTCGCCCACGACCTCGCGGCGGTGCTCGAGATCGTCGGCGAAGGGCCGGTGCTGATCGTCGGCCACAGCATGGGGGCCATGTCGATGCTCGCGATGGCCGAGACGCGACCCGAGCTGTTTGGCGGCCCGGTCGCGGGCGTGGTGTTCGTCGGCTCGGCCGCCAGCGACCTGCTGCGCGGCGCGTTCGGGTCGATGACCGAGCTCCTGCGGCCCAAGCTTGGGTCGCTCCGTCAAGCGGCCGGCCGCATGAACCGGCTCCGCAAGGTCGTCCTGTCGAGCCCCGCCGACGTCGGACAGATGGTCGCCCGGGCGACGCAGTTCGGGACGGACGCGTCCCCGCGTCTCGTGCGCTACGTCGTGGGCCTCGCGGCCAAGGCGCCCTCCGAAGTGTGGACGGACGGGCTCGCGGGGCTGATGGAGATCGACCTGCGCCACGCGATCGAGCACATCGGCGTCCCCGCGCTCGTCATCGTCGGCGACCAGGACCGCATGACGCCTCCCTCCTCGTCCGTCGCGCTCGCCGGCGAGCTGCCGCGCGGCCGGCTCGAGATCGTGGAGGGCGCGGGGCACTTCCCGATGATGGAGCGGCACGAGGACTTCAACCGCCGGCTCGCGTCGTTCGCCGGCGAGGTGTTGGCCCCGCGCCGGCGGAAGCGGAGGACCGCGTGAACGGGGCCGCCCCCTGATCACCCGCGTGAACGGCGTGCGGGTCGGTCACGTCACCGACCGCGAGGGCATCACCGGATGCACGGTGGTGCTCTGCCCGCCGGGCGCGACGGGGTCGGTCGACGTCCGGGGCGGCGCCCCGGGCACGCGCGAGACCGACGCGATCCGCCCCGGCACGGCGGTGAGCGAGCTGCACGCGGTCGTGCTCACCGGCGGGAGCGCGTTCGGCCTGGCGGCGGCGGGCGGCGTCCAGCGGTGGCTGGAGGAGCGCGGGATCGGGTTCGAGACGCCGGTCGCGAGGGTGCCGATCGTGCCGGCCGCGGTGCTGTTCGACCTCGGCCTGGGCGACGCGTCGGCGCGACCCGACGAGGCCGCCGGCTACGCGGCATGCGAGGCGGCGGACGAGGGCCCGGTCGAGGAGGGGAGCGTGGGCGCGGGCACGGGCGCCACGTTCGCGAAGCGGCCGGACCCCGCCGCGTGTTGGAAGGGTGGGCTCGGGAGCGCGGCCGTCGGGGAGGGCGATCGCGTGGTGGCGGCGCTCGCGGCCGTGAACGCGCTCGGAACCGTCCTGGGCGAGGACGGCGATCCGATCGCCGACAACCGCAACCCGGATGCCGACCCCCGGCCGTGGCCCGGTACGAACACCACGCTGGTGGTCGTCGCCACCAACGCGCGATTGACCAAGGACCGGGCCCAGCTGCTGGCGCAGGCCGGGAGCGAAGGCGTGTCGACCGTCGTGTCGCCCGCGCATACGATGTGGGACGGAGACACGGTCTTCGCGATCGCCTCGGGCGAGGTCGAGGCTCCCCAACGAGACCTCGAGGCGATGGCGGCGGAGGCCGTCGCGGAGGCCATCCGTCGCGGGGTCCGTTCGGCCCTGTCGCTCGGAGGCGTTCCGGCCGTGGGCGAGCCGAGGGGAGTCAGCGCATGAGGAGGCTCGAGGAGGCGGCGCTCGACGCGTCGACATGCACGAGGTGCCGGCTGGCCCAGGGACGCACCCAGGTCGTCTACGGCGTCGGCGACCCCAACGCGGACCTGATGTTCATCGGCGAGGCGCCCGGTTTCCACGAGGACAAACAGGGCGAACCGTTCGTGGGCGCGGCGGGGCAGCTGCTGAACCAGCTGCTGTCGGAGATCGACGTGCCGCGCGAAGCCGTCTACATCAACAACGTGATCCTGTGCCGGCCGCCGGGGAACCGCGACCCGCTGCCCGACGAGCTCGAGGCGTGCAAGCCGTGGCTCGACGAGCGGATCGCGATCATCGACCCGGCCGTCGTGGTGACGCTCGGCAACTGGGCCACACGCTACATCCTGGGCAAGCAGGTCTCGATCAGCCGCGTGCGGGGGCAGCGGTTCCCGTGGAGCGGCAGGACCGTGATCCCGACGTTCCACCCGGCGGCCGTGCTGCACGGCGGCGGGCAGGCCTCCTCCCAGATGACCGCGCTGCGGGCCGACTTCCAGGAGATCCGCGCCGCGCTCGCCGAACGCCCACAGCCCGCGGAACAGCAACTCGGCCTGTTCTGATGCCCCCCGCCCCCCGCGCCCGCTGATGCGGCTCGACCTGAGGGCGCCCACGGCCGACGACACGCGCTCGATCGGGGAGGGCCTCGCGCCGCTCCTCGTGGTGGGCGACGCGATCGCGCTGACGGGCGAGCTGGGGGCGGGCAAGACCACGTTCGCGCAGGGCCTCGCACGGGGGCTGGGGTTCGCCGGGCACGTGCAGTCGCCCACGTTCACGTTGGTGCGCGAGTACCGATCGGGCAGGCTGCCGATCGTGCACGCCGACGTCTATCGCCTCGAGCGCATGCAGGACGTGATCGACCTGGACCTGGAGGAGTCCGCCGAGGACGGTGTCCTCCTGGTCGAATGGGGCGACGTGGTCGAGGCGCTCCTGCCGGCCGGCTACCTGGTGATCGAGCTCACGGTTCCCGAACCCGGGGACGAGCGGTCGGTGCGCATCGGCAGCGAGGGCAACGCCTGGCTGCCGCGGTGGGAGCGGCTCGAGCGCGCGCTGGAGCCGTGGAGGGTCGCCGCATGACGCCGGCCGGGGAGGCGTCGCGCCCGTGATCGTCCTCGGCATCGACACATCGACAACCCAGACCTCGGTGGCGCTCGGCGCCCAGGGTGAGCTGGTCGGGGCGACGCAGTTCGCCGGCGTCCGCAAGCACGACGACGTGGTGCCGGCGGTCGAGCGGCTCCTGGAGTGGACGGGCATCGAGCTCGCCCACGTCGGCGGGGTCGCGGTCGGGATCGGCCCGGGGCTGTACACGGGCCTGCGGGTCGGGGTCGAGGCCGCCAAGACGTTCGCCCAGGTCTTGCGCGTCCCCATCGTGGGCGTG
>JBKPKU010000028.1:0-31676 GCA_046731295.1 Actinomycetota bacterium
GGCATGACCGGCGCGATCGTCGTCGGAGGCGGGCTCGGGGCCGGCAACGGCGAGACGGTGCAGGTGTCGTCGTTCGAGCAGCCGGAGGCCTCCCCTGTGGTCCAGGTCCGAAGGATGACCGAGCCTGCGAGCTCGGTCCCGATCACGATCGGATGGGTCGCGGGCGCAGTGATCGGCCTCGGAATCGGCCTGGGTATCGCCGCGCTCGTCAGGAACAAGGGGACGACCGGCGCCTGATCCGTCGGGCATCCCTGCGGGAGCCGCTTCTGGCCGGCCTGCCCCTGCCTGAGCGCGAGGCCCCGTTCAGACGCCGCGCAGGGCGCTCACCTCCAGGCGGCATGTCGCGCGTTCGGTGAGCGGCTCGAACCCGGCAAGCGTCATCGGAGGTTCGAGCGCCCCCAGCATCCCCTCGACCAGACCCCGGTGGATCGAGCACACGAGCTCGCGATGCTCGTCCAGCAGCTCGCGGAACGGGCAGTCGCGCAGCGTGACCTCGACGGCGCCGCCGTTCGCGCGCCGAAAACGCGGGTCGAACCCGGCCGAGGCCATCGCCTCCTGCAGTACGGCGAGGTGATGCCGGGCCGCGGCGCGGGTGCCGGGTTTCGGCACGCCGCGGGCCGCCAGGTATCGGCCCCACTCGCGGGCGCGATCGGCGGCCCGGTCGCGGGCCCGGGCGCCCGAGGCCAGGCCGGCAAGGATCTCGGCCAGGAGGCGGAAGTCCCGGTTCTCGAACTCGGTCCGCTCGACCGCGACGAACATCGTCTGCGGCCGGCCGACCGTGGCGCCCTTGCGAACCTCACGGCGGACCAGGCCCGCATCCTCGAGCCGGCGCAGGTGCGGCCGAAGCGTGTTCGGGTGCAGCGACAGGCGCGTGGAGAGCTCGCGGACCGAGACCGGCCGGCCGGACAGCCCCAGGTACCGGTACAGGCGAAAGCGGGTGTCGTCGGCCAGCGCCTTGTGGATATCGAGCGCGGTGGGCTCACGGATGGGCACGGGGTCCCCCCTCATCGCGCCGGGACGCGTCGACGCCTCGCGAGGCCGGACGTAGCATGGGAGTAAGCACGGTTCGCACCGTGGGAATCAGGATAATCCGAGGAGGTTCCCCCTTGGTCACCGAGGACCAGGTTCGCGACGCGCTCCGGTCGGTGAACGACCCGGAGATCGGCAGGCCGATCGAGGACCTCGGCATGCTGCAGGGCATCCAGGTCGAGGACGGGCTCGTCCGCGTGCACGTTCTCATCACGATCGAGGGCTGCCCGCTCAAGGATCGCATCACCGACGACGTGACGCGTGCGCTCGCGCCCGTGGAGGGCGTCGAACGCGTGCAGGTCGACCTGTCCCCGATGAGCGAGCAGCAGCGCGCCTCGCTGGTCGCCAACCTGCGGGGCGGCGCCGCGCCGCAGCAGCAGCCGACGTTCTTCACGGGCTCGGACACCGTGGTGATCGCCGTGGCCTCGGGCAAGGGCGGCGTCGGCAAGTCCAGCGTGACCGTGAACCTCGCATGCGCGCTCGCGGCCGAGGGGCATCGGGTCGGCGTTCTCGACGCCGACGTGTGGGGGTTCAGCGTGCCGCGCATGATGGGCGTGACCGGCAAGCCCGTGGGGTTCAACGACATGATCCTGCCGCTGGAGTCCCACGGCGTGAAGGTCATCTCGATGGGCTTCTTCGTTCCCGAGGAGACGCCGGTGATCTGGCGTGGGCCGATGTTGCACAAGGCCATCGAGCAGTTCCTGGGCGACGTCTACTGGGGAGACCTGGACTTCCTGCTGTGTGACCTTCCGCCGGGCACCGGCGACGTGTCGATCAGCCTCGCGTCGTTCCTGCCCGGCGCCTCGATGCTCGTGGTGACGACGCCGCAGGACGCCGCGCGCAAGGTGGCCGAGCGCGCCGGCAAGATGGCCGAGCGAACGAACCTTCGTCCGATCGGCGTGATCGAGAACATGTCGTGGTTCGTGTGCCCCCACTGCGGCGAGCGCACCCCGATCTTCGGCAAGGGCGGGGGCGACGAGGCCGCGCAGACGCTCGGCGTCCCGCTGTTCGCGCAGGTGCCACTCGAGCCGTCGCTTCGGGAGGGCGGCGACGACGGCACGCCGATCGTCGTGACGGATCCGGACTCGCCGGCGGGCGAGGCTCTTCGGCGCGCTGCGCGCGAGATCGCACACGCGACGCGTTCGAAGGTCGGCAAGCCCCTGCCGTTGATGGCCATGCCCGGCGCGCCGGTCACGGCCGGCGGCCACCACGGCCACGCGCACTGAGGTGACTACGTCCGGATCGGCTGACGCCGCCTGCTTCTTCCGAGCCTGAGCAGACCGATCGTCGCAGCGAGCGCGAGCGCTAGCAGGACGATCCAGGCGCCCGAACCGATGCCACCGGTGCCGACGGCGCCGGTAGCGATCGCTGCGGAGCCCCCACAGGCGGACCGAAGGCCCTCGACGACCCCGGCGAGGGCCGTGGAATGCCACCAGCCGCTCTCGACCGGCGAACCGATCCGGTTCCTTACGGCGTCCTGGCCCGAACCGGTGAACGCCCAGGTCTTACCGTCGGCCGCGCAGGGATACAGCATCTGGCGCAGGGTCTGGACCTTCCCGTCGGTCAGGACGAACCGATAGCTGGCCTCCAGGGCGGGACCGAGCCGTCCTCTGGCCGGCGCCTCGGCGGGCATGACGTTGTACCCGCGGAAGGTGCTGAGATACAGGACGTGCCAGACGACGTCACCGTTGAGCAGGATCGGCGCATCCAGAGCCGGGCCCGAGATCGTGACGACGGCGGCCGGCCGCTCCTCGCGATCGCCTTTCGCCAGAGCCGGCGCGCTCCCGGAGAGCACGACCGTCAAGGTTGCCGACAGCAGGATCGTGAAGCGCGCTCGCATCGTCGCTCGGTCCCCTGTGGTTTACACCGTCCAGACCCGAGGGGTTCCGCTGAAGTTCCCACACCGCGGCGATCATGGTGATCGTCGTCGCGGGCCCTCACGTCTGGACGGACCCTGACTCCTCGGCCGCGACGGGCGGTCCCATGGCTCGGCGAGACCCGACCGCCCACACGATCAGCGTGACGATGCACACGATGGAGACCGTGAGCCCGGTCCACTGGCTGCCGGTCATCCCGAAGATCCGCTTGTCGACCCGCAGGAAGTCCTCGACCACCCGGGTCAGGCCGTAGACGGCGCCGAACACGAGCGTCAGCACGCCGAGACGCCGGGGTGCCCGAGAGAGCCCGTACAGGACCAGGAACAGGACCGTCGCGAAGAACATGTCGTACAGCGCGGTCTGGTGCACGCCCACGCCGGTGCCGAGGACCTCGCCCGTGTGCGACGTGAGCCGCGCGGCCTGGTGCGTGATCGTGAGGACCTGGCCGCTCTGCAGCGTGCCGGTGCACGTCCCCGGGATCGAGGTGCAGTCGAACCCGGCGAGGTTGCCACCCTCGTACCGGAACGCCAGCAGCCAGCTTGTCGGCTTGCCGAGGTGGTCGCCGATGATCAGGTCGCCGATCCGCCCGAACGCGATCCCGAAGGCCAGGCCGATCACGGCGCCGTCCATCACCTGGAAGAACGAGTAGTGGTACTTGCGGAACAGCGGGATGTTGATGAGCACGGCGCCGGCGATGCCGCCCAGCAGCGTGAGGCCCCCGTTCCACAGCGCCAACATGTCGGCGATGCCGTCGAACTCGGAGAAGTGGCCGATCACGTAGAACAGGCGCGCGCCGATGATGGTCCCGATCAGCGCCCAGAACACCATCGTGTTGATGTGCTCGACGCTGACGCCGCGCTTGGGGCCCTCGTGTTGCAGGATCCACGCGCCGAACAGGAACCCGATGGCGATCCCGATGCCGTGCGGGCTGATCGCGAAGTCCCCCCACAGGTGTATGCGATCGAGGACCGGCCAGCCGATCGAGGCGAGCACGCCCCGAGTCTATCCGCGGGTGCGCGCGAGGGCGGCCGCGACTGCCTTGCCGAGCAGCAGCCCCCCGGCCACGTCGGCGGGATAGTGCACGCCCACGTAGACGCGCGAGACCCCGACGGCGCCGGCCAGCAGGTCGAGCGCCGTTCGGGCACCGCGGCTCGCGCCGAGCTCGCGCGTGGCGACCGTCACGAACGCGAGCAGGACCGCCGGGTGGCTGCTGGGCCAGGAGGTGTCGTTCGGAGGGCCGATGCGAAGCTTCATGCCGGGCAGGGCGGTGTCGTACGGGCGGGGCCGCAGGAACAGGCGCTTGAGCCCCTGGCCGGCGACCCATGCCAGCGACGCGGCGGCGAGGCCGTGGGTCGCCGCCCGACGGCGGCCGGCGGCCGCCAGCACGGACGCCGCGCCCACCGACGCCCAGATCGACCCGAGCTCGGTCACGCCACGGAAGAACCGATCCGCCGCCGGCCCCCGGTCACGGTTGCCCGCCTCGAATGCCTCCACGTCGAGGTCGCGGCCCGGTCCGGCCGACGTCAGCGCGCGGACGGCCAGCGCCGCTCCCCCGAGCGCGAGGGCCCGGAGCGCCGAACGTGCTTCCACGGCGGGGATGATGCGAGAATCCGGCAACGGCGTCACGGAGGCGGACGTGCGCAAAGAGGGCGAGGACCACGAGCCCCCGCGGGAACCCGGCGGCGGCCGAAGCGAGCCGATCGAGGCCCCGAGCTCGGGCATCACCGCCAAGCAGGTGATCGTGGCGATCCTGGCGATCGTCCTGATCGCCTTCGCGATCGCGAACTTCAGGCAGGTCCGGGTCAACTTCCTGCTGTTCGACACCGACGCGCGCCTGGTCACCGTGATCGTGGTGGCGGCCGCCCTGGGCTTCGTGATCGGCTACTTCGTCGGGCGGCCGAACCGCCTGCAGCGCAGGCGGCTGAAGGACTGGGACGAGCGGCACGACAAGGACTAGCCGATCTCCCCGCGCTCGTACCGGTCCTCGATCTCCCGCTGTTGCGCCAGCGTGCCGTGCCGCAGGGCCAGGTGTGCGCCGCCCACGCGCGCGAGGCTCCGCGCCGCGACCTCGCCGAGCGGCCCGCCGCGGAAGTGGTAGTCGACGACGTGCTGCAACAGACTGCGGTCGCCGGCCAGCGGCTCGACCGTCGAGGTGACCGTCGCGTCGAGCAGTCCCGTGAGCCGGATCTTCGACCGGTGGGGCGGGTCCCACTCGAGCACCTCGCCGTCGATCGTGGATCGCAGGACCATGAATCGCATCTGGGACGTGTAGCGCGAGCCCTCGCGCAGGCCGTCGGGCGGGATGCCGTCCACGCGGACGATGTGGCGATCCCAGTGCGGGAGCCGCCGCGGATCCGAGATCACCTCCCACACCGCCTGCGGCGGCGCGTCCACCACGAGGTCGAACTCGACCAGCGTCACCCGAGGGTCACCGTGCCGGACGTCCAGCCGAGCCACCACACGAGGCTCGCCGGCCGAACACGGACGATCGCCGCACCGGCGTCCCCGAGACCCGCCAACCGCGTGATGCGCGCCGCCGAGCTCGCCCCGGACGCGAGCCGCGACACGACCGCGATCTCGCCAACGCCGCGAACCATCGCGCCCACCATCTCCCGCGCCCGCCACGTGGAGCGCCGGTCGATCGCCAACGCCACCCTCGGGGTGCCCTTGGCCTCCGCCAGCGCGAGCGTCTCCGCCGGCAGCCCGGCGTAGAGCCCGCCACCCTCGGCGGCCCACCGGACGGGAAGGACGACCGGACCACCCGGCGTCTCGAGGCCGAGCGCCCCGTCTCCCCCGTTGCCGAACGACGCGCCCGGCACGCTCGACAGCGCGGGCTCGCCGGCCCGCGCGGCTCGGAACCGCTCCACGCCCTCGAGCGCGTCGCCCCACTCCCCCCACGCGCTCGCGACCCGGCCGCGTTCCAGGACCGCCGAGCGCTCGATGCGGATCTCCGCGAACACGCGGCCCGGCGGCGTCCACGTGAACGGAACGTGGTTGGCGTCCACGGCGTATCCGGCGAAGAACCGTGCGTTCTTGCGCGTGAACCGCGCGCCGGCGAGCGTGAGCAGCGGGCCGTGCGAGAGCGACCGCCCCCAGCTCCCGGCGTCGAGCAGGTCGTAGGTCGTCACCGTTCCAGTGAACGCGACGGCCCGGTCGCCTAGCCGAACGGAGCCGGCCACCTGGGGATCCGATCGCCACGCGCGAGCCTTCACCGAGCCGCGGGACGTCGTCACCCACAGGCTGCCACCCGCGGCCGCGAACACCATCGGCGTGACGTGCGGTCCGGCCGGGGTGGAGGCGCCGACGTGGCAGAACGACCCTCGCTCCAGGATCCCTCGGACGGGCGCAGGGACGACGGGGTTCACATCGCCTCCGCCGCTCGCTCCCGCACGACCGGCAACGCGACCATCATGCCGGTCCACACGATGTGACACGCGAGCGGCGCCAGGACACCGCCGGTCCACCACGCGAGCGTGACCCACACGGCGCCGCCGACGATCGCCCCCGCGGCGATCGCCAGGTTGCGGCTCGCCAGGTTGGCGACGACGAACGCGACCCAGGCGATCGCCGCCGCGAGCGCCGTCCGGCCGTCGAGCGCCGAGACCAGCTGCCCCTGGAACAGGCCGCGCCAGAACAGCTCCTCGCCCGGCACCGACAGCGCGATCGAGAGCGCGAGGGCCGCGCCGAGGGAGAGTCCTCCCTGCTTCCGGTACATCTCCAGCGAGTGTCGCCGGAACGTCTCCCATCGCCCGATCAGCGCGATCGCGATCCGCGTCGCGGCGTACAGGGCCACCCCGAGCGCGAGCCCCACGACGACCGAGACGCCGGCGGCCACGTCCGGGGACCACGCGATCGGGCCCACGATCAGCGCCACCAGCCCCATCGTGGCCAGTGTGGGCGTCATCGTCGTCCAGACGTTGCGACCGCGGGCGACCAGCGACCACGCGACGACCTCGGCGATCAGCCCCGCGACCATCACGACGCCCCTCACGGCTACGGGAGGAACCGCACCTTGGCGGCGAACTCGGCCGTGAGCGCGGTGATCACCGCGAGGTAGAAGAACCCGGTCGCCGACTGGACTGCGGTCGAGCGCGTGCCCTTGAGCGTCGCCCGGATCAACACGGCGATGAGCGCCGTCGCGGCCACCATGCCGAGCGCGATCCACGAGGCGAGCCCGGCCGAGGTCAGCAGCGGGTTGAACTGCGTCGAGGGCTCGGTCGGCCCGAACCCGCCGATCAGCAGCGCGGCCGCCTCAAGGACCACGCCGATGATGAGCAGGTTCGTGGTCCGGTTGATCGGCGTGCGCGTGAGGCCCCGGTCGGTCAGGTACCAGTGCCCGAGCAGCAGCCCGTCCACGACCGCGCCCAGGAAGGCCGCGCCGGCCAGCAGCTGCAGGAACGCGACGATCCACGTCCCCTCGGCGGTCCCGGCCATCGCGGCAAGCAACGCCACCCCAAGCGGCACCGAGATCACACCGACGACGCGCGCCGCCTTGTAGCGCCTGGCGAACATCAGGACCACCCAGACGAGGTTCACGAACGCGAGCGTGGCGGACAGGCGCACGGACCACTCGCCGGCCTCGCTGCCCGAGGTCACGCCGGCCGCCGCGGCGCCCCACGTCGCGAACGACAGCGCCAACAGCACGCAGCCGGCGAGGGTGAAGAACCCGCGCTTGACCTCGTTCCACAGCGGCGTCAGGAGCAGGAGCACCAGGCCGCCGGACACGGTTTCGGCCAGGACGAGCGCCGTGACGCCCGGGGGTCCGCTCACGGCCAGAGCGTACCCTCACACCGCGGCCTGACGGCCCGCATCTCGCCCCTCGGCCCGTCGCATCGGACGACCGCCGGTAGTCTGTTCCGCCGATGGAGGACTGGCGCTCCTACGACGCCGTGGCCGAGACCTACGCGCGGATCCACGCGCCACGCCTGGCCGAGCCCGCGGGCGACCTCGTCGAGCTCGTCGGCGTCCGGCCCGGGTGGCGGGTGCTCGACGTGGGGACCGGGACCGGCGTGGCGGCGATCGCGGCGGCGGGCGCGGGGGCGCAGGTGTTCGGGATCGACGAGGCGATCGGGATGCTGCGCGTGAGCCGTTCGGCCAACGGGAGCCTGCCGGTCGCCACGGCCGAGGCGATCGACCTGCCGTTCCGGGACAACGCGTTCGACGCGCTGGTCGCCAACTTCGTGATCGCGCACTTCGCCAAGTACAAGACGGCGTTGTTCGACATGAAGCGCGTGATGAGGCCGCGGGGCCGCCTGGGACTGACCACGTGGGCCGACGCGCAGGACGACCTGCAGCGCACGTGGCTCGAGCTCGTCGAGTCGGTGGTGCCGCGCGAGGTCCTGCAGCCGGCCATGGACGAACGCCTGCCGTGGCGCGAGCGCTTCCGTCACCGCGAGCCGCTCGAGGAGGCGCTGTTGGAGGCCGGCATCCGCCACGTCCGGACGGAGGTGCGTCGCTATCACTTCACGTACCCCCTCGACGAGTACGTCGAGGGGCTGACCACATGGGCCACGGGGCGATTCGTCCGCTCGATGCTCGGCGAGTCGGCGTTCGCGGCGTTCCTCGAACGCGCCCGCGCCGTGTTCCGCGAGCGCTTCGCGGATCCCGTCAACGATTTCCGCGAGGTGCTGTTCGCGACCGGCGGCAAGCCCTGAGGGCTAGGCCTTCGACAGCACGTACCCGACGAGCGCGCGGACCGGCGACCCCGTCGCGCCCTTGGGCCAGTAGTCCCCCGCCCTGTCCGAGAAGGCAGGTCCCGCGATGTCCAGGTGCACCCAGGGCACGTCGCCGACGAACTCGCGCAGGAACATCGCGGCGGTGATCGCGCCCCCGTACCGCTTACCGATGTTCTTGATGTCCGCGATCTCCGAGTCGATCAGCCGCCGGTACGGCTCGTACATCGGGAGCTCCCAGCCGGGCTCGCCCGCGGCCTCGCCGGCCGCCAGGATGTCGCGGATCAGCTCGCGGTCGTTGCCCATCGCGCCCCACAGGTCGGTACCGAGCGCGATCATGCACGCGCCTGTGAGCGTCGCCGTGTCGATGATCACGCGGGGCTTCTTCTCGGCCAGGTAGGCGAGGGCGTCGGCCAGCACCAGCCGCCCCTCCGCGTCGGTGTTCAGCACCTCGGAGGTCGTCCCGCCGCGGTGATGCAGCACGTCGCCGGGTCGGATCGCCGAGCCGCTCGGCATGTTCTCCGCGGTGGGGATCGCGGCGATCACGTTCACCCTGGGCTTCAGCTGCGCGATCGCGCGCATCGTCGCCAGGATGGAGGCCGCACCGCCCATGTCGGACTTCATCCACTCCATGCCCTGGGCGTCCTTGATCGACAGGCCGCCCGAGTCGAACGCGATCCCCTTGCCGGTGAGCGCGATCGGCGCGCCCTTGCCGCCGCCGCTGTAGCGGAGCTCGATCATGCGCGGCGGCCGGGTGCTCCCCTGCCCCACGCCGAGGATCCCGCCGAACCCGCCCTTGGCCAGCTCGGCGTCGGCCCACACCTTGCAGGTCAGGCCGTGCTTCTTGGCCATCGCCTGGGCCTCCCTGGCCAGCTGCGCCGGCGGCAGGTCGAGCGCGGGGGTGTTGACGAGGTCCCGTGCCCACGCCTGCGACTCGGCGATGATCTGCCCGCGTGCGATCGCAGCCTTGGCCGCCTTCGCGTCCGCCTTGCCCGCGCCCACCAGCGTCACCTTGCCGAGCCGCGGGGCGCGGCCGTCGGCCTTGGACTTGTAGCGGTCGAAGCGGTGCGAGCCAAGCAGGAGGCCCTCGACCGTGGCCTGGGCCGCGCCCGGCGCGTCGGACCCGCGAGCGATCTGCGGGAGCGTCGTCGCGACCGACCTGCGCTTGGCGAGCTGGCCGGCGACCCGGCCGGCGGCCCTGCGGCAGGCGTCGGCGTCAGCCTTGCCCTTGGCGCCGACGCCCAGGAGCAGGACGGCCTTCGCGGCAAGACCGTCGGTCCCGGTGTTCGGGACCAGGAGGGACTCGCCGCGCTTGCCCTTGAGCCCCGCGCTCTCGTAGAGGCCGAGCAGGTCGAGCCCCTTGACGTCCTTCACGCCGGGACCGGCCTCGGGCCCCTCGAACACCGGGAGCAGGAGGACGTCGACGGCGAGGTCGGTCGGGCGGTCGGTGGAGAACGTGAACGTGGGCACGGGCGCTCCTTCGACGAATGACGGACGGCGAACCGCCGCAGTCTATCGGGGCTCGTCGCCCGGCACGCGGGTACGCTGGGCCGCCGTGGACGCCCGGGACCTGCGCGATCTCGTTCGGTTCGACGAGGAGGGGCCGCGGCACGAGCCGCTGTTCGAGTCCGAGCACCTGTGGTCCGAGCTCGTGTGCCTCGAGGTCAATCAGGCGCTCGGCACGATCTCCGACCCGGACTCGGACGCGCTGGTCCTGATCGTCTCGGGCCGGGTGGTGGTGCAGGTCGACCGCCGCCGCAAGCGGCTCGAGCAATGGGAGACCGCGCTCGTGCCGGCCGGGGCCGAGCTGACGATCACGAACGCCACCGGGGAGCCCGCCGTCGTCCTGCTGGTGGCGGCGCCGCCGCCCCCGAGGCGCGTGGTCACCGAGTAGCCGTTCGGCGCGGCAGCAGCAGGGCGAGCGCGAACGCCACCGCGAAGCTCGGAATGCTCGCCCCGAACCGCCCGTCGAACAGCGGGAACGGCAGGCCCAGCGCGTCGAACACGCGTCCCACGGCGTCGACCCATCCCTGCGGGCCGGTCGGCACGCACCACTGGAACACGACGAAGCCGACCGCCCAAGGCACGAACGACAGCCACCGCACCCCGCCCGCCCCGAACACGACCTGCTCGCCGTACCGGCCGCGACTTCGCACGAAGTAGTCGGCCACGAAGACGGCGGCCAACGGCACGAACACCGAGCCGATCAGGAACAGAAACTGCTCGTAGCGCTCGGCCGTGAACGCGAGCGCCAGGACCAACCCGAGCGCGCCCACCACGCCGACCAGCACGCGCTGCGACACCTCGTGCGCGACGTTCTGCGTCGAGACGGCCGCCGAGTAGATGTCGGCGAAGGCGTTGTCGCTCTCGCCGACGAGCAGCGCGACCAGCACCAGCCCGCCCCCCGCGACGGCCACGATCGCCGAGCCGATGCCGAGCGCGTCGGCGCTCGCGCCGGCGCCCAGCACCAGCAGCGCGCCGAGGGCGTAGAACCACGCGTTCCCGATCGCGTACCCGGCGTACGTGCCCAGCGTGGCTCGAGCCTCAGGCCGAGCGAAGCGGTTGTAGTCGGCCGCGAGCGGCAGCCACGACACCGGCATCACCACGACGAGGTCGACCGCGAGCCAGAACGGCACCCCGCCCTGGCCCGGGGTGCGCCAGATCGATCCGAGCTCGCCCGCGCGCAGGACCTCGACCGTGATCCAGACCGCCGCGCCGAGCAGCACGTATATCCCGAAGCGCTCGAGCCAGCGCCGCACGACGAGCACCGGGCCGCCCAAGGCCAGCCCGGTGCACACGATCGCGACGAGCGTGAGCCAGAACGCCCGCGACTCGAACCCGAACAGCCGCGCCGAGACCACGTTCGCGACCCCGCCCATCACCCAGAACTCGACCGCGGTCCAGCCGACGAGCTGAATCACGTTCAGCACGGAGGGTACCGCCGAGCCGCGGGCACCGAGCACCGGCCGCAGCAGCACCATCGTGGGAACGCCCTCGCGCTGGCCGGCCAGCGCCACGAGAGCGAGCGGGACGCATCCGATCACCGTGCCGACCGCGATCGCCAGGATCGCGCTCCCGAACCCGAGCGCGGGCACCAACAGGGCGCCCGTCACCATCACGAGGAGCCCGATCGACAGGTCGAACCACAACACCCCGACGTCCAGCCCGCCGAGCCGGCGTCGATCGGCCGGGACGGGGCGGATGCCCCAGGCGGGCGTCTCGCGCTGGAGGATCCTCTCGACGCGTTCGGCGACGCGCGACACGTTCGCTCCCTCCGCCGGTGTGACCCGGATCAGGTTCCAAGGGTCGCCGGCGGCGGATCTGCCGATCCTCGAGCCGGCCTCTCAGCCCAGTTCCCCGGACTCCCCTGCCCTCGTCGATGCTACCCGCACCGCTAGGATGCGCGCATGATCTCGCGCGACGAGGCAGTCGGCCTGCTCGAGCAGCAGCACGGCGCGGTCGCGGAGCTGCTCGCCGAACTCGACGCGGACGCGTTCGCGCGGCGCGGGACGATGGGCGGCGGCGAGTGGTCGGCGAAGGACCTCGCGGCGCACCTGGGCTCGTGGGAGGAGTTCTCCCTGCAGACGATCGACGCGTTCGGTCGCGGCGAGCGGCCCTCGATCGAAGACGCGTTCGGCGCCGAGGGCGCGGCCGACCGACTCAATGAACAGGAGGTGGATCGGTTCCTCGACGCCGACCCGGACGACGTGCTCGCGAGGTTCGAGGACCTGCACCGGCGCCTCGTCGGCGCGATCCGCGGGACGAGCGACGAGGTGTGGGCCTCGCCCTACCCGCACGACCCCGACGACGACACGCTGGGCGAACGCGTCGGTTCGCTCCTGGGTTCGGATGCCGGCGGCTTCATGCACGCCTCGGCCCACCTGCCGGATCTGCGGGCCTACGTCGACTCGATCAGCCGCTGAAGGTTCGCGAGGCTGCCCCGCATCAGCCGGCGCAGGAAGGGCCGATAGACCCACAGCGCGAGCGCCCCGAGCACCGGGACCGGCAGCCATAGCTCCTCGGTCCACCCGAACACGGTGGCCGCGCCCCGCTCGTGCAGCTCCCAGGTGCCGACGCCGCGGACGAAGCTCCGATGCGCCATCACCAAGCGGGCCGGCGGATCCCACTCGACCACCTCAAGCCGCTCGGTGAACAGCGGGATGCCGAGGACGCGGTTCAGGACCCGGATCCGGACGCCCTCGCCCTCGCGCTCCTCGGTGAGGACGCGGACCCAGACCGCGTCGCGTATCCAGCGAGCCTGCTCCTCCCACCGCCGGACGTGCTTCCATACCTGTGCGGGCGGCACGGGCAGCAGACGGGAGGCGCGGACCCGCATCGCTAGCCGCGCGGGGTCACAGGCCCGAGTCCTCGGCGGGCCGGCGCGCGAGCATCGTCTCGCGGATCGAGAGCACCAGCCCGAGCGCGATCACGGCGGGGATCGCGTTGATCACGAACGACGCCCCGAATCCAAACGCCTGCGCCGACCACCCGGCCACCAACGGCCCGATCACGAACCCGAGGTCGCCCACGAAGCGGTAGACGGCGACGGCGGTTCCCTTCAGCTCCTCGGGCGTGACATCCGAGAGCATGGGCGCGGGCGGGACCCCCGAGTAGCCGCTTGCGACGCCCAGCACGCCCATCGCGATCATGAACCCGATCGGCGTCGAGACCAGCCCGAACGCCGCCGTCACCAGCGCGAGTCCGGCGAGCGCCGGGATCAAGACCGCCCGCCGGCCGTAGTGGTCGGTGGCGTGTCCGGCCGGGTACAGCGTCGCGAGCTCGGTCGCGGTCGCGATCGCGAGCCCGACGCCGACGCCCCCGAGCGTGAGCCCGACCCCGTGTGAGCTGGTGCCGAACAGCGGGACCAGGGTCTGGAAGATCGCGCCGATCATCCAGAGGTAGACGCCGTTGACGACCAGCACCGTGACGAGCGTCCGGTTCCAGGGGAGGCGCCGGACGCCACCCTTGCGGACCTCGGACTCGTGCCGCCCCGGGTTGCGGATCGTCTTCCAGAACAGCGCGCCGGACACGAAGCACGCGCCGGCGTAGATGTACAGCGGACTGGCCAGGCCGAACAGGTTCGCGACGACGCCCCCGAGCGGGCCGCCGGCGATGAACCCGATGTTGAACGATGCGTAGTACATGCTCATCACGCGCCCGGTGCGGCTCGGCGGGATCGAGCGGAGCAGGAACGAGAGCAGCGAGGCGAAGAACAGCGCCGAGCCGATCCCGCCGAGACCGCGGAAGATCACGAGGAGCGGGAACGTGGGCGCGAGGGCGGCCGCGACCGAGGACACGCCCACCCACACCGCGCCGAGTGTGGACATCGACCGCTCGCCATACCGATCGATGAACCGGCCCACGAACGGGTCTGCCACGAGGCGCGTGAACGAGAAGGCCGAGATCAGCAGGCCGATCGAGTCGTACCCGACGCCGAAGCTGTGGGCGTAGTTCGGCAGGACGGGCGCCAGGATCCCGAACCCGAGCATGATCACGAACGTGCCGAGCATGGCCGCCCGAAGTTCGGGGAGGCGGAGCACGTCTCGGATCCGGATCTGCTCCGCCCGACTCATTCGGCACAGTGTACGGAGGGGGTTCCGGGGGCTCATTGAGCGACCGCGAACGCGTGAGCGGTAGCCCCCCGTCGGAAGGCGCTTGCGACGCACCCGGTCGGTCGACTTTCATGGGCCGGATGTTCGAGGGGACGAGCGGCGCGGTCGCCGCGACGACGCTGGTCACGCCGACCTCGATCGCGCGCGGCGACGGGTCGTGGCCGGTCGAGACCGCCGAGCAGGCGGTCGCATGGGATGACGGCCGGATCACGTACGTCGGTCCGGTCGACGAGCTGACCGCCGCCGAACCCGAGTGGTTCGAGGACTGCACGATCGCGCCGGGGTTCGTCGACTGTCACACGCACCTGCCGTTCGCCGGCTGGCGCGCCGACGAGTTCGAGGCGCGGCTGTCGGGCGTGTCGTACCGAGAGCTGCACGGCGAGGGCGGCATCTATCGCAGCGCGCGCATGCTTGCCGAGGCGAGCGACGACGAGGCGCTCGCGTTCTGCGTGCCGCTCGTGCGGGAGATGGTCGATCACGGGACGACGACGCTCGAGCTCAAGAGCGGATACGGCCTGTCGGTCGAGGGCGAGCTGCGGCAGCTGCGCCTCGCGCGCCGGCTGGCCGACGAGGCGCCACAGACGTGCTCGGTCACGCTGCTCGCGTGTCACGCGGTGCCCGAGGGGATCGAGCGCGCCGAGTGGGTCCGGCTCGTGTGCGATGAGCTGATCCCCGTGGCCGCGAAGGACGCGCTCGCGGACGCCGTCGACGTCTACGTCGAGGACATCGCCTTCTCGGTCGACGATCTCGCCGACGTCGCGCGCTCCGCGTCCGAGGTCGGCCTGCCCGTGCGCTGCCACGCAGACCAGCTCGGGCCATCCGGCGCGGCCGAGGCGGCGGTCGCGCTCGGCGCCAGGAGCGCCGACCACTTGAACAGCGTCTCGGCCGCCGGCGTCGCCGCGCTCGCAGGTTCCGAGACGGTCGGCGTCCTGCTCCCGACGTCCACGCTGTTCCTGCGTTCGGCGCCGCCGGACGCGAGGGCGCTGCTCGACGCCGGCGCCGCGGTCGCGATCGCATCGGACTTCAACCCGGGGACCTCGCCCGTGCTCTCGATGCCCGAGGTGATCGCGACTGCATGCTCGCTCTACGGCCTGCGCCCGCTCGAGGCACTCGCGGCGGCGACCGTGAATGCGGCGACCGTCCTTGCCCTGGAGCACGACCGCGGTACGCTCTCGCCGGGCAGGCCCGCCGACCTCGTGATCCTGGACGGCGACGCCTTCAGGCAGGTGCCGTACAGGCCCGGGCACAACCCGGTGCTGCACACGTTCGTCGACGGGAGGAGGGTGGGGGGACGGTGAGGCCTGCGCCTGCTCTTGCTCCTGGTCGCGTTCGCCCTCGTTTTTCTCGTCCCGGGCCGTGCGCTCGCGCAGTCCAGCGCGACGACCGTCACGCTCGACGCGTCCGAGCGCGATCTCGAGTTCGGCCAGAGGGTGACGCTCTCGGGGACGTCGACCGGTGCGCCGGCAGGCTCGATGGTCCAGATCCTCGACCAGACGAGCGCCGAGGTCGCGTCGACCACGGTTGGGGGCGCGGGCGCGTTCTCGGTCGAGATCCAGCCATCGGCCACGACCACGTACGTCGCGGTCCTGGCCGGCGCCACGAGCGACCCGGTGACGGTCTCGGTGCGTGCGGTGCTCTCTGTTCGGATGGCGCCGGTGCGGCTGTTCGATCGAGTGCTCGTCCGAGGAGTCGTCAGGCCGGCCCGGGAGGGCCAACAGGTGGTCGTGACCCTGCTTCGATCGGGGCACCCGGTCGAGACGCGACGCGCGACGATGTCAGCCGACGGCTCGTTCCGCGCGACGCTATCGGTGAACGAGCTCGGCACGTACCGCGCGCAGGCGACGTTGGAGGCGTCGGACCTGCTGAAGGGTTCGGCGCGCTCGAAGGCGGACGCGGCGCCGCTCCCCAACCTGTCGTCGGGTTCGTCCGGGACATTCGTCCGACTGCTCGAGAAGCGACTCGTCGACCTCCACTACCGCCTGGCCGGCGGGGCCGACGGGCGCTACGACTTTCGAACGGCCGATGCCGTGGTCGCGTTCCACAAGGTGCAGGGCATGGCGCGCACGTTCACCGTGGACGAGGCCACGTGGCGCCGGTTGGCGGACCCCAGGGTTCCGCACGCCGTGAACGATTGGCCCGGTTCCTTGAGCCTGCACCACCAGTACTACCCGAGCTTCTTCGACGGCGAACGCGCGCTGCACGGCTGGACCGAGGTGCCGACGTACGCCGCGAGCCACGGCTGCGTCCGGATCCCGTACCGGAATGCGAAGTGGGTGTACGCGCTCGCCGACTATGGCGTGCGCGTCGTGATCCACCACTGACGCCTGAGCCGAGTGCGCGAGTACCCGGCCGGCTCGTGGGCCGAGGATTCGCCTAGCGGAGTGAACCGATGGTTCCCTCGGCGGCGGCGGGGATCGCTCCGTTGCGCACGAGATCCACGACCGCGTCGATGTCGGCCCCGAGCTCGCGGTCGGCGTCCAGGAACGGAACCACCTCGCGGATCGCGTCTTTGGCGGCTTTCGTGGCCGCGGCCGGTTCGATGGGCGCCCGCAGGTCCAGCGCCTGGGCCGCGACGAGCGCCTCGAGCCCGATGACGACCTCCGCGTTCGCGACCACCTCTCGAGCGTGTCGGGCCGCCGTCATCCCCATGCTCACGTGGTCCTCCTGGCCCGCGCTCGAGCCGATCGAGTCGACCGACGCGGGGTGCGCGAGCGTCTTGCATTCGGACACGAGCGACGCGGCCGTGTACTGGACGAGCATGAAGCCGGAGTTCAGCCCGCTCTCCGCGACCAGGAACGCCGGCAGCCCGTTGTTCCGCGTCGGATCGAGCAGCCGGTAGAGCCGCCGCTCGGCGATGCTGGCGAGCGGCACGACCGCGGCCGCGAGCGCGTCGAGCGCCACCGCCACCGGTTGTCCGTGGAAGTTCCCGCCCGAAAGGACCTCGTCGTCCTCCGGGAACACGATCGGGTTGTCCGAGACCGCGTTGGTCTCGACCTCGAGCACGGCGCGGACGAACCGCAGCACCTCGCGGGTCGCGCCGTTGACCTGCGGCGTGCACCGGAGCGAGTACGCGTCCTGCACGAGGTGGGTACTCTCGCGGTGCGACGCCACGATCGCGCTGCCCTCGAGGAGTCGGCGGACGTTCGACGCGGATTCGACCACGCCGGCGTGGGGGCGGAGCGCGGTCAGGCGCTCGTCGAACACCGCATCCGAGCCGAGCGCCGCCTCGATGCTCATGGCGGCCGTCACGTCCGCCGTCCGGACCAGCCGCTCCGCGCGGTCGACGGCCAGGATCCCGATCGCGAGCATGCCTTGGGTCCCGTTGACCAGCGCGAGACCCTCCTTGGCCATGAGCTCGAGGGGCTCGAGCCCGGCCGCCTTCAGGGCCTCGCTGGCGGGCGTCGGTCCGTCATCGGCCAACAACTCGCCGCGGCCGAGGAGCGGGAGCGCGAGATTCGCGAGGGGCGCGAGGTCGCCCGACGCGCCGAGGGATCCCTGCTCGGGCACGACGGGGATCAGGTCGCGGTTCAGCATCTCGACCATCCGATCGACCACGAGCGGCCGAACTCCGGAGTGCCCGAGCGCCAGCACGTGCGCCCGCAGCAGGAGCATCGCACGGGCCTCCTCGCGCGAGAGCGGCCGACCGACCGCGGTCGCGTGCGACCGGACGATCCCCTCCTGGAGCGCGTCGGCCTGCGCGGGCTCGATCCGCTCGTTGGCGAGCGAGCCGAACCCTGTCGTCACGCCGTAGACCGTCCGGTTGGCGGCGACGGCGCGTTCGACGACGTCGCGAGAGGCCTCTATACGGCTGGTCGCGCCCGAACCGAGCTCGACGTCGGCGCCGCGTGCGACCTCGACCACGTCCTCGAGCGACAGGGACTCCCCGACCCGGATCGGCACGGCGCAAGGCTACGGAGGGGGCCCACCCCCGGCAAGCCGTCGGCGTTCTAGGCTGGATGCGCGATGTCGAACCCCTGGGACGATCTCGAGCCGGAGCCGCCGGGGGTCGACCGGGTCTCGACCGAGCACGCGGCCGCCAAGCCGCCGAAAGGTCCGGGCGGCATGACCGTGTTCGCACGCGGGACGACCAGGCGCTGCCCGCGCTGCGGCTCCGGCAACCTGTTTCAGAGCTGGTTCCGGATCCGCGAACGCTGCCCGAGGTGCGGGCTGCGGCTCGAGCGCGAGGAGGGCGGCTTCCTCGGCGCGATGACGATCAACTACGTCGTCACCGCGGGCGTGTGGGTGGTGCTGCTCGTCGCCTGGCTCGTCGCCGACCTGCCGGACCTGCACGTGGCGGCGCTCACGATCGCCTCCCTCGCCGTCGCCGGGCTGTTCCCCCTGTTGTTCTGGCCGTTCTCGAAGACGATCTGGGCGAGCGTCGACTACCTCATCTATCGGACGAGCCCGGACTACGGCTCGCGCGAGGCGGCCGACCACGCGAGCGGCAACGGCGGGCGGCACTGAGTTTGCTCCGTCTGTGACGCACTTCACGCTGGCCTCACGGGATCGGCCGTCGATAGCGGCGAGCGCCCAGACGTAGTTGTCAGAATCGATCTCGAAGCGCTGGCCGGCAGCTCCGGTATCGGTGCGCACCTGGAGGACACGGGCACAATCACGTCGGAGATGGCCCGTCGCATCGCGTGCAACGCGGACTTGACGCGAGTGGTGACCCGTGGCGGCTCGGAACCGCTCGAGCTCCGGGCGGCGCACCAAGGTGGTGCCGCCGGGCCTTCGCCGTGCGATCGCGGCCCGCGATCGCGGGTGCCGCTTCCCGGGATGCGGAAGGCCGCCCGGGTGGTGTGACGCGCACCACGTGCGTCATTGGGCCGGCGGTGGCGAGACCTCGCTCTCCAACCTGGGCCTGTTATGCCGGCCGCATCATCGAGCCATCCATCGTGGGTTCGGCCTGCAGATGGCGAACGGCGCTCCGCTGTTCACGCGCCCGGATGGGTCGGCGATCGAGGACCCGGCCCCGCCCGCGACCTAGTGGCCTACCCGTTCTCGCGCCACGGCAGCCGAACGCCGCGGTCGGCGGCGACGGCCAGTGCCTCCTCGTAGCCCGCGTCCGCGTGCCGAACCACGCCCGTCCCCGGATCGGTGGTGAGCACCCGTTCCAGACGGGCCGCGGCGTCCTCGGTCCCGTCGGCCACCACGACCATGCCGGCGTGGATCGAGTACCCGATCCCCACGCCGCCGCCGTGGTGCACGCTCACCCAGTGGGCACCCGCCGCGGTGTTCACCAACGCGTTGAGGATCGGCCAGTCGGCGATCGCGTCCGAGCCGTCCCTCATCGCCTCGGTCTCGCGGTAGGGCGACGCGACGCTGCCGCTATCGAGGTGGTCGCGCCCGATCACGATCGGCGCAGAGAGCTCCCCGGTCGCCACCATCTCGTTGAACCGCAATCCCGCTCGCGCGCGCTCGCCGTATCCGAGCCAGCAGATCCGCGCCGGCAGCCCCTGATACGCGACGCGCTCCTCGGCCATGTCGAGCCACCGCAGCAGCCGTTCGTTCTCCGGGAAGAGCGCGGCCACCGCGCGGTCGGTCTTCACGATGTCCTCGGGGTCGCCGGACAGCGCCGCCCACCGGAACGGCCCCTTGCCCTCGCAGAACATCGGCCGCACGAACGCCGGCACGAACCCCGGGTACGCGAACGCGCGCTCGTGCGACAGCCCACCGGTCTCGGCGCCGGCCCGCAGGTTGTTGCCGTAGTCGAACACCACCGACCCGGCCTCGAGGAATCCGTCCATCGCCTCGACGTGCCGGGCCATCGATTCGAACGCCCGCTTCTGGTACTCGTCCGGGTGCGACGAGCGCAGGCGCTCGGCCTCCTCCAGCGACAGGCCGGCCGGCACGTAGCCGCCGAGCGGATCGTGCGCGCTGGTCTGGTCGGTGACGAGGTCGGACGCGAACCCGCGCTTGAGCAGCGACGGCAGCACCTCGGCGCAGTTGCCGACCAGGCCGATCGACACGGCCTCCCGCGCCGAACGCGCCTCGTCGACCCACCGCAGCGCCTGGTCGAGGTCGTCGGTCTCGCGATCCAGGTACCGCGTCTTGATCCGCCGCTCGATCCGGGACGGGTCGACCTCGACGCAGAGGGCGACGCCGCCGTTCATCGTCACCGCGAGCGGCTGCGCGCCGCCCATCCCGCCGAGCCCGCCCGTCAGCGTCACGGTCCCCGCCAGCGTGCCGCCGAACCGCTGCGACGCCGCCTCGGCGAACGTCTCGTACGTGCCCTGCAGGATCCCCTGCGTCCCGATGTAGATCCAGGAGCCCGCCGTCATCTGCCCGTACATCGTCAGGCCGGCGTGCTCGAGGTCTCGGAACGTGTCCCAGTCGGCCCACTTCGGCACGAGCATCGAGTTCGAGATCAGCACGCGCGGGGCCGCCTCGTGCGTGCGGAACACGCCGACGGGCTTGCCCGACTGGACCAACATCGTCTCGTCGTCGCCGAGACCCCGGAGCGTCCGGACGATCGCGTCGTACGCCTCCCACGACCGCGCCGCCCGGCCCGTCCCGCCGTAGACGACCAGGTCCTGCGGGCGTTCGGCCACATCGGGGTCGAGGTTGTTCATGAGCATTCGCAGGGCGGCCTCTTGCGGCCACGACCGGCACGAGAGTGTCGTGCCCCGCGGTGCCCGGATCTCGCGCGCGCTCACGCGGCGATGATAGTGCGGCGTGCGCGGAGGGCCGAGGACCGATGAGGTGGGGGAGACCCCGAGAACGCGTCGGGCGGTTCGTGGGAGGATGTGACCGCACGAGTTCGGGGGGCCGGTGGAGGTACTCGACAACATCCTGGACGCGGTGGGCGACACCCCGCTGGTGCGTCTCGGGAAGGTCGCCCGCGGCGTCGAGCCGACGGTCCTGGCCAAGCTCGAGATGCTGAACCCGGGCGGCAGCGTCAAGGACCGCATCGGCCTTCGGATGATCGAGGCGGCCGAACGCGAAGGGAAGCTCCGACCCGGCGGCACGATCGTCGAGCCGACCTCGGGCAACACCGGTCACGGCCTCGCGATCGCGGCCGCGCTCCGCGGCTACCGCTGCATCTTCGTGATGCCGGACAAGATGAGCCAGGAGAAGATCTCGCTCCTGCGCGGCTATGGCGCCGAGGTCGTGATCTGTCCGACCGCCGTGCCGCCCGAGTCCCCCGAGTCCTATTACCGGGTCGCCGACCGGCTGGCCGAGGAGATCCCCGGCGCCTACCAGCCCAACCAGTACTTCAACCCGGAGAACCCCGCCGCCCACGAGGCCACCACCGGTCCCGAGATCTGGCGTCAGACCGACGGCGAGATCGACGTGCTGGTGGCCGGGGTCGGCACGGGTGGGACCATCACCGGCGCGGCCCGCTACCTGAAGCTGGAGAACCCCGACCTGCTGGTCGTGGGCGCCGATCCCGAGGGCTCGATCTACTCGGGCGACGTCCACCCGTACCTCACCGAGGGCATCGGGGAGGACTTCTGGCCGACGACGTTCGACCCCTCGCTCGTGGACCGGTACGTCCGGGTCTCGGACCGCGACGCGTTCCGCATGGCGCGGCGCATCACCCGCGAGGAGGGCATCCTCGTCGGCTCGTCGTCCGGGACGGCCGTGGTGGCCGCGCTCACCGTCGCCTCCGAGCTCCCGAAGGGCGCCACGATCGTCGTGATCCTGCCCGACACCGGCCGGAACTACCTCTCCAAGGCCTTCTCGGACACGTGGCTGCTGCAGTACGGCCTGCTCGAGCGCCCCGAGATCGTCCGCGTCGAGGAGGTCCTGTCCGCCAAGCACGGCGAGGTGCCCTCGCTCGTGACCGTGAGCGCGCACGACAAGGTCCGCCAGGCGATCGATGTGCTGCAGCGGTTCAACATCTCGCAGGCGCCGGTCGTCCGCGACGAAGGCGCCGACGTGGCGCAATTCGTCGGCGGCGTGCACGAGATCGCGCTGCTCGACCGCATCTTCCGCGACCCCGACGCCCTCCAGGCCGACGTGGCCGAGGTCATGGGACCGCCGATCGGCATGGTCGAGTTCGACGCGCCGATCGAGCTCGCGTTCGAGACCCTCCAGCACGGCCCGGCCGTCCTGGTCGAGAAGGCAGGCCAGGTGCTGGGCGTCCTCACCCGCAGCGACCTCCTCGAGTTCCTCGCCCACCGTTCCCGCGTCTGACGTGCGAGCGCTCGGGATCGACGTCGGGGTGGCCAAGGGGCTCGACCTCGTGCTGCTCGACGCCGACCGAACCGTCCTCGACACAGCTCGCCACATCTCGGTCGACGACCTGCACAAGCTCGTGCCGGACTTCGGACCCGACGTGGTGGGGATCGACGCACCGCCCGCGTGGGCCGCGAACGGCCGCTCGCGCCTGACCGAACGCGAGCTGCGCTGGTTCGGCATCCAGTGCTTCAACACGCCGTCGGACCCGAAGATGGCCGAGCACCCGTTCTACGAGTGGATGACGATCGGGTTCCGCGCGTTCGACGCGATCGCCGAGGAGTTCCCCCGCTACCGAACCGGGTCGGTCAGGGGCTCGGCGATCGAGGTCTTCCCGCACGCGACCGCCGTCGTGCTCTCGGGGTTCCTGCCACCCAAGGGCATGACCCCCCACGCCTGGCGGCGCGACATCCTGCGTTCGAACGGGGTGGACGCCGGCGCGTTGCGTTCGGCCGACCAGGTGGACGCGGCCCTCGCGGCGCTCACCGGCCTGTTCGCGCTCGAACGCCGGTTCAGCGCGCCCGGCGACCCGAGGGAGGGCCAGATCGTCGTCCCCTCGGCCACCCTGCCCGCGCACCCGTACCGGCGGGCGTCGATCGCACCGCACGAACGCGAGCAGCCCTCGCTCCCCGGCCTTTCGGCGTGCGCGTGCGGCGACCCCTCGTGCACCTCGCTCACCGGCCGCGAGTTCGCGCCGGGCCACGACGCCAAGCGCAAGTCGGCGCTGTGGGCGCTCGCGCGACAGGGGCAGGATGCGGTCGACGAACTGCGCCGCCGGAAGTGGGCCGTGCCCCCGGAGATGCGATGACCGACGCCTCGGACGAGCGCATGCGGTTCGAGACGCAAGCGATCCACGTCGGGCAGGATCCCGACGCCGAGTTCGGCTCGGTGAACGTGCCGATCTACCAGACCGCGACGTACGCCCAACCCGCGGTCGGCAAGCCGAAGGCGTGGGATTACGCCCGGGCCGGCAACCCGACGCGCGAGGCGCTGCAGCAGGTGCTCGCGGCGCTCGAGGGCGGCTCGAAGGGTTTGTGCTTCTCGAGCGGACTCGCGGCGACGACCACGCTGCTGCTCACGCTGAAGCCCGGCGATCACGTGTTGATCTCCGACGACGTGTACGGGGGGACGTACCGGTTGCTCGCCCGCGTGCTGGGCGAGTGGGGGCTGGCCTTCGACGTCGTCGACATGACGGATCTGATCGCATGCCGTTCCGTCATCCGGGAGAACACGGCGCTCGTGTGGGTCGAGTCCCCCACGAACCCGTTCCTGAAGGTGGTCGACATCGCCGCGGTCGCGGATCTCGCTCACCAGGCGGGTGCCCGGTGCGTCGTGGACAACACGTTCGCGACCCCCTACCTGCAGCGGCCCCTCGAGCTCGGCGCCGACGTCGTGCTGCACTCGATGACGAAGTATCTGGGCGGACACTCCGACCTCATCGGCGGCGCGCTCGTTACGAGCGACGAGGAGCTGATCGAGCGGCTGACCTTCCTCGTGAACGCGGCGGGCGCGGTGCCGGGCCCGATGGACTGCTACCTGGCGCTCCGCGGCGTGAAGACACTCGCGCTGCGGATGCAGGCGCACTGCCGGGGCGCGAAGGCCGTGGCCGAGTTCCTCCAGACCCACAAGCGGGTCACGCGCGTGCACTATCCGGGGTTGCCCGGCCACCCGGGGTTCGAGGTCGCGGTGCGGCAAATGAGGGACTTCGGCGGGATGGTCAGCTTCGAGGTCGACACGGGCGACGAGGCGGTTCGGGTGGCCGAGTCGACGAAGCTGTTCTTCCTGGCCGAATCGCTGGGCGGCGTCGAGTCGCTGATCGAACTCCCGGGCCCGATGACACACGCCAGCGTGACCGGCTCGCCGGTCGAGGTCCCGGACACGCTGATCCGGCTCTCGGTCGGCATCGAGCACCCGGACGACCTGGTGGCGGACCTGAAACAGGCGCTCGGCTGAGCGTCAGATTCCCCCTCGTCCTCAGGACGGGCGTCGAGGTGAAGGTGCCGCCTGACTCCTCGTCCGTGCGATCTCGAGCAACACGTCGATGTCGATCGCCCAGATCCGGACCCGGCCGGGGTTCTGCGTCGCGAGCATCGTGCCGTGTACGAGATCGTCACCATCGAGTAGCTGTCCGAGCTCAGCCGATCCCGTGCTGGGCCGACACCTGCGCGGCCGACTCGCGGACGGCCACGACATCGAACGCGGCGACCGGCCGCTGGAACCCCTTGAGCCTGAACGAGCCAACCGCCTCCACCTCGACGTCGGCCTCGACCTCGGAGTAGAGGCGCTGCTCGATCAGGATCTGGTCCGCCGTCGCCTCATCGGCGAGCCTGGCCGCGAGGTTCGTCACGGTGCCGATCGCCGCGTAGTCGGAGCGGCCCTCGAAACCGACCTCGCCACAGGTCGCGTAGCCCAGCGCGATGCCGGCACCGAAGCCGAGCTCGTACCCGCGCTTTCGCCACTGCGTCGTCAGCACCCGCATCCGCTCGCGGAGCGCACAACCCAGTCGCACAGCCCGTAATGGAGCATCGGGAACCTCCTCGGGGTCGTTGAAGAAGAGCTGGACCCCGTCGCCTTCGAGGAACCCGACGGTCGCACCGAAATCCCGCACCAGACCACCGATCGTCGCGTGGAACTCGCCGAGGACCTGCATCAGCTCCTCGGGTTCGACGGCATCGACGAAGCCCGTCCAGCCGCGGAGGTCGGCGAAGAACATCGCGACCTGCCGCCGGTGGCTGCGGAGGATCGAATCGTCACCCGATGACACGATGGCGTCGGCGAGTTGCGGTGCGAGGAACCGACGCAGCTTCCGCAACCGATCCAACTCCAACACCTGTTCCCGCACGCGCTCTTCGAGCGTTCCATTGAGCTCGAGGAGCTCCGCGGCCTGCGCCTTGATCGTGTCTTGGTACCGCTTGATCCGAAGGAGGGAACGGACCCGCACCAACAACTCGTCGTGGCTGAACGGCTTCTCGATGAGATCGTCCGCGCCGGCTTCGATCGCCTTGGTCTTCTCCGCCCCGCTCGACGTGACCATGATCACCGGCAGGACGGCGGTCTCGTCCCGTTCGCGGAGCCGCTGGCAGACGGCGTAGCCGTCCAGCTTCGGCATCATGACGTCGAGCAGAACGAGATCGGGCTTCGCGGACCCCACGAGCTCGAGCGCGGCCTCGCCGTCGGGAGCCGAGACGACGTCGTAGCCGCGCGGCTCGAGGACGGCCTCGAGCAGGCGCACGTTCGCGGGGATGTCGTCGACGACGAGGATCGTGGCGTCGCCGCTCATCCGGCCCGTCCATCGCAGTGTTGCCGAACGGTGCCCAATAGCTCGTGAACGTCCACGGGCTTGGAGAGGTACCCGTCGAAGCCTGCCGCAAGGAAGTGCTCACGGTCACCATGCATCGCCTGCGCGGTGACGGCGAGCACCCGAAGGGAGGCCGTCCGGGCGTCGGCACGCAGCCTTCGGAGGGCCTCGACCCCATCGATGTCCGGCATCTGGATGTCCATGAGCACGAGATCCGGCGTGTGCCTGGTAGCCATCTCGACCGCCTCGCCGCCGGTCGTCGCCTCGAGCGTCCGATAGCCGGTCGCGCTCAGGACGTCGCGGAACAGCTTCATGTTCTTCTCGTTGTCCTCGACGACGAGGATCCGTTCACCTGTCATGACGAGACCGACCTCGCCGGCAGCGTGAAGACGAACGTGCTCCCCTTACCGAGCTCGCTCTCGAGCCAGATCCGGCCGCCGTGAAGCTCGACGAGGCGTTTCGAGAGCGCGAGCCCCAGGCCGGTCCCCTCGCGCTGTTCGAGCCCGGCCTCGGTCTGCTGGAACTCCTCGAAGACCCGCTGGTGGTCGTCCGGTGCGATGCCTGGGCCCGTGTCGGCGACGGCGACCCTCACCTCGCCGTTGACCCTCGTCGCGGTAACGTCGACCTCCCCTCCGGACGGCGTGAACTTCACGGCGTTGGAGAGCAGGTTGAAGATGACCTGCTTGATCCGGCGCTCGTCGCCGTCGACGACGTCGACCTCGGAGCCGGCCGTCAGCCCGACCTGGACCCCCTCCTCGGTCGCCTGCTCCCGCACCATCACGACGCCGCGCTCGAGCGCCTCGCGAAGGGAGAACGGCCCGATCTCCAGCTCCACCTGACCCGCCTCGACCTTGGACAGATCCAGGACGTCGTTGATCAGGGAGAGGAGATGGTTCCCGGAGGAGACGATGTCGTCCAGATACTCGGCCTGCTTCTCGTTCACCGGGCCGAACATTCCCTCGCGCAGCACCTGCGAGAAGCCGATGATCGCGTTGAGCGGCGTGCGCAGCTCGTGCGACATGCTGGCCAGGAACTCCGACTTGTGCCGGCTGGCCGCCTCGAGCTCCGTGTAGAGGCGTCTGAGCTCGTCATTCGTCCGGTTGACGTTCGCGGCAAGCGCACCGAGTTCGTCCCGGTTCTCGACGTCGACGTGTCCCGAGAAGTCTCCGCCCGCGATCGCCGCGAGGCGTGGATCGATGCGCTGGATGGGACCGACCACCGACCACGACAGGACGAAGCCGAGCAGGAGCGCCAATCCGATCGCCCCCACCGCGACGCCGACGTAGAGGCTTCGCGAGCTCGCGTACGCGCGTGCGTTGTCGGCGATCAGGGCGCTCGCCTTGGCCGTCGTGGCATTGGCCAGCTCCGAGGCCAGCTGGTTGAGGCCCACGGCCAGCGCCTCCGCCTGCGCGCGAAGGGCATCTGTCGGATCTTGGATGAGCTCGGCCATCAGGAAGGAAAGGTGAGCGCTCTTCCCACGGATCTCGCCCAGGACGCGGTCGTCCTCGGCGGGAGGCACGAATCCGAGTCGATCGGGGAAGGTCGCCGGCGAAATCCGCTCGACCTGGTTCGCGACCGCCTGGTCGACCGCGACGCGAGCGTTCCCCCCGAGGTCGATCGGCGCTGCGTCGGGCCACACCACGTAGAAGTCGTCGCTCTTGAGGAGGTTCTCCGAGAGGAGGTTGCGGACGTTCGAGGTATCGCTCTGGAGCTTGGCGTATGCGGCGGCTCGTTCCTGGAGCGGCCCGAGCTCGCCCACCCGGTCGTTCGATTGCGCGAGGACGCGCAGCCCGAGGGCACCCACTGCGACGAGCAGCACCGCCGTCCCCACGAACGCGATGAGCAGTTTCGTGTGGACCCTGGCGGGCAGGCGACCCACGGCCCGGACGAGCCGATAGTCGCCCGGGCTCATCGGCCGGCGCTTCTCGGCGACGGCCTCCCTTCGCCCCTTCGCTGACCGAGTCGCGAACACCGGATCAGGGAGCCAGTTCCGTCGACCCCGCGACCATGTTGGTGATCAGCCACCGTCCGTCGATCCGTGCAACGTCCATGTCGGCGACCGTGATCGACGCCACCTCGTCGGTCGAGTAGTCCACGAAGTGGCACTCGAAGTGCAGCGTGCCCCGGTCCCCGTTGACCGTGATCGCGAGCTTGTAGGCCGGATGGTCCGAGACCCAGGTGGTCTCGGGAGCGAACGCGACCGACTTCTCGAGCCAGAACTGACGGATCTCGTCCACGCCGGCCGCGGTCAACTCGGGCCCGATGGTGAGCGTGGCGTTCGGTGCCCACAGGCTCGTCATCAGATCGATGTCCTTCATCGTCTGGGCCTGGTGGAACCGCTCTTCGATCCGGCCGATCTCGTACCGGTCGGCCTGCAGTTGCAGCGCGGCAGTCTCGGCATCGGAGCTCGAGTCCCCACAGGACGCGAACGAAACGACCACGACGCCGAGCACCGCGACGATCAAGAGCCTCCGCATGGCGCCTCCCTCCTAGGCTTGCCTCGTGTTGCGTGCCGAGATGCTTCCATCGCGGCACGCGATCCGTCCAGAGCCCGAAGGTAGAAGGAGCCCCTTCTCATGCCTACCCTGCTAGCACGGCATCGCGACGCGGTGTTCAATGGGTTGCTTCAGGGCAATAACGTCGCACCTGCTCGGCGAACGTGGCGACATGGATCGGTTTCTCGAGCCAGCCTGCGAATCCGGCCGCCTGGAGCCAGTCGTCGTTTCCCTCCAGCGAAAGGGCACTCAATGCGACCACCGGGATTGCGGCCGTCCGCTCGTCGTCGCCCAGTCTCCGAGCGGCTTCCGTACCGTCCATGTCCGGGAGCCGGAGGTCCATGAGCACCACATGAGGCATGTGCTCGGACGCGAGTGTGATCGCATCTGCGCCCGTCGCCGACTCGAGCGTTCGGAACCCGGCCCCGCTCAGGAGGTCTCGCGCGAGCTTCCGGTTCGCCTCGCTGTCGTCGACGATCAGCGCGACGGGCACCGACGTATCCTCCGCCTATGTCGATCCGGGTCGTGCTCGCGGACGATCACCTCATCGTCCGTGAGGGTGTTCAGCGGCTCCTCGACACCCAGGCCGACGTCGAGGTCGTGGCCGTGTGCGGCGACCTGGATTCCCTGCTCGCGGCGGTGGGTGCGGAAGAGCCGGACGTCGTCGTCACCGATATCCGCATGCCGCCGGGCAACACAGACGAAGGCATCCGGGCCGCCGGGAGCCTGCGTGAGACCCATCCCGATGTCGGCGTGGTGGTGCTCAGCCAGTACGCCACCCCGAGCTACGCACTCGCGCTCTTGGAGAGCGGCAGCGCGGGCCGCTCCTACCTCCTGAAGGAACGCGTCCAGGACGTCGAGCAGCTGGTGTCGGCGATCCGGACCGTCGCGGAAGGCGGCTCGGTGATCGACCCGAAGGTGGTCGAGGCCCTGGTCGCCGAAAATGCACGCGGCGACGAATCGCGGCTCAATCAGCTCACGCCACGCGAGCGCGAGGTGCTGCGAGAGATGGCGTCGGGCAAGAGCAACGCCGCGATCGGGGAATCCCTCTTCCTTGCCGAGCGCTCGGTCGAGAAGGTGATCCACTCGATCTTCCTCAAGCTCGGGCTCTCCTGGGAGTCGTCCGTCCACAAGCGCGTCAAGGCGGTGATCCTCTACCTCGCCGAGGACGGGTAGCCTCATCCCGGAACCGGGAGCGAACCGGCTATTCGCGTCTGGTCGCCGGATCCCGACTCGATCGTCAGTCGGCCGCCGTGCGCCTCGACGCGATCGCCCATCGGGGACCACTCCATAGCCGCGGCGCCTTTCGCGACGATCTCGAACGCAACGGCCCCTCCCTCGTTCCTCACCATGATCGAGACGGTTGTGCCGATGGCAACCTTCTCGAGCACCTGGAGGCAGCAGAGGTACACCGTCACCGCGACCTCAGGTGGAAACATAGGGTCACCGGCGATCTCGATCCGGATCGGCACGTCCGCACCCGCTGCCGCCGAGCGCAGCGCGACGCCCAACCCCCCCGACTCGAGCAGCGGGGGATAGATCCGTTCAGCGAGCGTGCGCGCTTGCTCCATCGCCTGCCGTGTATCGCGACGCATCTCCGTCAGGAGCCGCCTCGTCGCCTCGGGATCGGCGTCAACCGATCCGGCCGCGAGTTCCAGGTTGGCGGCGAGCCCGACCAACTGTTGCTGCACACCATCATGCAAAGCTCGCTCGAACTCGCGCCGATCCGCGTCGATAGCCAGGGCCAAGCGTCTGCGAGATGCGCGCAGCTCTGAGACCTCGGCCCGCAGCTCATCGACCTGCCGATCCCCCAGGGCGATTGACCCCCCTCCGCCTCGACAGGGGAAGTTGACCGTTCCCGCTCCGCCTGCGTCAAGCGCGACACCGTGGTGGCACGGGGGGGTTCGAACCGCCCCTTTGCCTGGCCGTCCCCGTAGAGCGGGCCGAGCCGTCCCCCTAGCGTCGCCGGAAGGACCGTCGCTCATCGAGAGCGGCGAGAAGGGAGGGGTCATGCGGCACACGCACGCGATGCGGAGGACGATCGCACCGACGGCCGTGCTCGTCGTCTGTCTCATGGTGGCGGCGATGCTCGGCCTCGGAGGGTTCGCACCGTCCGCGAGGGGCCAGACCGCCGAAAACATGGCGATCCGATGGAACGGGATCGCCTCGACCGCGATCATGGCGGCGCCCCCGGCGGGGGCGGGTCAACCTCCTCAGGCGGCCGTGCTCAGTCTGGCGATGGTGCAGGGCGCCGTCTACGACGCGGTGAATGCGATCGACGGCGGCTACGAGCCCTATCTGGTCGCGCCGGATGCGGACCCTGGTGACTCGAAGAAGGCCGCGGTCGCGACCGCGGCGTTCCGAGTGCTCGTCGGCTTCCCCGGCGCCACCCCTCCATTGGCGGGCGTGGTCCCGGCGGGACAGGGTTCGACCCTCCAGGCGCTCTACGACACGGCGCTCGCCGAGGTGTCCGATGGGTCGGCGAAGACCGGCGGGATCGAGGTGGGCGAGGCGGCCGCAACAGCCATGCTCACCGAAAGGCTGAACGACGGTCGCGGCGGCTCCTTCAAATTCGTGGCCGGCACCGATCCGGGGCAGTGGCGGCTCGGGCCGCCGCAGGGTCCGAACGGGATCGTCGCGCAGGACCCCGCCCCATGGGTCGGCTTCGTCCGGCCGTTCTTGGTCCCCAACGTCGGCATGCTGAGGACCGACGGCCCGAACGCGCTCACGAGCGCCGCGTACGCGGCGGACTTCAATGAGGTCAAGGAGCTCGGCTCGCTCACGAGCACGACCCGAACGCCGGATCAGACCGCCGCGGCGATCTTCTGGCAGGACAACGGGATCGCGATCTGGAACCGCGTCTACCGTTCGCTCGCCCTCGGCGGGGGGCTCGACATCGTGGACAGCGCGCGACTGTTCGCGATGACCAACCTGGCCGGTGCCGACGCCCTGATCGGCTGCTGGAACGACAAGGCCCACTGGAGCTTCTGGAGGCCGATCACGGCGATCCGCGAGGCGGCCGCCGACGGCAACCGGGCGACGAAGGCCGATCCCGACTGGGTACCGCTGTTCGATCCGACCGTCACGGTGTCCGGTCCACCGCTGGTCACGCCCGGGTTCCCCGACCACCCGTCAGGCCACACCTGCGTCAGCGGCGCGACCGTGCGGACCCTGCAGGAGTTCTTCGGGACCGACAAGGTCAGCTTCACGGCCATCAGTAACAAGTGTTCGCCCGCGCCGTGTCCGACCAGGACCTTCGATCGCTTCTCAGACGCGATCAAGGAGATCATCGGTGCCCGCATCTGGAGCGGGATCCACTTCCGCACCGCGGACGTGCAGGGGGCGGTGCTCGGAAAGAAGGTCGCCGACCACCTGGAGAAGCATTACTTCCAGGCCGTCGACTGACGGTTCGAGGCGGCGAGGGCCTCGCGCACGCGAGGCCCTCGTGGCCTACCCGATCACGATCTCCCGATCCGAGGTGGCGACGGCAACGCGGCGGACGCCCGGCTCGC